>JBKPLG010000089.1:0-6448 GCA_046731515.1 Pseudomonadota bacterium | reverse complement strand
AGATGATCAGCGAAGACCTCGGCATCAAGCTCGAGAACGTCACGACCACCATGCTCGGTCAGGCCAAGCGCATCACAATCGACAAGGACAATACGACCATTGTCGACGGTGCCGGCACCCGCCAGGCCATCGAGGCTCGCGTGGGTGCGATCCGCCAGCAGATCGACACCACTACGTCCGACTACGATCGCGAGAAGCTGCAGGAGCGTTTGGCAAAGCTCGCCGGCGGCGTTGCGGTCATCAAGGTTGGTGGCTCGTCGGAGATCGAGGTGAAGGAGCGCAAGGACCGTGTCGAAGATGCTCTGCATGCCACGCGTGCCGCCGTCGAAGAAGGCATCGTGTCGGGCGGGGGTACTGCGTTGCTTTATGCCTCGAAAGCACTCGCAAATGTGAAAGGAGCCAACGAGGATCAAACCCGCGGCATCGATATTGTCCGAAAGGCGTTGCAGGCGCCGCTTCGTCAGATTGCCGAAAACGCGGGACACGATGGTGCGGTCGTCGCGGGCAAGTTGATCGACGGCAACGACCCGAAGCTCGGCTTCAACGCCCAGACGGAAGTCTACGAGGATCTAGTGAAGGCTGGTGTGATTGACCCGACGAAGGTGGTCCGGTCGGCTATTCAGGATGGAGCCTCCGTTGCAGGCTTGCTTATCACGACCGAGGCAGCGATCGTTGACATACCGGAAGACAAGCCGGCCATGCCGATGGGCCACGGCGGAATGGGCGGCATGGGAGGAATGGATTTCTAGGTCTACCGGTTCATGCAACTTCGATAGGAAGCTGACAAGCGCAGGGGTTAGCGCAACTTCACGTGATGTCCGCTTTCCACCCATTGCGGACATTCCCTCCCGACAGGATCTTGGCTCGTCCCGCTCCAGTGATGATTTATTCCTGGATCTTTAGGCGCGATGCAGGACGCGTGGCCAGCGGAACACGAGAATATTGCGCTGATCCACCACATCCACGCGATCGGCCTGGCGGGTTTCGACGATTTGCTTGGCGTGTTCGTAAACCCAATCTGCGGGGCGCCCTTTGACAGTCTCTTCGCTCACCCAGTGTTCCCGGACAAAGTGATGAATTGTGTAGACCATACCGCCTCCGTGGACGGGCGTAAGCATAGAGCCAGCGAGCTAAAGCACGATTGATCGATCGTTTATGTGCAAGCCAAGGACGGCCGGTTTGACGGTTCCTTATCTCTTCGACTTATGCTCTGCCTTGCCCTTGCGTCCAGTCGACGCCATCTTCTTGAGCTCCTTTTCACTCATCGAAGCCATCGACTTTGATGCGCCTTTGAGTTTGCTCTTTGGTGTGTCGCCGCGTTTGGCTGAGAGGGCCGCTCCGGCGGCTTTCTGCTGTGCTGCGGATTTCGCTGGCATCGGGATTCTCCTTGGACTGAAGGCGATGAAACGCTTCATCCAGTGGATGGCTTCATTCAAAACGCCGCGGCGGCCGGGCCTAGTCGCCGCGACAAAATCGAAAATGGCGGAAACCTGAGGAAAATGGCGCCAGCAGACTGCAACATGAATTCGTAAGCGCCGCTTTACTCAGCACGAAGCTAAACCATTGATTTGAAACTGGAAAGAAATGGCGCGCCCGAAAGGATTCGAACCTCTGACCCCCAGATTCGTAGTCTGGTGCTCTATCCAGCTGAGCTACGGGCGCGCTTGGCTCTAACGAGCAAGAGGGCGCGACATAGGGGCGCTTTTACCGTCACGCAACCCGGCTAACATTTGCGCCTTTGCGGGGCCGCTTTTACAGATTGGCGACGATGCGAACCGCCTCTGGCCTAGCCCTGTCGTCACTCGCTCTTTTAAGCGCTTGCGCTCCTACCGGCGGTCCATTTCCCTCACTGCAGCCCCGGACCGCGGAAGCCATCGATCCGCGGCTACCCGTAGTCCGCCCGATCAACGATCGGCCAGCCACCCCAGCACTCGCGAACCAGTTGGCCCAGTTGGTTGATCAAGCGCGGAGCGGTGATGCTGCATTCGAAACGATTGCCGCACGCGCCGAGAGGCTTGCTGCAACAGCGCGCGGACCACAAAGCGATAACTGGATTGCGGCACAGGAAGCATTATCCGCGGCAATCGCCGCGCGCGATCCTACTGCGCGTGCGCTGGGCGACATCGACGCAATTGGCGCGAGCTTGTTGCAAACGCAGGGCGGATTGGCGCCGAACGACCTTATCGCGATCCAGGACGCCGGCAGACAAGTCGCCGAGCTCGATCAGCGCCAAGCGGACCGGATCAAGGCAATCCAGCAGCGGCTTGGGCTCTAGGATCATCGAGCCCATTTGATGATCGGCAGAATGCTCGAATGCTCGTCGGTCCATGCAGCAAAGCCAGCGCGCGGCGCCAGCGGCGTCCAATGCGCCGTGCCGCTCGCGCTTTCCAGTCGCTGAAGCGTCGTCGCCGAGGGCGAAAGGGCAATCCAGTTGGAGTCCGTCTGCCAGTTCGCAGTTTGGCGCCCGTTCGGCACGAATGTGCGCCTCGCGGCTTTCCAGCCGTCTTTTACCTGCGCAGCGACGACTGGTTCCAGATCGAGAAAGCGATTGGAAACGTGGACCAGGAGCAGACCGTTGGGCGCCAGATGACGGCGATAGGCGCGAAATGCTTCGCGCGTCAGAAGATGCATCGGCACTGAGTCCGACGAAAATGCATCGACGATAAGGATGTCGGCCGAGGCCGGCCCAGTCTTGTGCAGGGTCAGTCGAGCATCGCCGATCACAATTTCGGCATTGGGCAAGCAGCGTGACAGAAAGGTGAATTGTCGCGGATGGCGAGCAATGCTCGCCACCACAGGATCAATCTCATAGAAGCGCCAGCTCTGCCCCGGCCGGCTGTAACAGGCCAAAGTTCCCGCGCCGAGCCCGACAACATCGATCCTGGCGTGCTCACCGATGATTGAAGGCGCGGCAGCGAGCGCAAGACCCACTCCCGATCCATACGCATAATAGCTGGTCGGATATCGCTCCAGCTCCGGCGATCCGCGGCGCTGGACGCCGTGAATCGTGGTCCCATGAAAGAGCAGGTGGACGTCATCCCGTCCGGTTCTGATGGAATAGATTCCGAAGAAGCTGCGGGTCATTCGATCCGGCTCCGCAGACAAAGCCAACTTCGACCAACCGCCGCTGCTGAGCATCAGCGCGGCAATAGCCGCGGCGAAAGCAATCCGATTGCCGACAGCAAACGCTGCGAGACCGATCAGGATCGCCGACCCACACGTCGCCAACAAGGCCGAACCATCCATTCCGAAAGGCCGGGCGAGCGAAAGGATCAGAAAAAGGGGAACGCTCCATCGCGCCGCTCGTGGTGCGTGGCCGCCTTCCCAAAAGCGTTGGACGAGCGGGAAAGGCGATTTTGCACCCAGAATCCATGCAGCCGCGACGACCAGGATTGGATATTCGTAGGTCCAGTCGAAGATCATCGGAGCGACGAGCGCACAGAACAAACCGCCGAGCGCTCCCCCAACGGCCATGGCCAGGTAGAAAGTCGTCAGATGTGCGGGATCTGGCCGCAGGTCGTACAATCCCCGATGGATTGCGACCGAGACGAAAAACAGCCCGATCAGGGCGACAACCGACAGAATTGGGGCGATGTGGGGCGTACTCGAAAAGACGCCGTAAGCGGTGCTCAGCAAAACGAACGGAGCGAGCCGCGAAATCACATTGGCCCAACGCCGCTCCACCGCAAAGGCGACCGAAAAACTAAGTAGATAAAGACTCAGCGGCAGCACCCAGAGGAGTGGCATCGCCACGAGATCGGTTGTCATGAACAGCGTGGTCGAAAGCATCAGGCCGGACGGAACGGCCGCTAGCAAGACCCACTTGCCGAGTGTTTGCCACCCGATCGATCGCTTGGGCGTCGTCGTGGCATGACTCACCGAACCCGTCTCCGGGAGCTTTAGCGCGCACCACACGGCGAGGAGAATGAGGAGCGCATAGCCCACGCTCCAGAGCAAGCGTTGCGTGGCGACGGGCAGCAATGGCTCGACGAGCAACGGATAAGCGATGAGGCCGCAAAAACTGCCGAAATTGGAGGCCGCATAAAGCGGATAGGGGTCGCCTCCTCCAGAAAGCGTGTACCAGCGTTGGATGAGCGGTGCCTGGGCCGAAATCAGCAGGAACAACGGGCCGATCGAAACCAGGAACAGCCACGGCACCCACAGCAGCACATTGGCATCGGAGGGTGGTTTGATGGGCCATAAGCCGATCGGAAGCATTGCCGCGGCGAGAACGAAGGCGCTGAGATGAATCGCCGCCTGCGATCGTGGAGCGAGCCGCCCCAGGCCATGGCTGTAGGCATAGCCGCCGAGCAGCAGGAGCTGGTAGACCAGCATCGCCGAATTCCAGACGGCGGGCGCCCCGCCGAGGCGTGGCAATGCCATTCGCGCGATCATCGGCTGCACGAGGAAAAGCAGGAAGGAACCGGCGAAGATCGTCGCTACGAAGCGTACGCGGATCGGCACCGACAGTTCGCCGCTACGGAGTGTTGCGGTCGCCACTAGTCCTCCCCAACGCCACGCAAATCCTTGCGGGGTTGTTGTCCGGAGAGCTTTATACTTTGGTTAATGGCCCACAGCGAGACGTCGCAGCGAATGCTTCAGCCGCCAAGAGTGTGCACTCCGCTGACAAGCACATCGATCGCATCGTCGAGATGCTCCATGTGCGTGCGGAAACAAAGGATGGCGCAGCGCAAGCGGAAGCTGCCATCGATCCGGGTACCGCTCATCATTACCCGCCCCTCCTGCTGAAGGTGCTTCAGCAGACGCTCGTTGAAATCATCCACGTCACCGTTCTTCGGCAAGTAACGGAAGGCGACGACCGACAGCTCGGGTTGCGGGCCCGGGTCCCAGCCTTCGATTTCAGAGAGGCGCGCGTGGAAGTATCGGGCGAGTGCAAGCTTCTCGGCTTGCGCGGCTCGGAAGGGGGCGACGCCGGCGATCTGCAGCGGGAGCCACAGACGAAGCGCGCGAAAGTGGCGGGTGAGTTCCGGTGACAGGTCAGCGGGCGATGGGCCAACCTCTGACTCGCCCAGTGGCCGGATATATTCGCCGCTGGCGCTGAAGGCGTCCTGCAAAAGCTTGCCGTCGCGCACGAGCGTCGCGCCGGTACCGTATGGGAGGAACAGGGTCTTGTGCGGATCGAGCGCGACGCTGTCTGCCTCCTCAATCCCACGCAACAGCGCGCGGCCCTCTTCACACAGCGAGAACAAACCGCCGTAGGCCCCGTCCACATGAAACCAGGTGCCGTATTTCCGACAGAGTTCGGCAATCTCGGACAGCGGGTCAATCGCTCCGGTATCCACCGTTCCCGCTGACGCGACGACCAGCCATGGCCGGACGCCGTTCCGGCGATCTTCCTCCAGCGCTTGCTCCAGAGCGGACACGGACATCCGATGGGATTCATCGGTCGCGATTACGCGCTTCGGCGCACGACCGCGGCCGGCGATGTGCAAGGCCTTGTCGATGCAATAATGGGCGAAACGCGTAACATACACGGCGCCGCCGTCGGAATCGCGTGCCTCACGGGCTGTTACGATCGCCGTCAAGTTGGCGATGCTCCCGCCCGAAGTCAGCGTTCCCGCAGCTTCCTGCGGATAGCCAATGACCTGTGCGAGCCAAGCCGCGCAGGCATTCTCGATGCGCACGGCTCCCGGACTGGCTGACGCGAAACCCGAATATTTGTTCGAAGCCGCCGCGAGCAAATCCCCCAGCGCTGAATGAACCAGTCCGCCGCCAGGAATGTAGGCCATGAAGCGTGGACTCGTCGTCGCAAAGCCCGGCGCGTCGATGCACGCACCGACGTAATCGAGAACCGCAGCAGGATCGCGACCCTCTTCCGCGAACTCCGGATCGAGACGCTGGCTGAAAACCTCGGACCAGGGGCGATTGCTGGGTGCAGTCTCGACCTGATCCCAATATTGGATAACATGGTCGAGCGCCTGTGATCCAAGTTCCCGCCGTTCCTCCGCACCGGGCTCAAGCGGCGCCGCGGCCGCTCGAAGCTGCTCGATTTCAGCCTTCAGCTGCTCGATCATCAGCCAGCGATCAGCCGCGCGGCGTCGAGCGCGTGATAGGTAAGAACTCCGGTCGCACCCGCGCGCTTGAACGCGAGCAAAGTCTCGAGGATCAGTGCGTCACGGTCGGCTGTGCCTGCCGCCGCCGCGTGCTCGATCATCGCATATTCGCCCGACACCTGATAGGCGAAGGTGGGTACGCCGAACGCATCCTTCACCCGCGCAACGACATCCAGATACGGCAACCCGGGCTTCACCATCACCATGTCGGCGCCCTCGGCGAGGTCGAGCTCGACCTCGCGCAGCGCCTCATCCACGTTGGCGGGATCCATCTGATAGCCCCGTTTGTCGCCCTTTAGACGGCCCAGCGACCCCACCGCTTCGCGGAACGGTCCGTAGAAAGCCGACGCATATTTTGCTGCATAAGCCATGAT
>JBKPLG010000088.1:0-6882 GCA_046731515.1 Pseudomonadota bacterium | reverse complement strand
CGAGATCTACACATACACAGAGTCGTCGGCAGCGTCAGATGTGTATAAGAGACAGGGTCCTGACTGGGCGCTTCTCAATTGAGAGGGCGTCCATGATGCGATCGATCGTGGACTGGTGCAGCGAGGGATCCTCGAGATCGCGCCCATACTCCACGTCGATAAAAGCGAAGCCCTCGAGTGCGGCCGCCTCTTCAGCATCCCGCTGTTTTCGCCAGGCCGCAAATCTCATGAGCTGTTGCCGGTCGACCATCACGCGCTGCGTTTCCGGACGATCATCCCGTTTGTGATACCGCCCGCGCGCCTGCGCCACTCGTTCGGAAAGGAATTGCGCGAGCCTGTTGGATCGCCGGAGGTAGATAATCTTGAATCCGTCGGCGACGATCGATTCAAAGAATGCCTTGAGTTCCACAGGGCGCGCACTCGCGCGCTCGCGATAGATCGTAAGGTGGTCAGGTTTGACGTGGCATACGAAATGGTTGCTTTGACGCCGACGAGCGCTACCCTTGACGAAAGCCGCCGGATAGCGAACGCGGCTCGCGCCCTCGCCGAGGATTTCCCCGTGCCTGGCGAAGTACCCGGTCGAACAAAGCAAGTCCTCGAGAAGCGTGCTGCCGGTACGTCCTTGGCCGAAGATCAGGACGCGAACATTGCGCGGCTTCCTGCGCACGACCAAATGCAGATAGGCGCGCCAATCGCGCGCCGTTCTTCGAAGCGACGTTGTCGCGGCGCGGTTCGTCACCGACAGAAGAATCCTGCAAAAGGCGCGAAATAAGCTTCCGAACCTGTGGGAGTCAGACTTTCTTAGCTTGCGATATGATGTCGCAAGGAGCTTGCGGACGCGTGCCGGAACGATTCGTGCGGATCGAACGGGCACGGACGATTTCACCACCCAAGCCGGCCGGCGCTCCGTGTCAATGGCGGCCATTGCCTCGAGGTAATTCGCTTTGAACAAAGCGTTGCTTTGGTTGCGCCTTTCCACCGGGCTCGCCTTAGGGTCTAGCTCGACATGGGGATTCGTATTGATTTCAAAGATTTGAGGGCGGCCATCGACCAGTCCGAAATCAACTCGCCCGTAGTCAATCCCGGCCAGCTGGAATGCCGGCTCAACCGCGGCGGTGAATGGATTGTTCGCGACGAGATCATATTCTTCATCATAGAGCTCAGCGGGAGCAATGCCTGGCTGGCCGTATTTGACGATCCAATTTTCCTCATGGACACAGGTGTGGCCCAGCAGTTTTTCGCCAACCTTGAACACCGATAGTTTCCGGAACAGGCCCGGCCGCACGGGTTCACCGGCATATTCGACGATCAGCAAAGCATTGGGCGGAGTGCCCACTTCGAGCGCTCGCTCGATCGCCTCCTCCAACTCCGCCGGGTTGTGGAGCAATCCCGAGATCGGCGCAGCGTGGGTACCATCCAGGCGCAGAAAGACGGGCCATCGCGAAGGAGTTTCCAGACTGTCAGCCCGATAGGCGTTGAAAGAATTGAGTCCTTTCGAGTGAAGGGCGCGGAGAAGCTCGTAGCGCCCGCAGACCCCGGCGGGGTCATTCAAAACCTTCACCCCCGCACTCTTGAGCGCACGGTACAGGGCAGCTGCGTCCTGGACTTGGCGGAGCGGCAGCCTGTCGAAGTCGGTGAAGATGTGCGTCGCCGGATATGGACTCCGGTCTCGCTTCAGGATCTTCTCGTAGGAAATGACGTCGAGATCGAGGCCAGACCGCTTGTGAAGAGCGTTATGCGTGTAACTGTGCTCGCGCGTGGTGATGACCAGAATCAACGAACAGACCCCCAGGGCAACATAGCCCTTGTTTTCCAGTTCATAATTAAGGATAACATAACAGTTCGTCTCGCGCATTGGATGGGTAAGAGGTCAGTATGAACAGGAGCCGCCCCTCGACGAAGCTCGACTGGAATCGCATGCTTGGTTTTGAACAGATCGCCGGAGAGCGTGACTCGATTCGCGAGGAAGCATCGCGGATGCTCAGCCCCAAAGTCGGCCGAAAAGTCGGCGGCAAGGTGGGCGCGAAGCTCGGTGGCAAAATCGGCGAAAAGGCTGGCACAAAGATCGGTGCCAAGCTGGGGGTTAAGACCGGTCTCAAGGCGTAGCACGAAGGTAAGCGCTGACTACCATCGTACGGGCTGAAGCGTTCGATCCAAGCGCCGGGCGTGGAGAGGCGCTCGACCGCCGGATGCGCGATCGGCTCGCCGAAAGCCTAGAATATCTCTTCGACCAAGTGGGTGAAGACCTCGGCGTCCCGGCCGGCGCAGGAAGCAAAATGGCGGCGCAAATCCGCTTAGGACCCCAATCCCCCCATGTGTTCGGAGCTTATTATGATTTGGTCCTCGCTCTGGAAGCGGAGGAGCTAGGACATGCCCGCGAATTGGCGGACGAGATCCTGGCGCAAATTGAGCATTCCGGGACGCGGGTCGGCTCGATCGACGATCGCTCGACGGGTGAGGCGGAGCGCTATCGACGCTTGTTGCTGGCCGATGTGGAGGTCGCGGACGCACCCGATGCGGCGCTGATGGCCGAGTGCCGGAAGCGGATCGAGAGGGCCTTCGCGCTTCTAGACGCCGGCTTTCCGGAGATGGGAGCCGAGATCAGGGCGTTGCTGCGCGATATCGTCGTGGCCGCCGGGCCAACTGACCCCAAAGCGCTTACGTTCGACGGCGCCTCGTCCTACATGCTGTGGGGCGCGATCATGCTGAATGCGCGTGGCCAGAATACGGTGCTCGATACCGCGCAGGCACTTGCGCACGAAAGTGGGCATAATTTGCTCTTCGGCTTCTGCGCATCCGGGCCGCTTATAGAAAATCCAGACAGCGAACTGTTCAGCTCGCCGCTGCGCAGCGACCCGCGGCCGATGGATGGGGTCGTCCACGCGACTTATGTCGTCGCCCGGATGCACCAGACCGTGAGCCGACTGCTCGAGTCCGGGGCGTTGGACGAGACCGAGATCGCTGCAGCGCGAACCGACCTCGCCGCACACCATCGAAACTTCCAGGCGGGAGACGAAGTGATCCGCGCAGGGGCCCGTCTCACCGAGGTGGGACGAACAGCGATGGAAGCGGCGCGCGCTTATATGGCGGCGGCCGCCTAGGATCGGTTTTCAATGCCGCTCATCGCGCCCGGAATCGCACACGCTCGTTAACAAGCGGTAGCGCGACCAACCAAGCAGCTGGCGCTGCGAGGACCCACTCCTCTTGCACTCGGCGGAAAGCCTGCCATGGAACTGTCACATTCCGGCTGACGGGGAAATCAGATGTTCGCGTGGTTTCAGCGCTTGCTGCCTAGAACGGGCGACTTCTTCGGCATGTTCGAAGCCCATGCGGCGACGGTGGTCGCTGCGGCCCTCGCCCTCGACAAGCTCGTCGACGGCAGCACGCTTCACAAGGACTATATTGCCGAAATCGATCGTCGAGAGAACGAGGCTGACGACATCATCCGTGAAGTGCTTCGGACGGTCCGCCGTACCTTCCTGACGCCATTCGATCGTGGCTCGATCACGTCGTTGATCGGAGCAATGGACGATGCCATCGATGAGATGCAGTCCACGGCTCGGGCGATCGACACTTACGAGCTTTCGACCTTCACCCCTGAGATGAAGCAGATGGTGGAGATGATCGCGGAAGCGGCAACTCTCACTCAGGAAGCCATGCCGCTGCTGAAGGACATCGGCCGGAACGGCGGTCGAATCCACGAGATCACCGAGAAGGTCGTCAGTCTGGAAGGCGATGCAGACGATGTCCGTGAGGCGGGGCTCAAGAAAGCCTTCGCGGAACAGTCGGACAGCCCGATGCAGTTCATTGTATCGCGTGAGATCTACAAGCATCTCGAGCGAGTGACCGACGCATTCGAGGACGTCGCCAACGAAATCGACGGCATCGTGATCGACCACGCCTGAGCCATGCACCAGCTCGCCTTGCCGCTCCTCATCGGGCTGATTGTCGTCGCACTCGCCTTCGATTTCCTGAACGGACTGCACGATGCGGCGAACTCAATAGCTACGGTGGTGGGCACTCGCCTGATCAGCCCCGTCGGCGCAGTCGCCTTCGCGGCCTTCTTCAATTTCGCGGCCTATTTCCTCGCGCTGAAGTGGCCAGCGCTGCACAAGGTCGCCGATACGATCGGCACGGGACTGATCGACAAGGATCTCGTCACTCCCGCCGTGGTGTTCGGCGCTCTCGTCGGAGCGATGTTCTGGAACGTGGTCACCTGGCTTCGAGGGATCCCATCTTCATCCAGCCACGCGCTGGTCGGCGGCATTATAGGAGCGGGAGTGGCGCACGCGGGTATCGCCGGGATTCAGTGGAACGGCCTCAACAAAACCCTCCTCGCAATCGTCCTCTCGCCGACACTGGGCCTTCTCCTGACGATGACCATCATGCTGGTCACGAGCTGGATGGGTGTGAAGGCGAGCGCGCGCGGGGCCGAGCGGACGTTCCGCGGACTGCACCTGGTGTCGGCCGGCGCTTACTCGCTAGGTCATGGGCTCAATGATGCCCAAAAGACGATGGGTGTCATCACCGTGCTGCTCTACTCGACCGGCTATTTGAGTGGCGAGTTTAGAGTACCGCACTGGGTCGCGCTAAGTTGCTATGTGGCCATCGGTCTCGGCACACTGACCGGCGGGTGGCGGATCATTGAAACGATGGGCACGCGCATCACCAAGCTCGATCAACACCAAGGTTTCTCAGCTTCGCTGGGGGGATCGGCGATGCTCTTTGCGGCCTCCTATTTCGGCATACCCGTATCGACGACGCACACCATCACCGGCTGCGTGATTGGCGCCGGAGCGGCCCGACGGGCTTCGGCCGTGCGGTGGGGGATTGCGCGCAATGTGATGGTCGCCTGGATCATAACGATACCGGCATCGGCGACCGTCGCGGCCTTATTCTACCTGATCGCAGAGGGTTACGTCGGTCGAGCTCTCGCCACAGCCGCCGTCATTGCGCTGCTCGGATTTGCGGCATTCGCCTGGCGCGAGTTCAAGCTTCAGCGCACTGGCGCCGGACGCCTTCATGCGACGATTGGGCTCATCGGCTTTCTCGCCGCCGCCGCCGTGGTTCTCTATGGATTGATCAGCTGAATTTGACGGTTTGAAGCCCGGCCTGGCTTGACCGACTCGCAACGACAGGAGCACTGGCAACGCGGGCCGCGAGTCCCGTTGCGCACCGGCATTCTTGAACGGCCGAGCACCCCTGTTTGCACGCGTCTCTCCGACACCCCCTGACCAGGAGAATGATCATGGCCGAAACGACATCGCCGGACGGCGGTGCGGACACCCTTGTGCCGACGCCCGCCACCAAGCAGGAGGCAGAGTCACAACAGACGATCATTCTCGGCCAGCCGGCCGGCGACGAGTCGATCCGGCCGTTCAGCTATCACGCTTCGGACGACGACCTAGATGATCTCAAACGGCGGATCGCTGCGACCCGATGGCCCGAACGAGAAACGGTCAGCGATGACACGCAAGGTGTGCAGCTCGCGACGATCCAGAAGCTCGCCGATTACTGGCTCAAGCAGCATGATTGGCGGAAGGTCGAGGGACAGATCAACCGCTATCCGAACTTCATCACCAATATCGATGGGGTCGACATCCACTTCATTCATGTGAAGTCGAAGCATCCGAATGCCTTGCCGCTGATCGTCACTCACGGCTGGCCCGGATCGATCATCGAGCAATTGAAGCTGATCGAGCCGCTGACCGACCCGACGGCGCACGGCGGGACGGAAGCGGACGCATTCGACGTCGTGATCCCGTCTATGCCCGGCTATGGCTTCTCCGGAAAGCCGACAGTCACCGGCTGGGGTCCCGAGAGGATCGCGAGCAGCTGGGACGTGCTGATGAAACGCCTCGGTTATGATCGCTATGTCGCCCAGGGCGGCGATTGGGGGGCGCTGATTGTCGACTTCATGGGCGTCCAGGCTCCTCCGGGCTTGCTTGCCATCCACACAAACATGGCGGGCGCCATTCCACCGGAAATCAACGCGCTCGCGGCGCAGGGAGCGCCTGCGCCTGACGGTCTCGATGAGGAGGAGCGATACTCCTTCGACCACGTATCCTTCTTCTTCGCGAAGGGGCTCGGCTACGCAACGGAGATGGGGAACCGGCCGCAGACGCTGTATGGGATCGAAGACTCGCCCGTCGGCCTCGCCGCCTGGATCATCGACCACGATATCTGGACCTACCGGCAGATCAGTCGCCTGTTCAACGGCGAGCAATTCGGCTTCACGCGCGACGAAATCCTCGACAACATCACCCTCTATTGGCTGACGAAAACCGGTGTGTCGTCGGCTCGGCTCTACTGGGAAAACAAGTCGCTTTTCGTGACTCCGAAGGGCGTTAAGATCCCCGTGGTGGTCAGCGTCTTCCCCCAGGAGATTTTCCCAATCCCGCGCAAATGGGCCGAAAAGGCATATCCCAAGCTGCTTTACTATCAGAAGCATCCGGAAGGAGCGCACTTCGCGGCGTGGGAACAGACGGCGGCGCTGGTTGATGACATGCGCAACGGCTTTCGGTCGCTGCGTTAACTGAGCTTGCCCCCCGGGCGGCGCTCCCCAAGGGGGCGCCGTCCGCGGGTTTCGGGGGGGATGGCTTGACTCCATACACGTCGGTAAATAACTGACTGGTCAGTCAGGAGCGAGTCGTGCGCCAACCCAAATGGCAGAGGCGGGCCGAAGACCGCCCGCGCGAAATTGGCGCGGCAGCGCTCGAGGTGTTCGCGAAAAAGGGCTTTGCTGCGGCGAAGCTTGATGAGATCGCTCGGCGTGCAGGCGTTTCCAAAGGCACGCTCTACCTTTACTTCAAAGATAAGGAAGACCTCTTCCGTGCGGTTGTGCGGGACACGGTCGCGCCGAACATCGACGCGGTTCAGCAA
>JBKPLG010000087.1:0-14852 GCA_046731515.1 Pseudomonadota bacterium | reverse complement strand
CGGATTCGTTGCTGCTGCAAGCCGCAACCGCCAGGGCCGCACCAGCGACCAGGATAAGAGCACGCATTCAAGACTCCCTATTTATTGCGATCTGCAACGGTCTCCCGCTTCGCAAATCGCGCGGACAATAGTCTGAAGCTTACACATCCATCAAGGGTCTTTGAACGGCCTTTCCAAGCCGTTGAGAAACTGACGGAAACTTCGCTTCAAGGCGCAATCAATGCTTGTCAGGGGGATTTGTTTCCCTTGCGCAGCGATACTGGTGACCCCAAAATCACCGATTCCGCACGGCACGATGCCCGAGAAATGCGTCAGATCGGGCGACACGTTAATGGCAAAGCCGTGAAGCGTCACCCAGCGTTTCACCCGCACACCCAAAGCGCCGATTTTCGCTTCGGATCGTCCTTCGCCAATCCAAATGCCGATGCGGCCATCGGCGCGATGTGCAGATATGCCGACCTCGCCAAGCGCATCGATCATCCAACCTTCCAACGAATGGACAAAACGGCGGATATCTTTCCCCCGCTTCTCCAGGTCGAGCATCACGTAGCCGACCCGTTGCCCGGGCCCATGATAGGTATAGCGGCCGCCGCGGCCGGCCTCATAGACCGGGAAGCCCAACGGATTGATCAGCTCGGCAGAGTCGGCACTGGTGCCGGCAGTGAAGAGCGGCGGGTGTTCCAGGAGCCAAATGCATTCGGGCGCGGTGCCTTCCCGGATTTCCGCTGCGCGCCGCTCCATGAAGGCAAACGCCTCGTCATAGGGAACGGGGAAATCGCTGACCCGCCATTCGATGTCGTCAAATTCGACCATGTCGCACCGGACATGGCGTCGCGCAGATGCTCCGGCAAGAATGATTGCACGCTACACCGGCCTCCGCCTAAGCAGGCGAACCGTCCAAAGAGGTTTGTCCATGGCTAAGGCGTCGATTTCGAGAGCTTGGGAAGAATCAAAGGCGATTATCGCTCGCGACGGCAAGCTCCTGATGACCGTGGCGCTCGCTTTGTTCGTGCTTCCGGGCGTGGTCAGCGACCTCTTCACTCCACAGACGGCCGCGGGTGAACTTCCCAAGCTCGGCTATTGGACGGCGATCACGGCGATTGCGCTTCTCACCGCGCTCGTCGGCCAGCTCGCAGTCATTCGATTGGCGATCGGCTCGCGGCAAACGGTCGGTGAGACCATCGCACACGCGTTCCGGCGGGCTCCCGCATATCTGGGCGCGACCGTCATCTGGATATTACCCTTCGCCCTGATCGCTGGCGGGGTCGCCGAAACAGCCAGCGGTGGCGACCGGCTTTCGTCGCCTTCAGTCCTAATTCTTTTGATTGCGATCGGAGCCATGCTGTTCTTCGCCATTCGCATGCTGATGACGTCAGCGGTCGCCGGCGCCGAGCGTGCGGGGCCGATTGCCATTATCAAGCGCTCATGGGAGCTGACTGCGGGCAATTGGTGGGTGCTGTTCGGATTTTTCGTGCTGTTCGTCGCCGCAGCTCTCATTGTGCTTGCCGCAGTCAGCTTTGTCATCGGTCTACTCGTGAAGCTGATGATCGGTTCTCTCGAGCCACTCACTCTAGGAACCCTGATTGTCGCTCTGGTCGGCCAAGTCGTCGCTGCCGCGATTTCCGTACTGCTGATGCTGATGCTCGCACGAATCTACGTGCAGCTGTCGGGCGAGGGGCAAGCCGAACTTTTTCGCTAAGGTCCGAGCAACGGAATTTGAGGCGCGCAGTCGCGCGGGAGAATGCCAAGCAGCCGCGGATCCGGAAATCGCTCGATCGCGCGCTTGTAGGGGCTGAAGCCGGCCCTGCGGTAAGCAGAGAGCGCTGCGGGGTGGTCGAGAGAGCAGGTGTGGACATGTACGCGCCGAACGCTTTCTCGCCACGCGCGCTTGACGGCTTCAGCCAGCAACCACCGACCATAGCCCTTGCCGGCAAGCTCCGGCAGCAGACCGATAAAGGCCAGCTCGCACTCGCGAGGCTCGCGGAAGTCGAGCTCCAGCATCCCAACCTCGCGGCCAGTTTCATCCTCAACGAAATAAAGTTCGACGTCGGCGTGCTGAATGATCGCCGCCAGCTTTGAATCGTCCATGATCAGTCGCGAAAACCAGAGCCACGGCGCTCCGATAAGGCGGAACAGCTCGCGATACTGCTGAGGGTCAGGCGCTTTGATGCGATGGAGCGAAAGAGGGCAAGCGGGAACTTCGCCGGCTGGAGGCGCATGCATTTCGAGATAGGTCACGACGGCGGCGAGCTCGCCATCGGGTACGGCCTCATAGGTCATTTCCACTTCGCCAGTGGGGGAAGGCTCATCAGGACCGCGTCGATATTGCCCCCCGTTTTCAGGCCGAACAACGTTCCGCGGTCATAAAGCAGGTTGAATTCGACGTAGCGGCCGCGGAATTCGAGTAAGCGCTCGATTTCCTCCTCGGTGAAAGGCGTCTCCATGCGCTTGCGGACGATTTGAGGGAATATGTCGAGGAAAGCTTCGCCAATATCGCGGGTGAAGGCGAAGTGAGCGTCAAAATGCCCTTCCAGATGATCGTAGAAGATTCCGCCGACGCCGCGTGGCACGCCGCGATGCGGGAGCCAGAAATATTCATCCGCCCACTTGGAGAATCGAGGATAAAAGGTCGCGTCGTGCGCTGCACAGGCAGCGCGCAGCCGAGCGTGGAAAGCCTGCGTGTCTTCCTCATAGGGGATCGCCGGATTGAGGTCCGCGCCGCCCCCAAACCAGCGCTTGGTGGTAGTCAGGAAGCGAGTGTTCATGTGCACAGCGGGCACATGCGGATTGGCCATGTGCGCGACGAGGCTGATGCCGGTGGCAAAGAAATTCGGATCCTCTTCGGCGCCCGGGATGCTTCCGGCGAACTCGGACGAAAGCTGTCCGCCAACAGTAGAGACATTCACTCCGACCTTTTCGAAGACCTTGCCGGCCATCTGGCCGCGGACTCCGCCGCCGCCTGCTTCACCGCTGGGGTCCGTGCGCTCCCACGGCGTGTAGGCGAAGGCGGCATCGCTTCCAGCTTTGCGCTCAATCGCCTCGAAAGCAGCGCAGATTCTTGTCCGCAGCGATTCGAACCAGTCGCGCGCGATCTGCTGCTGCTCGTCCAATGGAAGCATGGCCCGTGTCATTGGAAGGAGTGGCCCAAGGACGCAAGCGACGTAAATCCAGGGTTCACGGACATGGACGCAATGGCCCCCGCGACAGGGGTCCAGCCGCCTCAGGCGGCCTTTTGTAGGACCAACAAGCTATGAAGACGCTGGTGTTTGCAGCCGTGCTCGGCGCCACAATCCTTTCCAGCCAGGCCGGAGCGCAGACTGCGCCGGTCGACACGAGCGGTGAAAAGCCGCGTGAGATCAGCCGACAGCAGGCGCAGCAATTCGCCAACCGGACGTTCGAGCGCTTCGACCTCAATCATGACGGGGTGATCACCCGCGAGGAGGCGGAACAAGCACGCGCGCAGCTGACGCAGGGGTCGGGAGGGAAGCGGGCGGCCAAATCGCAGAAGATGATCGATCGGTTGTTCGGCACAAACCAGTCCGTGACCAAGAGCCAGTTCGAGACGATGGCCCTCGCTCGATTCGACAAGGAGGACACTAATCACGACGGAACTGTCACGACTGCGGAGCGGCAGCAGGCTCGAGCGCGCCGGCAAGCGAATCAATAGGCGCGGCGCTGGGCCCCCACGAGCATCCTCAAAAGCATGGCCACGGGGCGAGGGACGCCGACCTTTCCCTCGAGCCAGAGGCTCACTGCTGAGCGGGAGACCCCGATCGCCTGGGCGAGGTCGTTTTGCGTACGGTAGCCAAGGCTGCGCATTGCCGAGCGGAGTTCGTCCGGCGCCATTGATGCAAGCATTTCCCGATTGTCGCTCATCTAGATCGCATCAGCTCCACGGTCGCCGGTGCGGATCCGGATCGCCTGCTCGACGTCCAGCACGAAGATTTTGCCGTCGCCGATGCGCCCGGTTCGAGCCGCATTCTCGATGGCTTCGATGACATTTTCGACCAGCGAGTCTTCGACGACGACTTCCACCTTAACCTTGGGTAGGAAGTCGATCACATATTCCGCGCCGCGATAGAGCTCGGTGTGTCCCTTCTGGCGACCGAAGCCCTTCACCTCGGCGACGGTGATTCCGGAGACTCCGACGTCATGCAACGCGTCTTTGACGTCGTCGAGCTTGAACGGCTTGATGATTGCCTCGATCTTCTTCACCTGCGCGTCCCCATGAGGCTGGCACAATCGCTAATGCCCAATCGCCGCCGCATTTGGAAGGCAGGTGCGCGCTCATCATGAAAGCCATCATCCTTTCGGCGGGCCAAGGCTCGCGTCTCGGTCATCTGGTCGACGACCGGCCCAAGTGCCTCATCGAATTCAACGGGCGCACTTTGCTTGACCGCCAGCTCGATACGCTCGAGTCGAACGGCGTGCAGGAAGCGGTGGTGGTCACCGGCTTCCACGACGAGCTGGTGCAGCAGGCAATCGCGCGGCGCAGCGGCGGCCCGGCCGTGCGCACGATCTACAACCCTTTCTACAAGGTCGCCGATAATACAGGATCGCTCTACATGGCCCGTGACGAGCTCGCGGGCGATTGCCTGGTGTGGAACGGCGATACGCTCGTCTCACGAACGCTGATGGGACGGGTGGTTGCCAATTCGCAGCGGGGCATCTGCGTCACGATCGACCGCAAAGACGCCTACGACGATGACGACATGAAGGTGGCCGAGGAGGGCGGCCGCCTGAAGGCGATCGGCAAGCGCCTGCCGCTGGACAGTATCAATGCCGAATCGATCGGCTTGCTCGCCTTTCGCTCCGGCGGCTCCGAGCAGTTCCGTGAGGCCATCGACCGAGCGATTCGGACTCCCGAGGGAACAACCATTTGGTACCTTCGAGTGATCCATCAAATTGCCCAGGATGCGGACGTTTGGACCTTCGACATCAAGGGCGAGGAATGGGGTGAAGTCGACTTCCCTCCCGACGTCGAAAATGCCCGCGAGCTGACGGCTCGCTGGGACGCCGTGGAGAAAGCCGCGGCGGCCTAGCGCGATGGAGGCGCGAAACATCGTCATCCCCGTTGGCGATGGGAAAGTCTCCGGACTCTTGCTTCGGCCTGGAAATGCGAAGGCGCTTTACGTCTTCGCCCATGGCGCCGCAGTGGGAATGACCCACCGCAGCATGGCCTCCAACGCCGAAGGGTTGGGGGAGCGCGGGATCGCCACTCTGCGCTATCAATTTCCATATATGGAAAAGGGCGGAGGGCGGCCCGATCCGCCCAGGATCGCACACTCGGCGGTTCGAGCGGCCGTCGCGCAGGCCGTGCTCCTGGCGCCCGATTTGCCGCTCTTCGCCGGCGGCCGCTCCTTCGGCGGGCGAATGACGTCCCAGGCGCAGTCGGAATCGCCACTTCCGGACGTGCGCGGATTGGCGTTCTTAGGCTTTCCGCTGCATCCCGCGGGCAAGCCCGGCATCGAACGCGCCGAACATCTTCGCCAAGTGCGAATTCCGATGCTGTTCGTTTCGGGCGACCGCGACGCCCTGGCCGAGCTGAATTTGTTGAAGCCGATGATTGCCGACCTCGGCGCCCGCGCGACGCTGCACCTGGTCAGCAACGCCGACCATTCCTTGAAGGTGCCTGCGAAAAGCGGCCGAACGCCAGCCGATGCCGAAGCGGAGGCGCTCGATGCGATGGCGGACTGGATGTTGCGTTAAGCTGGCGCGAAAGCGTCCTGAATGGGTCAATAACGACCTTAGCGAACGTCCATATCCGCACCAGCTGCTCGCAGGAACTCCGTCCGGTCAGCCTCTTCCGGAATCAGCGAAGCGAGCCTTTGCCTCAGTTCCTCCAGGGAAGCGGAGGCCCGACACTCCCGCTTGGCGATAATGGGCGCCATCGGACCCACATATCGCGTCAAAGCCACCGCTATCGATTCAAGCTGCTTGGCAGGTATCTCAAGGCCTTTCGCGCCTGGTTCCCCGGACGCACTCGACTTACGTGGGGCCGGGTTTGCGGCGCGCTCATACCGCTGGTGCGAACCGATGAATCGCTGCCGGTCCTCCTCATTGTCTATGTGCTGGATCAAAAGTTCCTGGAGCTCCTTTGCCGAGCCCGCCCGCTTTGCGGCTTTGTCGACCAAGATTCCCGCGATGGGTCCTATGATCGGCAACAGCCGGCGCTTGGCGTCGGACAGCGTTTCGGCCTCCAGGGACACCTTCTGTCGCGCGGGCGGCGGTGAATCTTTCCGAGATGGATCTCCGTCCCGGGGACGTCGCAACTCCTTCAGGCATTGCTGCAATGCCCCTTCGTAATTTCCGCTGGCGTCGATCAAATGCATGCGGACGATCCGCAGTGGCAGGACGCAGGTTTCAATCATTACCGGCAGGACAAACTTTCCACTGGCGATCGCGAAGGCAATCTCGTCCATCACATTGTCGGATTCGACAGAACGCGGAGAGACAATGACGACGATTCCACGACAGCAGCGCAACGCCCGCTCGATCGCGCGATCCCAATGCTCGCTGGGGCGGATGTCGAACTGGTCGACCCACATGGCGACACCCTGGTCGCGCAGGTCCTTCGCCAAACGGAGCGCAAAGTCCCCGTCGGCACGGCAGTAGCTCAGGAAATAGCTTTCCGAGCCCGCGGCCGCGCAGTCACTCATCGGGAAGCATCCTCATCGCTTCGACAAGGCTGCGATGCATCCGGCTGAATGACGCGGCGAGCCGGCCAATCTGGTCGGACCCGCGATATTCGTAATCCGGAGTGTCGATTTCCCCCATACTGATGGCTTCGGCAGTCTTGGCCATTTGCTCGATGGGCCGGACCACCACAAAGTTCAGAAGAATGTTCACGGAGATAAACATCAACAGCACGAAACCGACGAAGGGAATCACGAACAATTTGCGGATCTGTTCGGTCCGGACGCGCGATGCCGCCATGGGCACGGACACGACCTGCGCCCCGATGACCTCCCCTTCCTTCCAGCCAAATCCGTTCTGATCCCCATAAAGTTTGATCATCGAGGCAGGGGCAGCCGCGGCGGTGCTGTGACACTGCATGCACGCCTTCTGGTTCACCAAGGGCCGCGCGAGTTGGAGGACCGGACCAGTGGGAGTCGATCGCACCATCGTCACTTCTTCTTTGCCTGGGTGCGCCCGAAAATCGTTGATGATGTCTGCCTCCCAATCCGTTGCTCGATCTTCGGGGTTTGTGGGATTGAGAGCTGCTTCGCGATACGTGAAATCAGGGAATTTGCCGTGAATAATGTCGAAGTTGCGCTTTGCGGCGTAGGCGGAGACCGCTTGGGGGTAGAAGCGCTCGCCGATCATCGGCTTCACGAGGGGCGCGATTTGCTCCGACGTGTATTTTCGCGCTCCTGCCGCGCTTTCGATCATGATCCGCGAATTCTGGAGCATTTCTTCGCGGGCGACTGCGTCAACCAGGGGGTTGGCTGCAAGCGCGAACAGCACGGCGCCGAGCCCTGCAATCGCGAGCATCAACAGGTTGAACTTCGCGCGTAGCCCCATCGGCGCCCTCCTTGATGGCTATTTTGCCGACCGTGATTTCCCGTGAATCACAATTGCTTAATCAACAATCGTCTGATGATGCTCCAACGAGTGCCTGTCGGCAATGGCAGCAGACACGGATAACGGACAGAAGCGCTTCTAGACCGTGCTTATGTCCGTCGCAGCTACGGGAATGCCCGCTTCATCCGATCTTCGCCAGCGCCTTCTCGAGCCTGCGCCAAAGTTCAGCAACCGCTTCAACGGGCGGAGACGAGAGCGGCATGATCTCACCGATCGGCCGGCGTTCATCACTCATCTTCTCGTAGGCGCTGGCCATCGGGATTGCAGGCCAGCCGCGGTGTCGATCGAGTTCCGCATGATGCAAGGAACGCCTTCGGTCGACCATCGAGAAGACAGGTGCGAGCGAAACTTTCGGCCCCTTCTTGCGACCGACATGATTCTTGATCACATCCAGCGAGCGCTGCGACAACGGCGAGGGAATAACGGGTACCACGACGAGGTGCGAAGCGCGCAGGATTTGATCGGAAGTATCGGTAAGGCCGGGCGGACAATCGATGATGATCCGGCCGTATGCCTGGTCGAGCTCGGCAGTGATCTTGGCGAGGCGCCTACGCTTGCCCAATTCATGGAAAGCATAGTCGAGCGTACGTAACGATTCGTCGGCGGGGAGCACATCGACACCGGCGACGTTGGAGGGACGGATTAGCTCGGAGACGCTGGAGTCACGGGTGATACCTGCTTTGGCGGCCTTCGGCCCCAATTCTTGACCCAGGATGTAGCTCGCGGCCCCTTGTGCATCTAAGTCCCACAGCAACGTCTTACGGGAGGAAAGTGTCGCGCTGGCCCAGGCGAGATTCACGGCCAACGTGGTTTTCCCTACTCCGCCCTTGATGCTGTAAACGGATATGATCATTTGGCGCTTGGTCCGAGAATGGCAGTGAGCCTAGGTTCGCTCCATTACTTCGTGCTGCGGTAGGGCGTGAAATTGCCGAGCGAACAGCGTTGACCGAAGGGTGAAAGAGTGATGCGATTGCCGGCTCGCACGAAGTCACCGCGGCAATAATAGGATGACGATTCGTCTGGGATGACGGTCTGGCCTGGCTCAAAGCCGCAACTCGCCTCCAGCGAGTTCGCCCAGATCGTCCTGCCATCATCATAGATCAGCAAATGGGGGTCCCAATCCGCCGTGGTGAACAGCATTCCTGGCTGAACCCCGACGCAGCGTTGCGGCTTCCCCGGCGCGCGTCCGGCAAGTTCACTTATCTTCTGCGAAGCGACCGGTGCGGGCGATGGCGCGGCAGTGAAGACGGCAAAACCGGCGGCAACGATCGCGGTGCGCAACTTCATAGTTACGGTCTTAGCCCGCGTGGACAGCTGGCGAAACAGCCGATTGAATGGAACGGCGCAGCCCCCGGTCCTTCGACGCTAGTCTTTGCTTCAACGCTAGCATCGGGACCGGCTGAGCGCACGGACGCTAGTTGCTGCCAAACTTGGCCGCCGCGTCGGTAATCTGTTTGGCGCAGACCGCCAGGTTCCAGTTCCAGCAACGGCCCGTAATCACGCGCGAACTGCCGTTCGTCGAGTTCAGGCGCGCCTGGTATGTGACCTCCGTCCAGTCGAGCCTTCGTTCCCAACCCACACCAGTGGGAAGCAATATCTGGAGCGAGCCCGGCGCGCCGCGTTCAACCAGCGCGAACCGGGGGTCCTGCTTCAGCGCCTTCATCACCGCCGACGCCAGGCGTTTGGCCACCTGGTCTTCAGCGGCGCTCGTTACGTGCACAGGAATGCGAATGCTGCCGGCGATGGATGCGGGTGCGCGCTCCGCTCGCACTACCCCCGAAGAGCAGGTCAACGCGACTGCGGTTATTCCAACGAGCCGGAGCATACCCCGGAATGCGCCTTGTCCTTGATGTCCGCAATGGGTCGGAGGCCGACGTAGACCGGCCGCGCTCAGTCAGCGATTCGACTAACTGAGGCAGGCCTACGGAGATATGCCGATTGGACTGGCGGGCCGAAAGCTTATCCTGCCAGTTCAATCATTTCAGGTGCCTCCGCCATGACTGAAAAACAGAATCTTGGACCCGCCCACGAATATCTCGACGACGCGTGGCAGCGTTCCGTCCTGTTCCTCGATGTGCTGCGAAAGCGTGGCAACAAATTCTTGGAACAGCAGGCCAAGGAAGCGCCACACGTCCTTCAATTCGATGCTGAGCCGATTCTCGACGGGCGCACTCTCGCGAAGCCGGTCAATTATATCCTGGCAGCGATCAGGCCGCCGAAGGACATGCCGACGGACACGCGCAAGCGGCCAGTCGTCGTCGTCGATCCGCGCGCGGGGCACGGGCCCGGAATTGGCGGAATGAAGAAGGACAGCGAGATCGGCGTCGCGCTGGAAGACGGCCACCCCTGCTATTTCATCGGCTTCCTTCCCGAGCCGCAACAGAACCAGAAGATTGAAGACGTGTGGAACGCGCAAGCCGAGTTCATCGGCGAAGTTGTCAGACGCCACCCGGAAGCAGACAAGCCCGCGGTGATCGCCAATTGCCAGGCAGGCTGGCAGACGATGATCATGGCCGCCACCCACCCGGAAGTTCCGGGTCCGCTCCTTCTTGCCGGCGCACCTCTGTCGTACTGGGCCGGCGAGAGAGGCAAGAACCCGATGCGCTATCTCGGCGGTTTGCTCGGCGGGACATGGCTGACCAGCCTCGCGTGCGACCTCGGTGCCGGGAGATTCGACGGAGCGAACCTGGTCGCCAATTTCGAGTCTCTGGATCCTGCGAACACCTATTTCGAAAAGCCCTACAACGTCTATTCAAAGGTTGACACAGAGGCCGAACGCTTCCTCGACTTCGAAACCTGGTGGGGTAGCCCGGTGCTGATGAACTCCGGGGAGATCCAATGGATCGTCGATAACCTCTTCGTCGGCAACAGGCTAACCAGCGCCGAGCTTCGCACGGAGAGCGGGCTCCGGATCGACCTGCGCAACATTCAGTCCCCGATTGTCGTCTTCTGCTCGAAGGGAGATAACATTACGTCGCCGCAACAGGCGCTGGGCTGGATCACCGACCTGTACAGCACGGATGAAGAGCTGATCGCGAGCGGGCAGACCATTGTCTATTCAGTGCACGAGACCGTCGGCCACCTGGGAATCTTCGTGTCGGCCAAGGTCGCGACCCGCGAGCATGACGAGTTCGTAAGTGCGATGGACATGATCGATTTCATGCCGCCTGGGCTGTACGAGGCGGTCTTGGAGGACGCCGGCTCGGAAACGGCCAATCGTGCGCTCGTTCACGGGGATTATGTATTGCGGCTTGAACGCCGAACTCTTGACGACATCCGCGCCATCGGCGGCACCAGTGCCAGGGACGAGCTAGAGTTCCGGACCGTGGACCGCATCTCCACGATCAACCGCCGCCTGTATGAGACGACCGCGCAACCTTGGGTGCGTTCGCTAACGCCGCCGGCGTTTGGCGAGTGGGCCCGCGCAATGCATCCGAGCCGCTTTCGCTTTGCCATCTTCTCCGACCAGAATCCCGCGATGCACTGGATAGCCAGTGCCGCCGAGGACACACGCGAGGATCGCCGGCACCCGGATCAGGACAATATCTTCCTGGCCGGACAGAGAATGATCGCTTCGACGATCAGCTCGACGTTGAACGCCTTTGGACACGCCCGCGATGCCTTTACCGAGCAAATGTTTCACCTGACGTACGGGAATACGATCCTGCAGACGCTGGTTGGCCTCGACCCAAATGAGGTGCAGGATCGGCGGCCCGCCCGCGAAGCGCACCGGGAGGCGAGCCAGGCGGCGAGACGCAAGGAGCTCGAAACACGCTTCGATCAAGGCACTGCTGTTGAAGCCGCGCTGCGATCGATCGCTTATGTGCGCAGGGCTGAAGGTGGAGCGGACGAACGCGCCTTTGCGGTCTTGAAACAGCTCCATGACGCGCAACCTCCGGGGCGCCCGCGGACCATGGCGGAGCTCAAGGTCATTTTGCGTGATCAATCGATGCTTCTGCATCTCGATGAGGAGCGCGCGATGAAGGCGCTTCCGAAGCTGCTTCCGCGCGATCAGGAGGACCGTGGCCGAACGCTGAGAGCAGTGCAGCGCATAGTGTCGGCGTCGGGCGCACTATCACCAGAGGGCAAGCGCCGCCTCGCGCGGGTGGAGGAGCTCTTCGGGATCACGCCAGCTCCCACCATCCCCGCGGCGACGAAGGAGGAAAGCGATGCCAGTGCTTGAGGCACCGGCACGGGCCGAAAGCAATGATCGGGAAACGAAGCCTGTCAGGGAGGAGACCCGGCCGATTCTGACCGGGCACAAGACGCTGATCGTCGGCATCGCTAACGAGGAGTCGATCGCTTATGGGTGCGCACAGGCGTTCCGCACTGCCGGGGCCGATCTTGCGATCACCTGGTTGAATGAAAAGGCGAGGCCTCATGTCGAGCCGCTCGGCACCGCGCTGGGGGCAGACATCATGGCGCCGCTAAACGTCGAGAACCCGGGCGAACTCGAAACCGTCTTCGAAGAAATTGCCGCGCGCTGGGGGAAGCTCGATAGCCTGGTTCACTCGATTGCATTCGCCCCAAAGGAGGATTTGCAAGGCGGTCTGCTCGACTGCTCGGCGGCCGGCTTCGCAAGGGCGATGGACGTGTCGTGCCACTCGTTCATCCGGATGGCCAGGCTCGCCGCTCCTATGATGAGCGGCGGCGGGACCATGTTCGCGATGAGCTACTTTGGCGCGAACCGGGTCGTGACGAACTACAATGTCATGGGACCAGTTAAAGCCGCGCTCGAGGCGGCTTGCCGCTACCTCGCCTATGAGCTGGGCCCCAGAGACATTCGCGTGCACGCCATTTCGCCGGGACCGCTCAAGACCCGGGCCGCGTCCGGCCTAAAGGATTTCGACCGGCTGCTCACCGACGCCGTAGAGCGTTCCCCATTGCACGATCTTGTGGACATCGAGGACGTTGGTTCAGCCTGCGCTTACCTGGCGAGCAGCTATGCGCGGCGGATCACCGGCGGAACCATCTATATCGACGGCGGCGCCAACATCGTCGCGTGAGACTGGCGTCTCTACTTCGCCGCCGCCCAGGCGGCATGGTGCTTGCTGATGATCTCAACGGCTTCGTCGGCTGTATTCACACATATCGGGATCTCGAAATCTCGCGGTGAGGCCAACTCAAAGCCCGGACGCAGCATGTTTGCGCGCGCCCATTCAACGAGCCCGCTCCACATCGACCCGACTAAGACCAGTGGAGCATCCAACTGCCTGACCTGCAGCAGCTGCCAGATCATGGCGGTTTCGAGCAAGGTTCCGATGCCTCCCGGAGCGACAACATAAGCATCCGACATCAGCACGAACTGGTGCAGTCTCGTAAAAAAAGTCCCGTGCTCAAATGCCTGTTCGACGAACGCATTTACGGACTGCTCAAATGGCAGATGAACGCGGATGCCGATGTTTTCGGTATTGTCATGGGACTGCCCGTCGCTCGCGCCGAGGTTTGCAGCTTCCATCAGGCCGGGGCCGCCGCCGGTAACGATGTCGCAGCCGAGCGCCCCTATGCCAGCGCACATGCGCCGGACCTCCTCATAAGCGAAATGGGCGGGTTCGGTCCGGGCGGAGCCGAAGACGGTCACTCGATACCGATCATTCCGCGAAGGGCGCAGCCGGCTGATGTTGTTGACGGTCGACCAGAGTCCAAACAGGCTGTCGATAAGGACCTTTCGTACGCCTTCCTCGTCGGCGAGACTGATCGTCCCTTCCATATTTTCGTTCGAAGGCATGTCGATGTCGTCCATGGTCACGGCTCTTTCAGTCCCGTGAAGATCGCGCGCCATCCGCGATTCACCTGAAAGTCTAGATATCACCACGGGGTCGGAAGCTGCGCCAGAGCGGCCTCATGCGAGTGAATTCGCCTGAATTCGCGGCTCAAGCGTAAGGCGGCTTGTCAAAGCCTCCCGGACTTTTCGTGAAAATCTCGCAGCCGGTGTCCGTGATTCCGATCGAATGTTCGAACTGCGCCGACAGCGATCGGTCGCGGGTCACCGCCGTCCAGCCGTCATCGAGGACCTTCACGTCGGGCCGCCCCACATTGATCATCGGTTCGACCGTGAAGATCATGCCGGGCTTCAGCTCCGGTCCGGTGCCCGGGCGGCCGGCGTGGATCACTTCGGGGCTGTCATGGAACAGCCGGCCGACGCCATGACCGCAAAAATCGCGGACGACGCTGTAGCGGTGGGATTCCGCATGACGTTGGATCGCATTTGCGATGTCGCCGAGATGATTGCCGGGTTTCGCCTGTTCGAGGCCGAGCGTCAGGCATTCGTAGGTAACGTCCACCAGCTTTCGCGCCTTCAGGGCCACGTCGCCCACCAGATACATGCGGCTGGTGTCGCCATGCCAGCCATCGAGGATCGGAGTGACATCGATATTGACGATGTCGCCGTCCTTAAGGCTCTTTTCACCCGGAATGCCGTGGCAGACGACATGGTTGACCGAGATACAGCTGCTCTTGGTATAGCCGCGATAGCCGAGGGTAGCAGGAACCGCACCCGCATCGAGGGTCAGCCGATGGACGATATCGTCCAAGTCCTGCGTCCCGACACCGGGGACGACATGCGGAACCAAGGCGTCCAAAATTCCGGCCGCGAGCCGACCGGCGCGGCGCATGCCCTCGAAGGCCTCGGGTCCGTGCAACTTGATGACGCCATTGCGGGCTTCGACCCGGTCGTCGGCCGCAACGGTGATGTATTGAGTCATGAGCACCATATAGTTGGACCCCGAGCCAAACCCAACCGTTCGCCGTGAGCTAGTCGAAGGACTGTTCTTTTTCTTGCGGCGCAAAGTAAGGCAATCCCTCGACAAGCTCGGGACGAACGGGCTTCCGGGGGAAGCCCGTAAGACTGAGCTCGGGACGGACGGAGTTTGGATGGTCAACACGCGTACCTGGACTGCAGCTCTCTTGGTGATCGGCGACGAAATCCTTTCCGGCCGCACTCAGGACCGCAACGTCACGCAGGTCGCGACCTGGCTCAATGAGCAGGGTATCCGTCTTTCGGAGGTGAGGATCGTGCCCGATCTGCAGGGCAGCATCTCCGGGGCTGTCAACGAACTTCGAGCCCGGCACGATTATCTTTTTACGACCGGCGGAATTGGGCCGACGCACGACGACATTACGGTCGACGCAATCGCCGCGGCTTTCGAAGTGCCCGTCATCATCCATCCTGAAGCGAGGGCGATCCTCGAAAATTATTATCGCGATCGTCCCGGCGGATTGAACGAAGCGCGCCTTCGGATGGCTCGGGTGCCGCAAGGAGCCGAGTT
>JBKPLG010000086.1:0-11339 GCA_046731515.1 Pseudomonadota bacterium | reverse complement strand
ACCAGTCGAACAGCTGCGCCGACGCAAGCGTCTCGAGCTTCGCCTCGGTGAGCGGCTTGCCCTGCTCCTGAGTCATGGTCGCGGCGATCAGGTCGGCACGCTCGCGCAGCAGCGCCGCGGTCTTGTGCAGGATCGCGCCCCGCTTTTCGACGTCGGTCGAACGCCATTCGGGCCAGGCGCGATCGGAGGCGGCGAGCGCTTCGTCGAGGTCGGCCTTGGTGGCGTAAGGGAGCTGGGCGATCGGCTGAGCGTCGACCGGGTTGATGACGTCGTGAGAGTCGCGGCCTTCGCCCGACTTCCATACTCCGTCGATGAAGAGCTTAAGGTCTGTTTCGTATCCCATGCGCGGTCAAATAGGCTTGCGCGCGACAGCCGCCAAGTGGCCTACACGTCGTAACCCATCTTCCTGGCCCAAGGTTCGAGCAAAGGAAGGACCGGCTGCAGATGTTCGGCATAGCGCTTCCAGCGGCCGATCGAACGGTCGTACAGGGGTTCGACCACTTGAGCGTAGCTTGCAGTGCTGATGAACGAGCGACGCCCGGCCACCTTTTCATGGTCCATCACCTGGTTGTCCCACTCGAGCCCGAGGAAAGCGAGCAGCTTCTGCATTTGGGGCTCTGGGTCCGCGACCAGCTCCTCATATTTGATCTCATGGACGTCGAGCGACATCGCCGCCCGGCTCTTTTCCCACAGTCCCATCAGCCGGTCGTACAGCTTCGCTGAGTCGTTCAGGGTGTGGAAGCTGATCAGCGTCGCAGTCGGTTGGAACCGGGCCATGAAGCAGCTGAGGATTACGTCACATGGGTGCCTTGCCATGAAGATGATCTTCGCCGTCGGGAAGAGCCGATGGATCAGCGCCGTGTCGATTGCACCCAGAGGATATTTGTCGATGAGGAGTCGATCGCCGACGTCCGGGACGTGGCTGGCCGCCACCGCGAAATAGCGCTCGCGCAGTTCGCGAACCGCGGATTCGTCGAGCGTCGCGATGCGTTCATACTCGCCCAGTTCTTCGGCCACTGCCTGAAGCATCGGCTTTTCCTCAGCGACGCAGACATCGGGATGCCCCATCAGGAAAGTGTCGAGAAGCGTCGTGCCGGATCGAGGGAATCCGATGAGGAAAGCGGGTTCGCGCACCTCCGGCGTGCTGACCGGGGCCGACCAGCTGCGTACCCACTCCGACGTGGTCAATTCCGCGCGATGGTCGATCAGCTCGCGAAGCGCCTGGGCCCGCCTCGCAATCGCGTCAGTGGATAGATCGTTCGCGCGATTCATCTTCTCAAACGCGCGATAAGCCGCCTCGCTATCGCCTAGCCGATCCTGAATCTTTCCGATCAGCTCTTCGCGGCCGCCACGATCGAAGACTTCAGGGACTATTTCGGCCAGCTCAAGTGCCTGTGCGAAGTCGTGGCGGCGAAGGGCGAGCCGGGCCCTAAGCAGCGGGAGCGCGCTTGCCTCGGGCTCAAGCTGCTCGATGCGTTTGATCATCTGCTCAAGCTCGTCGATTGCATTTTCCCGTTCGAGCAGATCGGCGAGAGCAAACATTGCCGGTACGTGATCCGGATGGGCGGATAGCGCCTGTCGCAATGTTTTTGCCGCCCGCTCCGGCTGTTTCAACAGATCTTCGAGGCGCGCGACACTAACCTGTGCGTCGACCGAATTGGGGTTTTGCTGCGCGACTTGGCGCGCCGCTGCCAGCGCCTGCTCGCCTTCGCCCGAAGCGACCTGCGCTTCCATCAGTTTCTCGCGAAACTTCTGCAGGTCGGGGCGGAGTTGCACCGCTCGCGAGAGGGCTTCGGCGGCCCGGCGAGGCTGTGAATTTGCCAGAAAGCAGGCGCCGAGATTGGCCCAGCTTTCGTGGTCGCGCGGATCGGCCGCGACAATGTGCCGAAAGACTTGGGCTGCTTCCAGGTGTTGCTCTCGCCGGGCGAAGATCATCGCCTGAAGGCGATGCGGCTCCAGTCCCGGAATGGTCACGGCCGCAAGCCGCTGCTCGGCCTCCTCGAGCTGACCCAGGCCAATGAGCAGGCGCACGAGCTCGATGCGGGGCACGGGGTCTGAAGGGGCGAGCTCGACCGCCCGGCGAGCGTGCGGCAAGGCCTGATCGAGCTCGAGTCTGCGCGAATGGAGTGTCGCGACGAAAAGCCGGAGACCATAATCGTCCGGGTAGCTCTCGATCGCGCCATAAGCAGCCTCCAGCGCAGCCGCCATGTCACCACGACGCGCAAGCTCGAGGGCCTCCTGAACGACCACCGGTACGCTGCTCATTTCCGGCGTCTAGTGGTTCGGCAGGCGAACTTGAAGCTCTGCCAGAGCCCGGCTAGGCCGCTACTGACAAAGGAGAAAGCAAGCGATGACGAAGCAGGACCTGATTGACCGCATGCAGGAAGAGCAGGCGTGGATACCGGGCAAGCGCGTAAAGATCGACTTCGGCGGCGATCAGGGAGCGATCATGCTCGACGGCGCGGCGCAACAGGTGAGCGACGATAGCGGCAACGCAGACACGACGATCCTGGTCGGTTGGGACGACTGGCAGCAGCTTGCCGCAGGGCAGATGGACGGAATGACGGCCTTCATGATGGGTAAGCTGAAAGTCGAAGGCGACATGTCCAACGCGATGCAGCTTCAGGGAGTGTTGGCGAAGCTGAAGAGTTAAGTCTTGATAAGCGGCACTTATCGCCGCGCCTCATCATTTGATTTGCCCGCGAGCGGTACTGCGACGACAACGATCGCGGGAAGCGTTGCATGCTGAAGCTCTATTATTCGCCCGGCGCCTGCTCGCTCGTGCCGCACATCGCCCTCGAGGAGGCGGGCGTTGAGTTCATCGCTCTGCGCATTCCCATTGCCGATGGCGGTCACCTGACGCCGGAATATCTCGCGATCAATCCGCACGCACGACTTCCGGCGCTCGGCACGGATGAGGGCATCATCACCGAAAATATCGCGGTTTTGAATTTCCTTGCGGATAGATTTGGAGCCGCCGGCTCGGTGCCGCGCGGCGATGCTTATGCAGCGGCGCGCTGCAACGAGCTCCTCGGCTGGTTCAGCTCAAGCGTGCACATTGCGTTTGCGGAAGTTTGGCGCGGCGGCCGCTTCACCGACGACGAGAAATTGTGGCCAGCGCTCGAGGCCGGTGGGCGCAAGGTGCTTCACCAGCAATTCAACGAGATCGAAGCGCTGTGCGCTGACGAGTGGCTCGTGCCGAGCGGCTACAGCGGAGCCGACGGCTATGCGCTCACCTTCCTGCGTTGGGCAAAGCGGATCGACTTCGATATCGCGCTCTATCCGCAATGGCTGGCTTTGGTGGGCCGAGTGCTCGAACGGCCCGCGGTCAAGCGCGCATTGCAAAGGGAGGGGCTAAAAGCCGGAGAATTCCAGCCGGCGCCGGCCGAAGAACCAACCGAAATTACCGCTGGCATCAGCGCCGCACGCTCTTGATGCTCGCTTGACCCGCGCCGCCGCATTTCTCATTGGCGGTGCATGCAGAAGATTTACCCCAATGCCGAGGCGGCGCTCGAAGGCCTGCTGTTCGACGGAATGACAATAGCGGCGGGTGGATTCGGGCTGTGCGGAATCCCCGAGCGGCTGATCGATGCGATCCAGGCCTCAGGCGTGAAGAACCTCACCATCGCCTCCAACAATGCCGGGATCGACAATGAGGGGCTGGGGAAGCTGCTGCGGACACGACAGGTCAAGAAAATGATCTCGTCCTACGTTGGCGAGAACAAGGAGTTCGAGCGGCAATTCCTCGCAGGCGAACTCGAGGTTGAGTTCACGCCCCAAGGCACGCTGGCCGAGCGGATGCGTGCGGGGGGCGCCGGCATCCCCGGTTTTTACACGAAGACCGGCTACGGAACTGAAGTAGCCGAAGGCAAAGAGGTCAAGGAGTTCGACGGGGAGGAATATGTCCTCGAGCGCGGAATCCGTGCCGACCTCAGCGTGGTCAAGGGCTGGAAGGCCGACGAGACCGGCAACCTCATCTTCCGCAAGACCGCGCGTAACTTCAATCTGCCCGCCGCAACTTGCGGCAAGATCTGCGTCGCGGAGGTCGAAGAGATTGTACCCGTCGGCTCGCTCGACGCGGACTGCATCCATCTGCCGTCGATCTATGTGAAACGGATGATCCTCGGCGCGCCCTACGACAAGAAAATCGAGTTTAGGACCGTCCGCGAAAGGGAGGCTGCGTGATGGCGACGCAAGTCGAAACGAAGGGCTGGACCCGCGAACAAATGGCGCAGCGTGCGGCGAAGGAATTGCGGGACGGCTTTTACGTCAATCTCGGAATAGGCATTCCGACGCTTGTCGCCAATCATGTGCCCGCGGGCATGACGGTGACTCTGCAAAGCGAGAATGGGATGCTCGGGATCGGCCCATTCCCTTACGAGGATGAGGTCGATCCCGACCTCATCAACGCCGGCAAGCAGACGATCAGCGAGCTTCCGCAATCCTCCTATTTCGACAGCGCGCAGAGCTTCGCAATGATCCGCGGCGGGCATATCGATCTCGCGGTACTCGGCGGCATGGAAGTCAGCGAGAAGGGGGACCTCGCCAACTGGATGGTGCCGGGCAAGATGATCAAGGGCATGGGCGGGGCCATGGATCTGGTCGCCGGCGTTAAGAAGATCATCGTCGTCATGGAGCATGTATCCAAGAACGGAGATCCCAAGTTCATCCCCGAATGCACGCTACCCCTCACCGGCAAAAACGTCGTCGACATGATCATCACCGACCTCGCCGTGTTCCAGCGCGAAAATCACGACAGTCCCTTCAAACTGATCGAGCTAGCTCCGGGTGTCAGTGCCGAAGAAGTGCGGGAAAAAACGACCGCGAACTACGTCGAGTGACGGGGATGGCCTCACGGCCTTCGCTCGCAATCCTGTTGGCCATCGCCGCGGTTGCGGGCGCATTGCCGGCGAAGTCCGCTCCGCGAGGCTGCGCCGACCACTGGGCGGTTGAGCTCGACGGTGAGAGCTTCGCCAACAACGGCTCGGGAAAGACCTTCACGCCGGCCGAGCTTGCGGACTTCCGTACGAGGATACAGGCCGCTCTGCGGACGGCCGCCGCTGATGCCTGCAACGGCAAGAAGCTCCCGCCTTCGCGCGCCGCGGCCGTTCGCCGGGTGCGGGTCTTCAGCGCCAGCGGCGCGACCGAGCCGCATTTCTATCCAGCCGAGAGGGGCACGCTCAGCCTCGAATGGGTTTTCGCGGAGGAAGCACTCGCGGTGCCGGCGCAAGAGGACATGGTTGCAGCCGTGGTTTGCTGGGCTGACCCGACGGAGAAAGCCTGCTCCGACGAGGGCGACTGAACTTCGAGTGCGTTCCGGTCCGTAATGCTCAACTATATGATCCTCTTTGGAATCGTCTTCGCGATTCATCTCGCGCCGGCGTTCACGCCGCCGACCTGGCCCGTGATCGTGCTTTACAGCCTCAATACCCAGCTGCCGATGCCGTGGCTGGTGCTGACTGCCGCGGTCGCCGCGGCGCTCGGGCGGCACGTGCTCGGTTTGGTGTCGAACATTTTCGAGCATTGGTTTCCGCAAAAGATGCAGCGAAACCTGGATGCCGCCCGCGAACTGATCGAGCGCCGCCCAGCCAACCGCATCCTCGCGCTTGGACTGTTCGTCTTGACGCCAATTCCATCGGCTCAGCTTTTCGAGGCCGCGGGATTGCTCGGCGTGCGGCTATGGCCGTGCACAATGGCCTTCTTCATCGGCCGCCTCGGCTATTACAGCCTCTACGCGTTCACCGCACGACAGCTGCGCGCGAGCAGTCTCGCCGACAGTATCCGCGAGACCCTGACCAGCCCCATCGGGATCGCCGTGCAGCTGGTGGTCATCGGCCTACTGATCCTACTGGTCCGGACGGACTGGTCGCGCTTTCTCGGGCGCCGCTCCTAAGCCTGGCGGCGTTGCGTCGAAGCGAGCGGCAGCCTATCTCGCGCCGCAATAGACACTTGGGGCCATAATGACTCAGTTCGACGATCGTGAGCGTGCTTTCGAGGCCAAATTTGCGCGCGACGAGGAGATGCAGTTCCGCATCACCGCCAGACGCAACCGGCTGCTCGGCCATTGGGCAGCGCGGCAGATGGGCCTCTCCGACGCGGAGGCGGACTCCTATGCCAAGGACGTAGTCCGCGCCGATTTCGAGGAAGCGGGCGACCATGACGTGGTCCGCAAGGTGCTGGGTGACCTTACCGCCGCCGGCGTCGACTGCGACGAGGACGAGATCCAGGAAGCGCTGCGCAACAAGGAGATCGAAGCGCGGCGGCAGATCATCGAAGCGACGAACCTCTGATGCCAATGGCGGCATCAGAGATCGAGCGGCTGATCAAGGCGGGCATCCCCGACGCCGAGGTGACCATCCGCGATCTCGCCGGCGATGGAGATCATTATGCGGCCCGCGTAGTGAGCAAAAGCTTCGCGGGGATGAGCCGGATCAGGCAGCATCAGTCGGTCTATGCCGCGCTTGGAGGGCGAGTAGGGGAAGAGCTTCACGCACTGCAGCTCGAAACCGCAGTGCCGCAGACGGAGAGCCACAGTGAGTGATGCCCAAAATCGTATCGCCGACATCGTGAGGAACAACGATATCGTTCTCTTCATGAAGGGGACGGCGTTATTTCCCCAGTGCGGCTTTTCCAGCCGCGCGATCGCGATTCTGGATCGGCTCGGCGCGAAATACGAAACCGTCGATGTGCTCCAGGACCAAGAGATTCGGCAGGGCATCAAGGAGTTCAGCGACTGGCCCACCATCCCGCAGCTCTATGTCAAAGGCGAATTCGTGGGCGGCTCCGACATCATGATGGAGATGTTCGAGAACGGCGAGCTGCAGGAGCTGCTGGAAGCGTCAAGTCCGATTGGAGAGGCCTGAAACGAGGAAGGGACGGTTCGGAGGGGACCAGAGACCGCTTCGAACCGTCCCTTCATTGGCGTGGAACCAAGTGGACGCGATAATTGTAGCAACAGGCGTGCCAATTTGTAGAAACGGCGAAAATTAGCCGTTTTTGGGCAGAACGGCAATTTGAGTTGGACATATTGCGTAAAATTTTCCGACAGCTGCTCGATACCGCTGTTGGCACTTTGTGGCGGCTCCCGTGTTGGGCTGCCGGTGAGGAGGAATAAGGTTCCTGGAGTGAAGCTCTTTTGCGACCTGACGCAAAGTTGGTCCGACGTCGGCGGAGGCGTACGCACTTATTTGCTACACAAGCGGCGTCACATCCTCGAATCGACGCCTCACAGCCACCTTCTGATTGTGCCCGGAAAGTGCGACGACGTGATCATCGACGGCCGTGCAATCACGGTGACGATTGCGTCGGCCCGAGTCCCTGGAAGTCCGCACTATCGGCTGATGCTGCGCAACCGCGCCGTTCGCGAAGCGCTAAACCGGTTTCGGCCCGACCTGATCGAATGCCAGGACAGCTATAACCTGCCCTGGGCAGCAATCGGTTATCGAAAGAGCCATCCGAATACCGCGCTCGTGGCCGGCTATTTCACCGATTTCCCGACCGTTTATGTAGAACGGCCGCTGTCGAGATTCATCGGGCACCCGGCCGCAGGTACGTTGGGGCGATTGTCTTATCGCTATTGCGGGTTGCTTTATCGTCGCTTCGACGCCGTGTTTGCCCTCAGTGAAAATGGCGGTGCAGCGAAGCTGCGGTCGCTCGGCATCGATCCGGTCGGAGTCGTGCCGCTAGGTGTCGAGCTCGGCGAGTTCGGGCCCCGGCTGCGTGACGAGCGGCTGAGACACAAGCTCGGCCTCGGCGACGATCAGCCGCTGTTGATCTATGTCGGCCGCCTCGACGGGGAGAAGAAGCCGGACGTAGTGGTCGATGCGTTCCGTAGGCTCCCGTCTAATCTTGGGGCGAAGCTGGTCCTGATCGGCGAGGGTCCGCTGAAGCAAGAGATTGCGGCGATCGGCGACGATAGAATCCTCATGCCGGGCTACGTTACTAACCGGGCCGAGCTGGCACGTTGGCTCGCTTCCGCCGACGTTTATGTGTCGGCGATGGCGGACGAGACATTCGGGGTTTCGATCGTCGAGGCGCAGGCGTCCGGTCTGCCCGTCGTCGGCGTAGCAGCAGGCGCAATGCTGGACCGAGTGACCGACGGAACGGGCCGCCTGGGACCTGTCGGCGATTCAGCCGCAATGGCCGAAAATATCCTCGCAGTTTGGGATAGCGACCGAATTGCGATGGGTGAGCAGGCACAAGTCGAGGCGCTGCAGTTCAGCTGGGACCGGAGCATGACGGATCTGTTCGGCACTCTTTACCCGATGGCGCTTGCCGCACGGGCGGCCGAGCAGGCCGAAGCGCCCGCCGAAGCTGCCTTGGCGGCCTGACGGTTCAACAGGGGTTCACGCCGCCCACGAACAATCTAAAATTCCACAAGTGGAGAAACAGCCGATGGGTTCGCGTCTCGCGCTGATCGGAGCTGCAGCAGCATTGTTCGCGGCCGGCGGATATGCGCAGTCAATCCCTGGCGAGAAGCCGGCACCCGACTGCGAGGGCGAGATCTTCGTCTTCCAGGCGGGGCCGGTCGGACACGTCGCCAAGGTGACCCTTTGCAGCAAGAAGTACGCGACTTCAGACGAACTCGTGAAAATGTTCGAAAGCGCGGCGGCGACACTTTCGCAAGACATCCGCATGGCGCCCGAAAAACGGGACGATCTAGTTTCGCAGCTGCGATCGAAAGCGGCGGAAGTCCGTGCCGGCAGTAAATCGACTGCGGCGACGGCATCGCTCGGGCTACCGCCGCCCGCTTCGAGCCTCACGCCTCTGCGGCCGGCCGCCCCGGCCGAACGCGCGCCGGAATATACGGTGCTGCCGCCACTGCCAGCGCCCAAGCCCGCAGTTGCCGCATCCGCCGCGGCCTCCACGTCCGCCGCGCTTAGCAAGCCACAGTTGAAGATCGAGTGTATGAACGTTGCGGACCTGGCTGGAGCCGGACCGTGCGATTCCCTGGAGCGCGAAACCATCCTCAAAGTCTTCGCAGGTGATGCGGTACCCGCCGGGACGTCGCTCCGGTTCCTTCGGCGCGGAGACCTCCGCGCAGAGATCGATCTTGCGCAACTGGGACGAGGCAAGTCGACGCAATTCGTGTTGCCTCGAGAGGTCTGTTCCGGCGTGGCGGAAAGCAAAGTCGAGATCCAGATCGTCCGCCGAGCGAAAGCGAGTGACGGGGGCCAAGTGGTGGACTCGATGGGGCCTTACTTTCTGCGCTGCTAGATTGAGCGCCCGGCTCGTGGCACAGCCGGGCCGTGGATGCGCCGTACGGAAAGCTTGAGCAGGTCGAGCCTGGTATTGCCCGGTTGCTCGCGCACAATCCGTCGGCCTTCACCTATTACGGCACCCAGACCTATTTGGTGGGCGTCAGCGAAGTTGCAGTCATCGATCCCGGTCCTGACCTTCCGGAGCATCTCGACGCTTTGGAGCGTGCGATTGTCGATCGCAAAGTCGTCGCCATCATGTGCACGCACACACACCGCGATCACAGTCCAGCGGCGCGGCCGCTTGCGGAACGCACCGGGGCGCCGGTCATCGGTTGCGCCCCGCTCGCGCTGGAAACGGTCGGTCCTCGCGCCGATGCCGCCTTCGATGGCGACTATTCACCCGATCTCGTGCTGCGCGACGGAGATTCGGTGACAGTCGACCGGCGCGAGATCGAGGCAGTCACGACGCCTGGTCACACCTCCAACCATTTATGTTTTGCCTATGAGGGCGCGCTGATCACCGGCGACCATGTGATGGGCTGGTCGACAACCGTGGTCGTTCCGCCAGACGGCGACATGGCTGCTTATATGCAGAGCCTCGACAAATTGCGGCAACGCGACGATCGAACCTATTATCCCGCGCATGGGCCGGCAGTGACCAACCCGCAGCAATATGTGCGCTCACTCATCGGTCACCGCCTGCAGCGCGAGAATCAGATCTTGAAGCTCGTGGGAGAGCAGCCCCGCGATATTCCGGACATTGTCGCCAATGCCTACCCCGGCCTCGATCGGCGGCTGGTGACGGCGGCGGGTGGATCAGTGTACGCGCATCTCCTCGACCTGGAGAAACGCGGGCTCGTTAACCGAGAGGGAGAGACATGGACCGCCGCCGCCTGAACAAGCCCCTTGTGCTCGCGATGGTCGCGGTCGCTTTGGTGCTCGGCGTGATGCTCGGTCTGACGACCGGTCTTGTTGATCGAATCTTCGGCGGTCCCAACCCCAAGACGATCGCGAGCGCGAGCCTCGAATCGATGCGCGCTCAGAACCGGCTCATTGCGTTCGTCGCGCGTTACGTGTCGGTCGTGAGCAGCGAACAGCAGCGGCTTGGCGGTCTCGTCAGCTCGGAACGCACGCTCGTCCTCCCTGGCGACGTCCGGTACGAGCTCGATCTTTCGAGGCTCGAGCCGGATGACGTGACGTGGGACAATTCGACGCACACGCTTCGTGTTCAGCTGCCAGAGGTCGAAATCGCTGGCCCCGATGTCGACATCAGTGCGGCTCGGGAGTTCGGCGATAGCGGAGTGCTGTCGGCACTGACCAACGCCGATGAACAGCTCGATCAGAAGAACCGCGCGCGTGCCGTCGCGGATCTCCGCAAACAGGCGTCGGCCGAGGTGCCGATGCGGCTCGCGCGGCACGCGGCGCGGCAGGCGGTCGAACGCAGCTTCGCGATGCCGCTGCTGGCCGCGGGCTTCAGGGACGTGAAGGTGGTGGCGCGTTTCCCAACCGAGGGTACGGACGAGCCTAGCTACCTTGACCTTTCGACCCCATATGAGGAGGTGATCAAGGAAGCGGAGCGCCGACGCGCGGCGCAAGGAAGTTAGATGACCGTTCAAACGACAAGTTTGCGGGGGCTCGATCTGCTGAATGAGATCGAGCGGCTGAAACGCGAACGCAATGCCGTGATCCTCGCTCATTATTACCAAAAGCCCGAGATCCAGGATCTTGCGGACTTCGTCGGGGATAGCCTCGATCTGTCGCGCAAGGCGGCGGCGACCGGCGCCGACGTCATCGCCTTTTGCGGCGTGCGCTTCATGGCCGAGACAGCGAAGATATTGTCTCCTGAAAAGACCGTGATCCTGCCCGACATGGACGCCGGATGCTCACTCGAGGACAGTTGCCCGCCCGACCAGTTCAAAGCGTTCCGCGAGGCGCATCCCGACCATATCGCGCTGACCTACATCAACTGCTCGGCGGCGGTGAAAGCGCTCAGCGACATCATCGTCACGTCGAGCAGCGCGAAGGTCATCCTCGACCAGATCCCCAAGGACCAGAAGATCATCTTCGGCCCCGACCGCCACCTCGGCGGATACCTCGCGCGCAAGACCGGTCGCGACATGCTGCTGTGGCCGGGCATCT
>JBKPLG010000085.1:0-12758 GCA_046731515.1 Pseudomonadota bacterium | reverse complement strand
TCCGCTGCAGGCGATCAAGGTCGGAGCCAAGTTCACCGATCATGATCGCAAAACGACGTTCCTGGCCACGACCTTCGGGGGCTTCTTCCTGCCGCTTCTTGCAACCGGTTGCGGCGGCGGTCCGTGCACCTCTCTCGATTTCGCCGACGGTCTCACGCCCGGCGACTTCCTGAAGAACATCGCGCTCTCTGGCACGCTTACCCGCTACTGGCAGGTGGACAAGCATAAGCTGGAGGACATCTTTCTCGCGTTCCCGCATCCCCGAGTCCTCAATCCGCCAGAAAATTACTCAATCAACGAGAAGACCTACGGCGGCTACGCCCTGGCGAAGTTTGGCGGCACGAACTGGCGCGGCAATCTTGGCCTCCGCGTCGTCCGCACCGACCAGACCTCGCGCGGCAACCAGCTCTTTGCTAGCAATCCGCCTCCCGACGCGATCCCCAATCCGTTCGGCGCTTTCCTCCCGGTGGAAGTGAAACGGCACTATACGGACTTCCTACCCAGCGCGAATGTCAGATTCGATCTCACCCCAACGGTGATCCTGCGATTCGCCGCGGCGCGGACGATGGCGCGTCCGGATTACACGGATATCGTGCCACGCGTAACGCTGAACCCGGGAGCGCTCACCGGCAGTGGCGGCGACCCGAATGTAAACCCGTTTCGCGCCAATCAGTATGACGTGTCGCTGGAGTGGTATCCCGACCGGGAGACGATCGTCGCGGCGGCGCTCTATTACAAAGACATCAAATCCTACATCGTCAATCGGCTGAGCGAAGAGGTCTTCCCGATCGAAACCCAAACCCCCAACCTGACGCGCTGCACACCGGCAGGAACGGGCAATCCGAACCTCTTCAACTGCATCTTCGAGATCAACCGGCGATCCAACGGCCCTGGTGGCACGAACAAGGGGTTCGAGCTGCAAGTCTCCAAGCCCATTTGGGGCGGCTTCGGGGTGATCGGCAATTACACTTATTCCGACGCCAAGTCCGACAGCGGCGACCCGATCCCCGGAAACTCGAAGCATGCCTTCAACGCGACAGGCTACTACGAGCGCGGGCCCATTTCCGCGCGGCTGTCTTACACTTACCGCTCGAAATTCTTCATCGACATCGATCGCGCTTCGCCCCTCAATCAGAAGTCTACGAGTTCGCTCGACGCGTCAGCGAGCTACAAACTTACGGAAAACTTCTGGCTGACGGCAGACGCGATCAACCTCACGAACGAAAAGATCGAGCAATTTTCCGGGAGCACCGTTCGACCGAGGGCCATCTATGACAATGGCCGGCAATTCTACATCGGCGCGCGGTTCCGCTATTGAGGGCGGGCAAGCGGCGCGGGGATAGACGACTCCGCGCCGCCGGCTGCCGGAGGGGATCGCGCCGCGTGCTTCGAAAGTCGCTTGTGCTGCCGGTGTTTTTTTCGGGATGCGTAGCGGCAGCGCCCCCGAAGTTGTTGCCGCTGCCGAGCCACGTGGCGGAACACCGGGGAAGCTATATCCTTACCCCTTCGGAAGCGATCCGGGTTCCGTCACGTGACACGGGCGCCGCCGAGGCCGCCGCCTTTCTCTCTGAGCTTCTGCACAGCGGCACAAATTTAGATCTTAAGGTTCGAAGCGACCGAGGAACAGTGCGCTTTGTGCGCAAGCGCGGCCTTCCGAAAGAAGGCTATGAGCTGATTGCCGGGCGGAATGGTGTAACCATCAGCGCGAGCAGCGATGCCGGATTGCTGTACGGTGCGGTCACCGCCTGGCAGCTGGCGACGAGCGACACGCCGCGCGAGATCCCCGCCTTAACCATTCGCGACCAGCCGAGATTTGGCTGGCGTGGGTTGATGATCGACAGCGCACGCCATTTTCAATCGCCGGAATTCATCCGCCGGCTTATCGACTGGATGGCCGTCAACAAGCTCAACGTGCTTCATTGGCATCTGGTCGACGACCAGGGTTGGCGGCTCGAGATCAGGAAGTATCCGCGGCTGACCGATGTCTCGGCTTGGCGCGTGCCGGCGATCGCGCCCGGCGCTCCGCCACTGCCGCGGGTCGGCGGCTATTATACTCAGAATCAGGTCCGGGAGATCGTCGCCTACGCGGCCAGGCGCAATGTGACGATCGTACCGGAGATTGAGATGCCCGGCCACGCGCTGTCCGCCATCCGAGCCTATCCGCAGCTCGGAACAGGAGTACCTATTTCCCCGGGGGTCGAATCCGATTGGGGGGTGTTCCCGTGGCTCTACAATGCCGACGACGCCACGTTCGCCTTCATCGAGGATGTGCTCGGCGAAGTGATGGCTTTGTTCCCGTCGCGCTACATCCACGTCGGTGGTGACGAGGCGGTGAAGGACCAGTGGAAGGCATCGCCCGAGATTCAAGCGCGGATGAAAGCGCTCGGCATCAAGGACGAAGATATGCTTCAGAGCTGGTTCATCGCACGCGTGGGCAAGTTTCTGGGACAGCATGGACGCCGCCTGATCGGTTGGGACGAAATCCTGAAAGGGGGGATTCTTGCGAATGCGGCCGTGACGTCATGGCAAGGCATTACGGGCGCCATCGCGGCCGCGAAGGCGGGGCACGATTCTGTGCTTAGCCCTGCGCCGACTCTCTATTTCGACAATCGGCAAGGGTTCGGACCCATCGAGCCGCCCGGCCGCGGCAATCTAGTCGCTCTGGGTGACGTCTACGCGTTCGATCCATCCCCCAAAGAACTGACGGCCCAACAACAGCGACACATCATCGGGGTTCAGGGCAATTTATGGACCGAACATGTTCGGACCGAAGAGCGCGCAGCATGGAACATGTTCCCGAGAGCAGTCGCGGTAGCGGAGATTGGCTGGTCACATTCGGCGAAAACGGACTTTGACGATTTCATCGCCCGGCTCGTACCGCAAATGGACCGGATGCGGTCTCTGGGCTTGAATCCGGCGGCGAGCGTCTTCGCCGTCAAGCTCGAGACGCATTTCGACCCGCCCGCAAATCAAGCGGAAATTAGGCTGTCGAGTCAGTCTGGTCTCAACATCCGCTACACGCTGGATGGGAGCGCGCCTTCCCCATCTTCGCCAAGCTACACGGCTCCGCTCACCGTGAGGTTTCCCACTCGGCTACGGGCGGCAACTTTCTACGGCGATCGGCCGCTCCCCGGAGCGCTACAACAGATAGTCGACGCCCGCTCCGTTCGCCGGCGAACCGATGAGCAGCTCAGGACCTGCAGCGACAGGGTGCGTCTCGCGCTCGAAGACGATTATCCGGCGCAAGGTCCCCGTCCGGTGTACGTGACCGACATCCTCAACCCTTGCTGGATCTACGCCAATGCGCCGATCGGCGGCGCAACACACATTGCGATCGAAGTCGGGCAGGTTCCGTTCAATTTCCAGGTGGGCAAGGACATCGAACAAATTCGCTTCCGTCCGCCGGCAACACCCTCCGGCGAGTTCGAGGTGCGGTCGGGCGACTGCCAGGGCGATCGGATTGCCGTGTTGCCGCTCGCACCTGCAGTCGGCAATCCCGGAGTCACGCGGTTAGTCGCGCCGATCGCTAGGCGCACGTGGCGGCAAGATCTGTGCATTACGTACACCGCAGTCGGCGTGAGCCCAATGTGGGCCATCGATTCAGTCGAGCTGATTGCACAGTGAGCGACGTCGTCCTTCGCGCCCCATTCGCCGGCTGGGTGACTCCCCTGGAAGAAGTTCCCGATCCGGTATTCGCGGAGCGGATGATGGGGGACGGCATCGCGGTTGACCCCATTGAGCCTGTGGTTCGAGCGCCCGCGGACGCGACGGTGATTGCCATTCCAGATACGGCGCATGCCGTGACGCTAAGGCTCGCCAATAGCGCTGAGCTGCTTGTTCACATCGGCCTGGAGACGGTTGCGCTCGGAGGGCGCGGATTTCGTGCTCTGACTTCGATCGGAGCCGAAGTGAAAGCCGGAGATCCGCTCATCGAGATCGACCTGGCGGAGGTCGCTCGCGGCGCGCGCAGCCTCGTCACTCCGATGGTCGTTGCTAACGAGGGTTTCGCTCTCGAGCTCGACAGGCCGCCGAGCAAAGTCGCATGCGGCGAGCCAATAGGTCGGGTTCGCGGTTCTGCGATCGACGTCGCGAGTACTTCAGGCGAATCGCATGAACGAACCGTCCGGATCGCGGCGACACATGGCCTGCACGCGCGGCCGGCGGCGCGCATCGCCTCGCTGCTTCGCAGCTTCGAGGCCGAAGTGAGCCTGGGTCTCAGCAGTCGCACGGTGAACGCGCGGAGCACGGTCGCCATGCTCGGCCTCGGAGTGAAGGATGGCGATGTACTGCGGGTCGTTGGCTGTGGCATGGACAGCAAAGCCGCGGTCGACGCGGTTGTGGCGTTGATCGAAGGCGGGTTGGGAGAAGCGGTCGAAACCGTTCCCGACTTGCCTTCCACCGGCTCCGGCCCAGTTTGTGCCTCGCCCGGACTGGCGATCGGCGAGGTCTTTCAGTTGCGCTTCAGCGACCTGCCGGTGCCGCATGATGGCGTTGGCATTGCCGAGGAGCGCGAGCAACTCGCGCAGGCACTCGACGCAGTTGCCGGCTCTCTGGTCGAGACCAATCTCGTCGTCGCCGAGCTCGCCGCCGCGCACCGGACGCTGCTGCATGATCCGGACCTCCTCGCCCGAACCGACCGCGAGATCGAGCAAGGGCGAAGCGCGGCCTTTGCCTGGCGGAGCGCCTGCGAGGCGGCGCGTGACGCCATCCGCGCCACCGGCGACTCACTATTGATAGAGCGAGCGGCGGATCTCGCCGATCTAGAACGCCGTGTGATCGCAGTCCTCGTCGGCGACGAGGCGCCCATTGTCCCGGAACTGCGACCGCAATCGATCCTAATCGCGCCGGACTTGCTGCCCTCGCAGCTGCTCGCCCTCGACAAGGCGCGGCTCGTCGGAATCTGCACGTCCGAAGGCGGTCCGACTTCGCACGTCGCCATCCTGGCCGCATCCGCCGCTATTCCCATGCTGGTCACGGCCGGACCTGCCGTGCTCGAGATCGCCGAGCGCACGACCGTGATCCTCGATGCCGACCACGGCCGCATCGAGACTGATCCGCCGCCCGAGCGGCTGCGCGAGACGCAGAAGCGCATTGCCGATCATCGCACGAAGCGAGCGGCAGAAGCACGCGATGCAAAGGAGCTGTGCTTTACCGCCGACGGCGTCCGCATCGAAGTCTTTGCCAATCTGGGCTCGGTCGCCGATGCGCAATCCGCTGTCGCCGCCGGCGCGGAAGGATGCGGCCTGCTTCGCACCGAATTTCTGTTCCTCGATCGCGCCACGCCGCCTTCCAAGCAGGAGCAGGAGCAGATCTATTCGGAGATCGCGGCGGCACTAGGCAACCGGCCTCTGATCGTGCGCACGCTCGATATCGGCGCCGACAAGAGAGTGCCTTACGTGGCGATCGACGCGGAGAACAATCCGGCACTCGGCCTGCGCGGAATCCGCCTGAGCTTCGCGCGGCCCGACCTCCTCGTCACTCAGCTCGAAGCGATCGTCGCCGCGATCCCGGCGGAACAATGTCGGATCATGCTGCCGATGGTCACCGACGCCGACGAACTCCGCCAAGTCCGGCGGCTGCTGCACGGCATTGGCGGCGGCATGCTCGCCCTCGGCGCGATGGTCGAAACACCAGCCGCGGCGATGATGGCCGATTCGATCGCGGAAGAGGCTGACTTTCTTTCGATCGGCACCAATGACCTCACCCAATATGTCCTTGCGGCCGATCGCGGCAATGCGGCTCTCGCGGCGCGGACGGACGCGCTGCACCCCGCGGTTCTGCGTCTCATCCGACGCACAACAGAGGGAGGGCGCGAGCATGATCGCTGGACCGGCGTGTGCGGCGGGCTGGCATCGGAGGCGCTCGCCGCACCCATCCTGATCGGGCTTGGGGTGACCGAACTGTCGGTCGCCCCGGCGGCCGTTCCGGCGATCAAGGCCAGGGTCCGCCAACTGCGCCTGGACGACTGCCGAGCCCTCGCCGAACGGGCATGCGCTTCGGCATCTCCCTCGGAGGTCCGCGCAATGGCCGCGGAGGCGCTCGAATGAAGCTGAGCGTCGAGAAATTGCAGCCGCTCGGCCGTGCCTTGATGCTACCGATCGCGGTCCTGCCGATCGCCGCGCTGCTGCTTCGTCTCGGCCAGTCCGACATGCTCGACATCCCGTTCGTCGCGGCGGCGGGGAATGCGATTTTCTCCAATCTCGGCTTGATCTTCGCGGCCGGCGTCGCCGTCGGCCTCGCGCGCGAGAACCACGGCGCTGCCGCACTTGCCGGAGTCGTCGGTTATGTCGTCGTAACGGAAGGTGCGAAGGCATTGCTCACCCTGCCACCCGACGTCCTGCGCGCGCCGGAAGTTGAGCAGACCGCGTGGCGAGCCAAAGAAATCGCCAAGCTAAGCGTTCCGGCTGGAATTCTCTCCGGCATCGCCGCGGGGCTGCTCTACAACCGCTTCTCCGACATCAAGCTGCCCGACTATCTCGCTTTCTTCGGCGGCCGCCGCTTCGTTCCGATCGCGGCCGGCCTCGTGGGCATCGTCGGAGCCGCGGCATTCGGCTTCGGCTTTCCGTGGTTCGAGGCGGGCGTCGACACGCTGAGCCGCTGGGTGGTCGGCGCCGGGCCGATCGGCCTGTTCCTCTACGGCGTCCTCAACCGGCTGCTGCTGATCACTGGCCTGCACCACATCCTCAACAACATCGCCTGGTTCCTGCTCGGGGATTTCCACGGCGCGACTGGCGACTTAAAGCGTTTCTTCGCCGGCGATCCCACCGCGGGGAGCTTCATGGCGGGCTTCTTCCCAGTGATGATGTTCGGCCTGCCCGCCGCGTGCCTCGCGATGTACCGCAATGCCCTCCCCGAGCGGCGCAAGGCGGTCGGCGGCCTGCTTATCAGCGTCGCTTTGACCTCCCTGCTCACCGGGGTCACTGAGCCGATTGAGTTCCTTTTCATCTTCCTGGCCCCCCTGCTGTTCGCATTGCACGCGGTCCTCACCGGCCTCGCGATGGTGATCATGGATGCGTTGGGCGTGAAACTCGGCTTCGGTTTCTCCGCCGGTCTCTTCGACTATGTTCTGAACTACGGTCTCGCCACCCGGCCGCTGCTGCTGCTGCCGGTCGGCGCAGTCTATTTCCTCGTTTACTATGTCTCCTTCAGCTGGTGCATCCGCCATTTCAAACTGGCAACGCCGGGGCGCGAACCGGCGGGCGAGTTGGTGGCATCAACGCCAGTGTCTGCCGCCATGGGCGAACGCGGTCCGCGGTTCGTCGCCGCGCTCGGCGGTGTCGCGAACCTGAAATCGATCGACGCTTGCACGACTCGGCTCAGGCTTGCCGTCGCGGACCCAGCAGCAATTAACGAGGCGGCCTTAAAGACTCTTGGAGCACGCGGACTCGTGCAGCTCGGCGGCAATTCCGTGCAGGTGGTGCTCGGCCCGATCGCGGATCAGGTCGCGGGTGAGATTCGTAGCGCGGCCGCCTCGCCCCGAAGGGATGACGATGCAAGCCTCGCTGCTGCGATCGCGGATGTGCTGCGCAACGCTGGCATTAGGTCGATGGCTCTATGCGGAAGTCGCCTGCTCGTCTCGCTCGACGATCCCGGCAAGATCAATCCTGCGGAGCTCGATCATGTGGCAACACGCGGCTGGGTAGTGGTGGAAGACGAAGTGCACATCATCATCGGCCCGAATGCTGCCGCCGTGTTAAATGAGCTTCGGCCCGGCGCTTAGCCTTTCGAGATTTGGGCAAGCGACTCCTCGCGGCAATGCCGAAGTTGTATGAAGCGACGATTGCCATGAGCCGGCTACCGCTCATACTCACCGTTGCGCTTGCGAGCTGTACACGGCCCGCTGCTCCTCCCGATGCTCTGGGGAGCACGATCGCTGGCCGCACGGCGGGGCCGCCACAGACCTGCGTTTTGACCCAACCTCATGAGAACATCCGCACGATCGATTCGGGGACGGTCGCGTACGGGAGCCTATCGACAGTCTATATAAACCGGCTCGGCGGGCCCTGTCCGGGGCTGGAAAAATCAAGCACGATCATCGTCTACGCCAACGGCGGTCACTACTGCCGCGGTGATTGGATCCGGGCACTCGAGCCGAATTCGACCATCCCAGGACCAACCTGCACTCTCGGCAACTGGGTTCCCTATCGCCGAATGTAAGCTTTAGCCGGTGACCGCGGACAAATGTCCTCCGGTTGATGTCCGTTTTGAGTCGAAAACGGACAATCCCCTCTAATAAATCAGGCTTGGCCGATCTCGCGCAGCAGTTCGGTGAACCACAGCACCGATGTGTCGAACGCCTTGCTGCCCGCGATGCGCTCGAACTCGATCACCCTCAGCTCGTCACCCCGCTCCTCGTCCTGGCCGACGACCCCGGACTTACCGCGCAGCGCGGCATCCACCGCGTAGGTCGTGCAGTCCCGGATGAGTGCGAGGTCGGCCTCGTTTGCCGGCGCCGAGCGGGCGAAGTAGCCGCTCTTCTGGACCAGCACCTTCTCGGCGCCGAGCTCAGTCGCCAACTGTTTGCCGAACCACTGACCGGGATTGATCTTGTCGAGCTGGACATGGCCGAACGAATCACGCGGCACTTCCTCGCCCGCGGCCTGCATCGCGGCAACGATCTCGCGCACGCCGGCGCCTTCGGAGATGAAGAGATTGACGCCGCCCTGCTGGTCGATGATCGATCGCAGCCGCCTGGCCTCCTCGGCGATGTCGAACGGCCGCTCCGGCACGTAGACTCCGTGGACGTCCCAGCGGGCGGCCGAGTTCTCCAGCCATTCGGCGAATTGCGCGTCGTGGACCCATTCGTGGTGCGCGAGCGCGGTGGCTGCGGTGAGCCATCCGCAGTTGCGACCCATGACCTCGTGGACAATGAGCATCCGCGGATTCGACGAGCACTCGGCGATGATGTTGCGGGCATAGAGGGCGCCCTGCTCGACCGCGCTCCACGCACCGAGCGTCTGGCGGATCGGGACGACGTCATTGTCGATGGTCTTCGGCAGCCCGACGACCGTGAGATGGTAGTCGTGGCTGCGCAGATAGGCCGCGAGGTCGGCGGCGGTGCCGTTGGTATCGTCGCCGCCGATCGTATGCAGGACGTCGACGCCGTCACGTCTCAACTGCTCGGCAGCCACGTGCAGCGGATCCTGCCCGGGCTGGACGAGGCCTCGCTTGATGCAGTCATCGACGTTGGTGAGGCGGACCCGGCTGTTGCCGATCGGACTGCCTCCGAAGGCGTGCAGCCGGCCGGCGGTCGCCCGCATCTCGTCGGTCACCTCCGCGGACTTGCCGGTGAGCAGGCCCGCATAGCCGTTGAGGTAGGCGATGATCCGCACGCCCGGCGCGACCACCGTGTAACGCTCGATCAGGCCCGCGACGGTGGAGGAGAGGCACGGCGCGAGGCCGCCCGCCGTGAGCATGGCAACGGTGGAGACTTGCATTCGCCCCTTCTGCCAACTTGTCGTCGCCACGGCCAGAGCCGGAGGGGCTTCAAGAATGCCGTTCCTTGGACCGGCCGGAGACCGAAAGGGAAGCGTTAGGACCTAATGTCTGCTTTGGGTGGAAAGCGGACATTAGAATGCCCGTCCGAGGGATAGCACGAGCGGTAGTGGTTGTCGGGATGTGACGCGCGGATTTCCTGCCAGACGGGAAGCGCGACGCCAGCCGAAGCAGACCAGCCCGAAGCGGCGTTGAAGTGGATGCCTGGAGCGACCCAAGCCCATTTGCCGCCACTCGCTTCCTCGGTCTCGGCGTCAACCTTCTGTCGCCCCTCCCACTCCCCAGCGAGCTCGACGAACGCGTCCCAGCTCGAATGGCGTGCTCGTGATGCTCATCGAGTTCGTCGCCGTGATCGTGGTTGTGGCTTTCCAGATCCTCAGCCGCCGGTTCGCCGAAGCTATGGGATAGCGCGATCCCGCCTTGCAGCCAATTGCCGAGACGCGTGTGCTGGGCGCCATTCGTGGACAGCTGATAGAGCGCGCTCGCGGCGAGCCGCACCATTCCCACCCGCGTCGATGCCGATGCGCCGAAGATCGGATCCCAGCTTCCCGTCCCCGGCTGGTGCTCCGTCTCGAGCCTCTCGCCGTCGCTGCTGGTCTTGTGCGTGCTTCCGGTCGGCAGCTTGATTCCGCCGATCAGCGCGAAGCTAGAGCTTTCGCCGTCGGTCAGACGATATTTGGCCAGCAGGTTGAGGTCTCCGATGCCCGCGACACTGCCGAGCCGCTCGACCTCGCCGTCATCGGCTTCGCGCAAGTCGTCGCGGCGCACGTAAGGCAGCTATGCGGACAGGGTTATGTGGTGATTGACCCCGTAGGCTGCGCCCAGCGATGCATTGAGATTGTAATGGGTATTGTGCGCTGCGATCCCGCGTTCGGCCAGTGCCTCCAACTCTTCGTTCGAACGCTGCTCGGGCCGCGTGTAGGCAAGACGAAAGCCCGCGGCCCAATGTCCTCCGTCCATGGTCTCCGACTGAACACGCTCACCCCACCGGTAGAGCCGAAGCCCGATGGACCCATATGGTCTGCAAGTGCTGGGGAGCCAAGCGCGAGGAGGGTCGCGCCGAGAAGAAGCGATTTCCGGTTCACTGGGTAGATTTCAGTCGTTGGACAACAGTCGCGCCCTAGGCGAGCCGAAAATCAGCCGCAACCCACGTCCAAGCCAATGCCCGCAATGGATCGAAAGCAGACATTACCAAACCCGAGCAGCCGACGAGCTCGTGCGAAGCCAATTTATGTCTCATCATGTATCGGTCATGTAGCGCGGAGGCGCGGGGAATTAACGGAAAACGGCGGAAACTAAGAAAAGCCGCGTGAGACCGTCGCAAAGGCGAAATCCGCTGCTGAAGCCACTCCTAAGGTTCCAGAGCGGCCAAAAACTGCGAATTTTATGATGGTGGAGAGGGCTGGATTCGAACCAGCGTACGCTTGCGCGGGCAGATTTACAGTCTGCTGCCTTTAACCACTCGGCCACCTCTCCACGAGGCTTGCCACGCGCAGACCATCAGGGGGACGGTCGAGCATGGCGAGGCAGGCGCGCCACATGGCGAGCCGCCATTCACGTGTCAACGCGCACCCGGGTCGAAGAGCGTCGCCCATTCGGCATCGGTTCGGGCGCTCCGAAGAAATGGAGCGGGTGAAGGGAATCGAACCCTCGTCGTAAGCTTGGAAGGCTTCTGCTCTACCATTGAGCTACACCCGCCCGCACACGCAGGCAGATGGAGGCCATGCCATTCTGGGGCAAGTCCCGTCAACACGCTCAGATTCATGGCGCACACGGAACGACTCTTCTGGTAAGGTGGTTGAATCGCCTTGGCTCGGTAGGAGTGAGATATGGCTGCGCGACCAATCTGGAGGGGACAGATCCGGCTCGCTTTGGTTTCGATCCCGGTTGAAATCTATTCAGCAACGAAGAGCGGCGCCCAGATCCAGTTTCATCAGGTCCACGAACCGACGGGCAAGCGGATCAAATATGAAAAGGTGGTGCCGGGCGTCGGCCCGGTCGACCGTGACGAAATCGTCAAGGGCTACGAAGTCTCCAAAGGGCATTATGTGCTGCTCGATCCGGAAGAGATCGAGAGCGTCAAGCTCGAAAGCCGCAAGACACTGGATCTGGTTCAATTCGTGGACGACGACGGCATCGATCCCATGTATTTCGAGAAGCCTTATTATGTCGTCCCCGCCGACGACCTCGCCGAAGAGGCCTATGTCGTTCTGCGGGATGCGCTTCGCGACGCGAAGAAGATTGGTGTCGGTCAGCTCGCCATGCGTGGCCAGGAATATGTGGTGGCGCTGAAGCCGTGCGGGCGGGGCATGACCCTTGAGACTTTGCGCTACGCAGACGAGGTCAACAAGTCGTCCGGCTTCTTTCGCGATATCGGCGACCACAAGCCGGATCCGGATCTTCTCGACATGGCTTCGATGCTGATCGAGCGCAAAGCCGGCGAGTTCGATCCCAAGGAATTCCACAATCGCTATGTCGACGCTCTGAAGGACTTGATCGCCGAAAAGCAGAAGAAGAAGGGCGAAAAGGTCATTCAGGATCCGGACGCGGACGCACCACCGCCCAAGGGGTCGAACGTCATCGACCTGATGGCGGCACTGAAGAAGAGCCTGGGGGACGGAAAGGCCGCAGGCGGGGGTAACAAAAAGGCCGCCTCTAAGAAAGCTCCAGCGAAGCGGACGACGGCGAAGAAGGAAGCGGCGAGGGCACCGGCACGCAAGCGGGCGTGAGTCATGGCACGGCGCACTGCGCTCGATATCGAGACTTACAACCGCAAGCGCGACTTTTCGAAGACGAAGGAGCCCCGCGGGCGCAAGCTCAGGGGAAAGGGTGACAGCTTCGTCGTTCAGAAGCACGCTGCATCACGACTGCATTGGGATTTCCGGCTAGAACTTGATGGCGTGCTGAAGAGCTGGGCGGTGCCAAAAGGGCCGAGCCTCGACCCTGACGAAAAGCGGCTCGCGATGCGCACCGAAGACCATCCCCTCGATTATGGCGATTTCGAGGGAACGATCCCCGCCGGCGAATATGGCGGGGGAACCGTCATGCTATGGGATCAAGGGCGTTGGATCGCCGACCCGCGCAAGGATCCGAGCAAGACGATCGAGGAGGGGCATCTTCACTTCACCCTCGAAGGCGAGCGGATGAAGGGGGAGTGGGTGCTTTTCCGTTTGAACCCGCGGCCCGGCGAGAAAGGACAGCCGTGGATGCTGAAAAAGGTCACGGACGACTATGCCGATCCGGAGAACGGCGACGCCCTGGTC
>JBKPLG010000084.1:0-21412 GCA_046731515.1 Pseudomonadota bacterium | reverse complement strand
CACTTGAACGTCGGTGGCCATGGGATCCTTTATTGGGCAGCTACTGCAGGTCCGGCGCGCTCACTGCTACCGCCGTCCGGCTTTGTCGAGTGCCCGAGCGCCGCGGCGATCAGTGCCGCCTGTTCGGCTGCGTGGCGCTTGGCGAGGCCGGTGGCCGGTGAAGCGCTCGCGGCGCGCCCGGCATATTGTGGACGCATGGCGGTGAAACCCGCATCGGCCAGGCAGGTTTCGAGCAAAGGCTCAACGAAGAACCACGCCCCATTATTCTTGGGCTCCTCCTGGGCCCAAACGAGGGCTTCAAGCTTCGACGTCGCCTTGAGGCGCTTGAGCAACGGCTCGGAAGGGAACGGATAGAGCTGCTCGATGCGGACGATCTCGGTCTCTCGATCGCCGGCCGCATCGCGGGCCTCCATCAACTCGTATGCGACCTTCCCGGAGCAGAGGACGAGCCGCCGCGTCTCGCCTTGTGCCGGCGCGTTGAGGTCCGACAGGATGCGCCGGAAGTGACTGTCGCCAGTGAAGTCGCCAATGTTCGATACGGCAAGCTTGTGCCGGAGCAGCGACTTGGGCGTCATCATGATCAGCGGCTTGCGGAAATCGCGGCGCATCTGTCTGCGCAGAATGTGGAAGTAGTTGGCCGGAGTCGTGCAGTTCGCCACCTGCAGATTGTCGTCCGCGCATAGCTGCAGGTAACGCTCAAGCCGGGCCGAGCTGTGCTCCGGGCCCTGCCCCTCGTATCCGTGAGGGAGAAGCATCACGAGTCCGCTCGCGCGCAGCCATTTGGCTTCGCCGCCGGCGATGAACTGATCGATGATCGTCTGCGCGCCATTGGCGAAATCACCGAACTGAGCTTCCCACAAAACGAGGCAGAGAGGGTCTGCGAGCGAATAGCCATATTCGAACCCGAGAACGCCGAATTCGCTCAAGGGACTGTCGCGAACCTCGAAACGGCCGCCCTCAATATGGCATAACGGAATGTACTTCGCGCCGGTCTTCTGATCGACCCAGACCGCGTGGCGCTGGCTGAAGGTGCCGCGGCCGCTGTCCTGGCCGGACAGACGGACGCCGTTTCCTTCGGCCACGAGGCTGCCGTAAGCGAGCCCCTCGGCTGTCGCCCAGTCGATGCCTTCGCCCGTTTCGAACATCTGCTTCTTGGCATCGAGCACGCGCTGCAGGGTCTTGTGGATGGTGAAGCCTTCGGGAACGGTGGTCAGCACGTTCGCGAGATCGCGGACTTCCTCCTCGTCGATCGCGGTCTCAGTGTTGCGGCGGCCGAGCACCGGCTCGTCGGGTTTGCCGAGACCAGCCCAGCGTCCTCCGAACCAATCCGCCTTGTTCGGCAGGTACGATACCGCCGCCTGGAAATCGTCTTCCAGGTGAGCGTCATATTCCTTGGTGTGATTGTCGATCCAGGCCTGGTCGACGACGCCCTCGGCGATCAGCCGCTTGCCGTAAATCTCGCTGATCAGCGGATGCTTCTTGATCGCAGCATACATTTGCGGCTGGGTGAAGCTCGGCTCATCTCCCTCATTGTGCCCGAACCGGCGATAGCACCACATGTCGATGACAATGTCGCGATTGAACGTCTGCCGGAATTCAATCGCCAGCTTGCAGCACCAAGTGACCGCTTCAGGATCGTCGCCATTGACGTGAAGGATGGGCGCCTGGATGCCCTTTGCGACGTCCGACGGATAGGGCGAAGAGCGGGCGAACTGCGGGCTGGTCGTAAAACCAACCTGATTATTAATGATGAAATGGATCGTTCCGCCGGTTTCGTAGCCCGGAAGACCCGAGAAACTCAAACATTCCCAGACCACGCCTTGGCCGGCGAAGGCCGCGTCGCCGTGGAGCAGGATCGGGAGCACCGTGTCGCCCTGCTTATCCCCCTTGTAAGTTTGGACCGCGCGCGCTTTTCCGAGCACGACGGGATCGACGGCTTCGAGATGCGACGGGTTGGGCAGCAACGACAAATGTACCCGATTGCCGTCGAACTCCCGGTCGGAAGAAGTACCAAGATGGTACTTCACGTCGCCTGATCCGCCGACGTCTGCAGGATTGGTGGCGCCGCCCGCAAATTCATTGAAAATCGCCTGCGGAGACTTGCCCATCACATTGGAGAGGACATTGAGCCGGCCACGGTGGGCCATGCCCACGTCGATCTCTTCGACGCCCAACAGCCCGCCATATTTGATCACGGCCTCGAGCGCGGGCACGGCGCTCTCGCCACCGTCAAGGCCGAAGCGCTTGGTGCCCACGTACTTCTTGGCGAGGAATTTTTCCCACTGCTCGGCGTCGATCACCTTGGAAAGGATCGACTGCTTGCCCTCGGGTGTGAATTGGACGGTTTCCTCAGGGCTCTCGATCCGATCTTGGATGAAGCGTCGCTCTTCGACCTCGTTGATATGCATATATTCGAAGCCGATGTGGCCGCAGTAAGTCGACTGGAGTACGCGCACGATCTCGCGCACCGTCGCTTGCTCGAAGCCGAGCACTCCGCAGATCCAAATCGGACGATCGAGATCAGCCTCAGTGAAACCGTGATAGGCTGGCGTCAGATCGGCGGGGACCTCGCGCTTGGATAGCCCAAGCGGATCGAGATCGGCGGCGAGATGCCCGCGCACGCGGTATGTGCGGATCAGCATCATCGCTCGAATGCTGTCCTCGGCCGCCCGGCGGATGTCTTCCGGGCTGGCGCCCGTCGCGGCGGCTTTATCCGCTACGGCCGCCTTGAATTTTTCGATCGTCGCTTGCGTCGGGTCGAGTCCGAGGTTCAGCTCATCCAGTTCCGACGGCGGCCAGTTCGGGCGTGCCCAGCTCGGGCCCTGCTTCCTTTCAACAAATCCGGTGGCGACGTCGTTCATGCTACTGCGAGCAACTCCTTCAGAGTCCTGCCCAATTCAGATGGGCTCGGACTGACCGTAATTCCAGCCGCCTCCATCGCCGCAACTTTGCTTCCGGCATCGCCCTTTCCGCCCGAGATGATCGCTCCGGCGTGGCCCATGCGTCGTCCCGGCGGGGCGGTGCGGCCAGCGATAAATCCAACGACCGGCTTCCTGCGTCCGCGCCTGGCTTCGTCAGCGAGGAACTGCGCGGCATCTTCCTCCGCCGTTCCGCCAATCTCTCCAATCATGATGATCGAGCGCGTTTCGTCGTCGGCGAGGAACATCTCGAGCACGTCGATGAACTCGGTCCCCTTCACGGGATCGCCGCCGATTCCAACCGCTGTCGATTGACCGAGACCTTCGTTGGTCGTCTGGAACACCGCCTCATAGGTGAGCGTGCCTGACCGGCTGACGACGCCAACACTGCCTTTGCGGAAGATGTTGCCCGGCATGATCCCGATCTTGCACTCATCGGGCGTCAAGACTCCGGGGCAGTTCGGGCCAAGCAGCCGCGACCTGGACCCATCGAGCGCGCGCTTGACCTTAACCATGTCGAGCACCGGAATGCCCTCAGTGATAGTGACTATGAGCGGCACTTGCGCGTCGACCGCTTCCAGGATCGAGTCCGCTGCGAACGGCGGCGGAACGTAGACTACGGACGCAGTCGCGCCGGTCGCTTCGACCGCTTCCTCAACCGTGTCGAACACCGGCAGCCCGAGGTGGCTCGTCCCGCCCTTCCCCGGCGTAACGCCGCCGACCATCTTGGTGCCGTAGGCCAACGCCTGCTGCGTGTGGAACGTCCCCGCCTCGCCAGTCATTCCCTGGACGATGACCTTCGTGTCGCGATTGACGAGGATGCTCATGCGACTGGCTCTTCGGCGAGGCTATTGTCGATCTGCTTGCAGGCGACGAGCAGCTCCTTCACCGCATCGACGCTGACCTGGAAATTGGCACGCGCCGCCTCGTCCAGCTGGATTTCGACGATGCGCTCGACCCCGCCGGCGCCGATCACCACCGGTACGCCGACGTAAAGATCGTTGACGCCATATTGGCCGGTGAGGTGTGCGGCGCAGGGCAGCACTCGTTTCTTGTCCTTCAAAAAACTCTCGGCCATCGTAATCGCACTAGTCGCAGGTGCGTAATAAGCGCTCCCAGTCTTCAGCAGCGCGACGATCTCGCCTCCCCCGCCACGCGTCCGCTTTACGATCTCGTCAATCCGCTCCTTCGTCGACCAGCCCATCTTGATGAGATCGGGGATCGGGATTCCCGCCACCGTCGAATATTCGACCACCGGCACCATAGTATCGCCATGTCCGCCGAGCACGAAGGCGGTGACGTCCTCCACGCTGACCTGGAATTCTTCGGCGAGGAAATGACGGAAGCGCGCGCTATCGAGCACTCCCGCCATACCGACTACCATTTTCGGCGGCAGCCCGGAGAACTCGCGCAATGCCCAGACCATCGCGTCGAGCGGGTTGGTGATGCAGATCACGAAGGCCTTGGGCGCATGCGCCTTGATGCCCTCGCCCACGGCCTTCATCACTTTGAGATTGATTCCGAGCAAATCGTCGCGGCTCATCCCCGGTTTGCGCGGTACTCCCGCGGTGACGATGCACACGTCGGCCCCGGCGATGTCTGCATAGTCGGACGTGCCCTTGAGCTTTGCATCAAAGTCATCGACCGGGCCCGCCTGGGCGATGTCAAGCGCCTTGCCCTCGGGGATGCCCTCCGCGATGTCGAATAGAATGATGTCGCCCATTTCGCGCATCGCGGCGAGGTGAGCGAGGGTTCCACCGATCATTCCGGCACCGATTAGCGCGATTTTCTTCCGAGCCATGAGCCCTAGCTTTCCACCTTTCTGTTTTGTCTGGCGGCGGATCGAAGGGAGTCGCCACCCGCGAGAGCGCGGCGACCGATTAGCGAGGTGGCCCTTTGGCCGCAACCGCCCCGGGCCTCATTGCAAACGCATTAAATGATCATTGCTTCTGAAGGACCGGGGCAACGCCGAAAAAAGCGGTTCGTTTGGCCCCACGTCCAATCGGGAGAAATGCGATGAAATATGTCCTGCTTGCTCTTGGCGCAGCCTCCGTCCTGAGCGCCGTTCCGGCCACCGCCAGACACTATTCGCACGACGCCGTCTGCACGAAGCATGAGAATGGCCGCTGCGTCGCCTGGCGTGACATGAGCAAAAGAGAGGCGGAGCACGCCGCGTATCGCGTCGGCCATGACTTCGGTGCGAACTATGCCTACACCGATTTCAGCGCTCTGCCGCAGCGCCTCGTCACACGGTATCATCTCCGGGACGAGTTCCGGTACGTGCACAGCAATGGCCACGTCTATGTAGTGAACCCGCGAACCTATCGCGTGGTCCGAGTGGTTCCGGGGTGAGGCCTGTGATTATCTGACGCTCAGGGCCGCCGCGCGGACACGGCGGCCCTTTTCGCGGCTGCTTCAGTCACCGCCCTCGATGAGGCTGAGGATATTGCCGTCAGGATCCTTGAACCAGGTTGTCTTGAACCCGCCTTCAGCGACGTAGAGGTCGCCCTTCCGCTCCAGGCCAGGCAAGTCATATTGCTCGAAGAAAATTCCCTTTTGTTTCAGATCCTTGACCTCTTTTTCGATATCGTCAACGTCGAAGGTCAAGGACGTAGCCTTGTTGGTTCCGGCAAATTCGGAACGATAGACGTTGATCAGGGTGTCGCCGCTTTCCAGCGTGACGCCTTCCCCCCAAGTATCTTTGGTCTTCAGTCCCAGTGTGTCCTCGTAGAACTTACGGGCGCGATCGACGTCCTTGACCGCGATCATTGGTGTTGCATCGGCTTTGCCAAGCATGATGGTCCTCCTTTGCTGGCACCATGCGAACGGACCTCCTGTTCTTCCGTTGCTCGAACTGCCGCGAATCCCTGCACCTCGTAGCTTTTGAAAAGGCGCAATGCGCGTGCTAGCGACTCAACCCAAGCAAGGAGTCTGCGCTTGGCCGAGTTTACGCTTCCGAAGAACAGCAAGATCACCAAAGGGCGCGAATGGAAGCCCGAAGAGGGCAAGCGCCTCAAGACCTTCAAAATCTATCGCTACGACCCGGATAGCGGCGCCAACCCGCGCTGGGACCGTTACAGCATCGATCTCGACAAGACTGGGCCGATGGTCCTCGACGCCCTTATCAAGATCAAGAACGAGATAGACCCCACACTGACGTTCCGCCGCTCTTGCCGGGAGGGCATCTGCGGGTCCTGCGCAATGAACATGCAAGGCCGCAACGGCCTCGCCTGCACCACGGCGATCAACGAACTCAAAGGCGAGATCCGGATCACTCCGTTGCCCCACATGGAGGTGGTGAAGGACCTCGTTCCGGACCTCACCAAAATCTATGCGCAATATGCGTTGATTCAGCCGTGGCTGGAAACGTCCAGTCCCGCCCCGTCGCGCGAGCGGCTGCAATCGCCTGAGGATCGCGCCAAGCTGGACGGCCTCTATGAATGCATCCTCTGTTTTTGCTGCTCGACCAGCTGTCCCAGTTATTGGTGGAACTCCGACAAGTTCCTCGGTCCCGCGATCCTGCTGCAGGCCTATCGCTGGATCGTCGACAGCCGAGATGAAACGACGGGTGAGCGTCTCGACCAGCTCGAGGACCCGTTCCGGCTCTACCGCTGCCACACGATCATGAACTGCGCCAACGTCTGCCCCAAAGGCCTCAACCCGGCGAAGGCGATCGCCGAGACCAAGAAGCTCATCGCCGACCGCGCCGCGTGAGCGAAGACGAAGCCCAATCCGGCCTACTCGAGGATGTCGGCCTTCCTACGGGCGCGACGCCGGATGCCGACAATCCCGGCTGGTTCAGCTGGGGCGACTTTCCCCGCGGCAGCTTCGCTGCGGCGACCGGCCGGCTGTTGTTCAAACCGGATGGGCCGGGCCGTGGCATTTGCCGAATATTCCCAACGGAAGCGCACATGAACATGGGTGGATCGATTCACGGCGGAGCGATCATGAGTTTCATCGATATGTCGCTTTTCGCCGGTGGTCTTTGCGCCGGAATGCAGCGGGCGCATTATGTGACGCTCAATCTCACCACCCATTTCCTCGCACGCGGAAAGGCAGGCAGCCCGCTCGATTCCCATGTGGAACTGATCCGCCAAACGCGTGGCCACGCTTTCCTGCAAGGCGTTGTTAAGCAGAACGGCGAGCCCTGCTACAGCTTCACCGGAACGCTGAAGCGCATTCGAGAGCGCAACGCTCCAGCATGACCGGACCCGTCGGGCGGGCCTATGCTGAACTGCTCAGTGCCGGCGAATTGAAGCCCGACCCGGCCCAGGAGCGCGCGGTTGCCGCGCTCGACCGCCTTGCCGAAGCTCTTAGCGGCGATGAAGGCCTGCTCGCTCGCCTTTTCAATTCGTGTGGCGACGGGCCTGCCGGAATCTATCTCTGGGGCGGGGTCGGGCGCGGCAAGTCCATGCTGATGGACCTCGCCTTCGACCATATCGACGTGCACCCCAAGCGCCGCGTCCATTTCAATGAGTTCATGCTCGAAACGCATCACCGACTGCGCGAGGTCCGCCGGACAGAAGAAGGCGATCCGATCGAACCGGTCTCCGAGCAAATTGCCGATGAGGCGCGATTGCTCTGTTTCGACGAGATGCAGGTCACCAACCCAGCGGACGCGATGATCCTTTCGCGCTTGTTCGGTAAATTGCTGGAGGCTGACGTGAAAGTCGTCACTACGTCCAACCGACCGCCCCATGATCTTTATCGTGGTGGGCTCAACCGCGAGCTGTTCGTGCCTTTCATCGAGCTGATCGAGCGTCGAATGACTGTTGTCGAGGTCAATGGCCCGACCGATTACCGGCTCGACCGGCTCGAAGGAGTGGAAGTCTGGCACGTCCCAAACGGGCCGGTAGCAACCGCCGACCTGTCTCGTGCTTTCTTCCAGCTTACGGACTATCCCATCGAGGACCGAGCCAAGGTCCCGTCGGAAGAGCTGGATGTCGGCGGCGGGCGCCTGCTCCACGTGCCCAAAAGTCTCAAGGGCGTCGCCGTTTTCTCCTTCAAACGACTTTTCGGCGAGCCGCGAGGAGCCGCCGATTATCTCACCATTGCGCGTCGCTATCACACGGTAATTCTCGTCGGCGTTCCAAAGATGGGGCCTGAGACGCGCAACGAGGCGGCTCGGTTCGTGACGTTTATCGATGCTCTCTACGAACACCGCGTGAAACTACTCGCGGCTGCCGATGCCGATCCGTCCGGTCTGTATCCGACTGGGGACGGAAGCTTCGAGTTTCAGCGCACGGTCAGCCGGCTCGAGGAAATGCGGAGCGCGGAATATCTCGCGGAAGGTCACGGCTTCGTAACTTGACGCGGCCGGCATCGCCAGTAGCGTTCGGCAACTTTTCGCTTGGGAGTTCGGCCATGCGCAAGTTGATGACATTTCTGCTCGCTTTCACGGCAACCGCCGCTTCAGCGGCCACCGATCCGCGGACAGTTCCCACGAAGCTCGATCCTGCATGGCAGGCAAAGACCCGCGAGCTGTTCAAGCAGGCTATCGAGATCCCCACCGTGCACAATCGCGGCCAGATGCGGCGGATGGCCGAGTTGCTCGCGTCGCGGTTCCGTGCCGCAGGAATTCCCGATTCGGACATCCACATCATGCCTTACGAGGCGCTTCCGGCCGACAACACCGCGGCTCTGATCGTTCGCTGGCGCTCACCGCACGCGACCAAAAAGCCAATGCTGATCCTCGGCCACATGGACGTGGTCGAGGCCAAGCGTGAGGACTGGAAGTTCGATCCGTTCGTGTTCCGCGAGGAGGGCGGCTATTTCCTCGGCCGCGGCTCATCGGACATGAAGGACGGCGACGTCGCGACTACGATGGCTGCGGTCAAACTGATGAGCCAGGGTTTCAACCCCGATCGCGACATCATCTTTTTCTACAGCGGCGACGAGGAAACGCGCGGCGTTGGTGCGACCCTCGGTTCGACCAAATGGCGCAACCTCACCGATGCCGAATTCGGCCTCAACGCCGACGGCGGCTGCGCGGCCTACGACCGCAATTTCAAACCGCTCGGCTGCGGCATTTCGATGGCCGAAAAGACCTTCCAGACCTATTTCTTCACGACTCACAATCCCGGCGGGCACAGTTCGCGGCCGCGGCCGGACAATGCCATTTATGACCTCGCCGACGCGCTCAAGGCGCTTCAGAACCACCGCTTCCAGCCGATGCAGAACGAGACGTCGCGAGGCTATTTCGAGGAACGTGCCCGGCAGGAAGGCAATAGCGAGCTCGGACAGGCGATCCGCCGCTGGCTCGCCAATCCAAACGATGGCGCGGCGGCCGACGCAATCGAGGCCAATCCGCTCGAGATCGGACTGACCCGAACGCGCTGCGTCGCGACCATGCTTGAGGCCGGGCATGCCGACAATGCTCTGCCGCAAAGCGCCAAGGCCACCGTCAACTGCCGCATCTTTCCCGGCGTCCAGCCGAAAGATGTCCAAGCAGAGTTGCAGCAGCTTGCCGGACCAAAGGTCGAGGTCACGCCCGATCCCAATTACATCGGTGTCCCGACCCCGCCCTCTCCGCTCCGTCCGGACGTCCTCAAAGCGGTAACCGCCGCTGTTCAGCGATTCCACGGGCCCGACATGCATGTGTTCCCGATGATGTCGACCGGCGCGAGCGATGGCAGCTTCTTCCGCGCGCAGGGCATTCCCGTCTACGATGTCGACGGAAGCTGGGGCATCTCACCGGACGACGAGCGCGCGCACGGCCTCGACGAGCGAACGCCCGTTCGCTCGATGTATGACGACGTGCTGCATTGGGAGATGATCATCCGCGAACTTGCGGGCTGAGCCGACAAACGGCGGTTCAATGGCTTGACGATCCTTCCGCGCGCCCTAGCGTGCGCCGACCCTCCGAGGAGACAGACTGGCCATGCACAGATTCGTTGCGATCTTGCTTGCCTTCAGTTCCACCGCCGCCTTCGCCCAAGCGGGCCAGGCGCCGCTCAGTTCGCCGCCGCCGAGTACGCTCGCCAATGCGCGGAAGCTTCCGCCCAAGTGGGAAGCCACGACCCGCGAGATCTACAAGACGGCGGTCGAGACGCCGACGGTTATGGGGCGTGGGCAGGCACCTAAGCTCCAGAACTATCTCGCGGCCAAGCTGAAGGATGCCGGCTGGGCAGCGAAAGACGTTCACGTGCTTCCTTATGAAGGACCGCCGGGGAACCAAACGGCCGCGCTGATCGCCCGCTGGCCATCGGCGAATCCCAAAGCCAAGCCGATTCTAATCATGGCGCATATGGATGTCGTCGAAGCTCTTCCGGGCGATTGGACAAGCGACCCGTTCAAGCTGGTCGAGAAGGACGGTTATTTCTACGGACGAGGGACCGGCGACGACAAGGGCGGTGGAATTCCGGCCATGGTCGCCCTGATGAAGCTGCGCGCCGATGGGTTCAAGCCGAATCGCGACATCGTCCTCCTCTTCACTGGGGACGAGGAAACCCAGGGTAAGGGCGCCGAGCTCGGCGCGACCGAATGGCGCAAGTGGACCGAGGCCGAATTCGCGCTGAACGCGGACGGTGGCGGTGGCGCGTTCACGGCTGATGGCAAACCACTCGGCTATGGCCTGCAGACGTCGGAGAAGACTTTCCAGAGCTACTATTTTCGCGTTCGCAATCCCGGCGGTCACAGTTCCCGTCCACGCCCGGACAATGCGATCTATGAGCTAGCGGATGCGCTCAAGAAACTGCAGAATCACCGGTTCCAGCCAATGCTCAATGAGACGACGCGCGCCTATTTCACAGCGCGCGCCGAACAGGAGGGCAACAATCCGCTCGGGCAGTCGATGCGCGCCTGGCTCGCCGATCCAGCTGACGGAGCGGCGGCTGACGCCATCGAAGGCAACCCGCTCGAGGTGGGACTGACTCGCACACGTTGCGTCGCAACGATGCTCAAAGGAGGTCACGCTGACAATGCGCTGCCGCAACTTGCCGAAGCGACGGTCAATTGCCGAATCCTGCCCGGGGTCGAGCCGAAAATCGTGCAGACGGAGCTGCAGCAGGTCGTTGGGCCGAATGTAGAGGTTACTCCGCTGGCCGATGCCGGCCGGCCGACGCCCGTTTCACCCCTTCGACCCGATATCGTGAACGCCTATACGAAGGCGGTTAAGGCGCGCTTCCCGAACCAAACCATCATTCCGCAAATGTCGGCCGGTGCAACCGATGGCCTGGAGTTCCGCGCGCGAGGAATTCCCGTCTACGGCGTCGACGGCCAATGGGGAGTTTCGCCCGACGATGAGCGCGCTCACGGGAAGGACGAACGCGTCCCGGTTCAATCGGTGTGGGACAATGTCCTGCACTGGGAATCAATGGTCCGCGACCTCGCGGGCGACTAACCCTAAATCGCGCACCTGAATCCACGGAGAGTTGACGTTAGGCGGCAGATGGTTGCCGAATGGATTGCGCCGCCTTGAGCACCTCTTCGGCATGCTTGGGCACCTTCACCTTGCGCCACGAGCGGATCACGCGACCATCCGCACCGATCAAATAAGTTGCGCGCTCCATTCCCATATATTTGCGGCCATACATCGATTTCTCGACCCATGTTCCGAAAGCGCCCGAGAGGCGCCCGTCCTCATCCGATACCAATGGAATCGCCAAAGCATATTTGCCGATAAACTTTTCGTGGCTTTTCATCGGATCTCGCGAGACTCCGACCACTCTGACGCCAGATTTCTCAAATTCGCCGGCGAGTGCGGTGAAATCCTGCGCCTCGCGGGTGCAGCCCGATGTATCGTCCTTCGGGTAGAAATAGAGCACCAGTGGGTCGTTTGGTGCGGACACGTCGATCCCGCTGCCGTCTGTGGCCGTCACGGTAATTGCTGGTGCTTTGTCACCTTCCTTGATCATCACGAAGCCTTCCGTCTGATGCTGTCCCAAAGTTCCGAGATGTTTTGCCGAGCGGCATCGTGCTCGGCAAGAAGCTCATCCCAATTCGCCGCGCCGCACGCTTCGGCCACCAATTGCCAGGTTTCAGCCGTAGGTTTCACATCTCCGGGCGCGACCAATCGCATCATCACGATCATTCGCGTGAGCAACTTTTGAGCCAACAAAACATTTGCCGCTACTAAAGAATCGGCTGCGAGAGCCTCTAGCGCGACATCAAGCCGCGGATCGAGAGCGATCTGATGAGTAAGCTGCAGAACATGGACCGCGAACTCCAGGTCGACCAAGCCGCCAGGCCCTAGCTTCACGTCAAGAGGACTCTGGGGTGGTTTGTGACGCGCCATCTCCGCTCTCATTTTGATCGCGTCGGCGACAATCTTCCCCGAGTCCCGCGGCATTCGCAAAATCGAGTTGATTGCCGTTTCGGCACGATCGCGGGCTTGCGCTGATCCAAAGACCGGCCGAGCGCGGCAAAGCGCCATATGCTCCCATGTCCAGGCGTGTTGGCGTTGATATTGTTCGAAAGCGTCCATCGAAACGACTAGCATCCCTTTCACCCCTTCGGGGCGAAGCCGCAGGTCGACTTCGTATAGCGGGCCGGCAGCCGTCGGCACGCTAAGCGCCGCCGTAACCCGGTTGCCTAGACGATTGAAATAATCGTTGGGCCCAAGGGACTTCGGTCCGTTTGAAACTTCGCCCGGCTCGGCGGTGTGCAGGTAGATGAGGTCGAGGTCGGAGGCGTGGGTCAGTTCGCATCCGCCAAGCCGGCCGAGGCCGAGCACGACCAACTCACCGTTGGGAAATCGTCCATGCGCCTCAATGAATTCCCGGGATGCCGCAGTAGCGAGCGCCTCCAAGGCGCCCTCCGCCACTCGGGAGTAACCCTTGGCGACCTCGAGTGGATCACGATGGCGATCGATAAGTTGAACCCCGAGCGCAAAGCGGCGCTCGTTGACCAGGCGCCTGACGCGGTCGAGCGCTATATCGTACGGCTGATCGCCCATCGCGTTTCCGAGGATCTCCGCAACTTCCTCCGGCGACCGCGGCATTGCGAAACTTGAAGCGTCGAACAGGCCTTCGAAAAGCTCGGGACGGCGCGAGAGCTGGTCGGACAGGGCGGGTGCGTGGCCCAGGATCCTGGCGAGTAGCTGAGCCAAAGGAGGCCGCGCTTCGAGCAGCCGAAAAAAGTTCACACCGCTTGAAAGCCGCTCGACAATATCGCTCAATCGGTTGAGCGCGTGTCCTGGATCGGCGCCCGCGGCAATGGCTTGCATGAGGGCGGGGAGCATCGCTTCGAACGCCTGCTGCGCCGGCGGCGACCGGAGCGAGCGCGCCTTGCCGGAGCGCCAGTTTGCGACATGGCGTGCGGCCGTCGTTGGCTCGGTAAAGCCGAGTCCCTTCAGTTCGTTGAAGAGGATGCCAGGGTCGTTGGAAAGGTGTTGACGATCGCCAGGTGCGAGCCCGTCGAAAATCGCGCCGGCACGCTCGACGTAAGGTTCGAGCAGTTCGAGAAGATCGGGGCCGCTTCTAAGTCCGTGTAGCTGCGCCACATTATCGAGCGCCTGTTTGTCGATCGGCAACAAGTGCGTTTGCGCGTCTTCGACCATCTGAAGCCTGTGTTCGATAGTGCGTAGCAGGCGATAGGCATCGGCAAGTTCGCGCGCGGTGCTCGCTTCAAGCCTGCCCGCGGCAAGCAGCGCATCGATTGCTTCGAGCGTCGCCGGCGCGCGAACCGACAAGTCGCGGCCGCCGTGGATCATCTGCTGGATCTGGACGAAAAATTCGACCTCGCGGATTCCACCGCGACCGCGCTTTAGGTCGTACCCAGGTCCGATATGCGCATTCTGCGCGAAATGGTCGCGAATCCGCCCTGAAATCTGCCTAACCTCATCAATCACTCCGAAATCGAGCGACCGGCGCCAGACGAAGGGCTGAATTGCACTGAGGAATCGTTTCCCGAGCGATAAATCGCCGGCGCACGCCCGTGCGCGAATGAAAGCCGCGCGTTCCCACGGCAAAGCGCTGGATTCGTAATGTGAGATCGCGGCGTCAACCGGCAACGCGATCGGGGTGACTTCGGGCGACGGCCTCAGGCGCAAATCGACGCGCTGCACATAGCCATCTGCAGTTCGTTTCTGCAGAATCTCGATCACACGGCGCCCGAACCGCACGGCGCCCTCGCCCACATCGTCGCGCCCACGCTTGGGCAAGGTCGCTGGATCAAACAACAACAGCAGATCGACGTCGGACGAATAATTGAGCTCATGGCTGCCAAGCTTTCCCATGGCGATCACGGCAAGGCCTTTCGGCTCCGCATCCGGTATGCGCTCCGCGATCGACGTGGTGACTGCGCGGTCAATCGCGCCATCAGCGAAATCGGAGAGCAGCCGAGTAATCTGCTCGAGGCCAAGTTCGCCTGATAGGTCGCCGAGCGCGACGGCCAGCGCCAAGCCCTGCCTCTGACGCCGAAGCTCCGATTCCACGTCGTCTCCATGTTCGGAATGGGCTGCGTCGGCGGCCGCTAACGCTCCATTCTCGAGGAACGTTTCGGCGAGGTTGGAACGCGCATCCAGGGACTCGCGAAGAAATGGCGAGTGGGCACGCGCGCGCTCCAGCGCCTGCTCCCTTGCGGTCAACGATTCTTGCCGACTCATTGCCCCTTATTCATCCGACAAATGGCGCTGGCGCGAAACTTCCCCAGGCTCCACTCGTTTGCGAAGCGAATGAAGTTTAGACGAGAAAACGCTGCAATGTCGGATCTGGATTGTCTCGAGCGGCGGGTAATCCGCGTCGAGAACCCTGCTGGTCACGCGGGCATTACCGCCGCGTTGCGCCGCGCTTTCGAAGCGGCCGCACATGAGCCGTGCGATCGGGATTTCGCCGACCTCCTGCGCAAACTCAATTGATTACTAGTGATCGCGGCTGAGGTCGTCGACTTCACCCATGATTGTTTGCAGAGCGGATTTGTCCGGATCCGTCTTATGCTGACGGCGTGAAGGCAGCTTTCCGCTGGACAGCAACTGCTCGAGCGCTACGCGGCCCCGAGCCACTCGGCTCTTGATTGTCCCCACGGCGCAGCCGCAAATCTCGGCTGCCTCCTCGTAAGCGAAGCCGCCCGCGCCGACGAGGATCAGCGCCTCTCGCTGCGGCTGCGGCAAATGCATCAATGCACGCTGCATGTCGCCAAGTTCGATGTGCCGATCCTGGCTTGCGGGGGCAGCGAGGATCTTCGACGCGGTTATGTCGTCCCACTCGCCCTTGAAGCGGGCGCGCCGCATCTGGCTGAGGAACAGGTTGCGGAGGATGATAAAGGTCCAGGCGCGCATATTCGTACCCGCCTGGAACCGCTTGCGCGCAGCCCAGGCCTTAAGCAGCGTTTCCTGAACGAGGTCGTCGGCGAGGTCGCGGCTGCCGGAGAGCGAGCGACCGAATGCGCGAAGATGGGGGATTACCGCCGCCAGCTGTTCCTTGAATTCGGGATCGGACAGGGGAACCGGATCGGATAGAAGGTCCTCGGTACGTTGCTCTTGGCGATCATCAGCCAAAATAAGACACCCCACCCGTTATGGGCGCCGGCCCTGGGCCAGCGCGGTTTGATCGAACATGAACGGCGATTGTGACAGAGCTAGATGCTCAGGCCCGACCAGCCAATACAATCACGGCAAATAAAATCACCACCAGTAAAGTTCCGATCACCAAAACGTTGCGTGCGACCCCCGGGGTGGAGCCAGCACGCGCTTCCGTCGTGGTCTCTCGGACCGAAGGTTCGCACTCCCGAGGATCGGCCATTATGCTCTCGTCACGAAATCACTGTTCCTTCGGCCAACGCGCTGACCGAAAGCGTGTTCCGTCACGCCGCGGGAACGGTCGCGGCGTCAAAGAACAGGGCTTGCGCGATTGCCGCTTTGACCGTGGAGCGCTGGAACGGCTTGGTAATAAGGAACGTCGGTTCGGGCCGCGTTCCGGTGAGCAGGCGTTCCGGAAAGGCAGTGATGAAGATCACCGGCACCGAAAATTCGGCAAGGATGTCCTTCACGGCGTCAATCCCACTCGAATCGTCGGCGAGCTGGATGTCGGCGAGCACCAGCCCCGGCGGATTTTGCCGCGCCTGCGCAACCGCCTCGTCGCGTGTCACCGCCACTCCAGTGACATTATGGCCGAGATCGCGAACGATCGTTTCGATGTCGAGCGCGATAATCGGTTCGTCCTCGATGATGAGAACATCGGCGAGGGTTTGCCGCTCGATTTCCTCGAGCGCTTCTGCAACCAGCGATTCAACATCGGCTGGCGATGCACCGATCAGATACGCTGTATCTTCGGACGAAAATCCCTCCAATGAGGTGAGCAGCAATGCCTGACGCGAGAGCGGAGTAATGCGTGACAGTCGCGCTTGAGCGATGCCCTCCGGACCCGCGGGGCTTCTCGATGGTTCCTCGCCTTCTTCAATATTCGCAGTGGACCAGATGGCATGGAAAGTCTTGTACAGGCCGAGCCGCGGATCAACGTCACGCGGGAATTCATCCGGCTTCGCGACAATGGCTTCAAGGGTGGCACGGACAAAAGCGTCACCGTGCGCCTGGCTGCCCGTCAGAGCGCGGGCGTACCGGCGCAGAAAAGGCAGATGTGGAGCAAGTTCCTGGCCAAGGGACATGATTGGCAATTCTCCCTCGTAAACACGAATTTGCGCCGTCTTTGGCGACGCCGTGAAACTGTTGCAACCCTGTATGGGCGGTTCGTCTTATAAGCTCCGCTGCCCCCAAGATATGAAGCCACTGGAACAAAGGACCGGCCATTTGGTTTCCGAGGATGGGCCGGGCACTCCAAAACGCTTTGAGATGGTGTGGCGCGGCCGACGCTTACCGGGACCAACGCGCTTTAGGCCGTTGCGCCCAAAGAAGAGAATTGTAAGAGGCGCCGAGTACCCGCGCGAGGGGGACGAGAGGTTGAGTGCAAAAAGGCGGAGTGATTCGGACCACTCGGGACGGTCGAAGCACTCGAAGAGTCCCCCGGCCGAGAAAAAGGCGCGCAAGCAGCGCTCCTCGGATCTCGGGCGCGCTCTGCGCTCGATCTACGACGACACGCTACGCGAAGCTGTTCCCGACGATTTCATCAGTCTTATCGGCAAGCTCAACTGAGGCATTGCCGCTGGATCGGCAAATATGAGCGCAGCTGATCGGCTCGCGAGGCTGCCGACCGCAGCCAAACTTCTTCTGATCCTCACCGCGGTCCTTCTGCCGATCGGAATCGCTTTGACATGGATCGGAGAAACCGGGATTCAGCAGGCTAACGAGGCGCTGCAAGGTCGCGAGAAAGACCGAGCGCGCACTGCGGCACACAATATCGAAAGCCTCATCGCACGAAACGCGCTCGCCCTTCGAATTGCGGCCGCAGGAGCGCTCCGTATTCGTCGGGGCGATCCATGCAATGAGGCTGCCCAGGCACTTACCACTGCTCCCGCAATCTCTCGCCAATTCAGCCTTCGTTCGGCGGATGGCGATCTGATCTGCACCTACGGCGAATTTGCCGCCAAGGATCCGCTTCCCTTGGTCGCTCCGGGCGCCATTCGGGTCTGGATTGATGCGGATGAAACGGAGGTCGATCTTCGCGTCGGCGTGATGGGCGGAATGGCGACGTCCAGCGTGCCTCAGGACGAACTCCGAAATGCCGCGATCGAAGGTCTCGGCGATGTCGGGTACGTGTCCGTGCGCGACGGCAGGAAAGAAATTCCGATCGTTGGAACCACCGGGGATCTTGATCGCCAGACCTACTCAGAATGGCCAATTGGCAATGACGCCTTGGTTGTTCGGATCGGCTCTCCGCAATTGAAGATCACCACGATCGATCGCCTAATGCTCCTGCTTCCAGTGCTGATGTGGGTCGCAGCCGCGCTCATCGCCTGGTTGCTCGTCAGCCGACTGCTGATCCGGCCGCTCAAGCGCCTTGAGAGTGCTGTCATTCAATACGAGCCCGGTGCCAGCTCACTCGATCTTCCGAGCAAGCTCGGTCCGGCCACGGAAATCCAGGAGCTTCGAGACGCCTTTGCCCGGGCGGTCTCCAGAGTTGACGCATCGGAGCAAGAGATGAGCAGCGCCCTAGAAGGGCAACGCCGACTCGTCCGCGAAGTGCACCACCGCGTGAAGAACAATCTTCAGGTGGTTGCATCCTTGCTGAACATCCACGGGCGGAGCGCTGAAACCGTCGAGGCGCGCGCGGCCTATGCCGGAATTAGCCGCCGCGTGGGCGCGCTCTCGATTGTCCACCGCAACCATTTCGCCGAGATGGAGGAGAGTCGCGGTATCGCGCTTCGACCTCTTCTCACAGAGCTCGCCGCGGAACTCCGGGCGGGGGCGCCGGAAATCGCTCGCGGACTGAGGATCGATCTCGAGCTCGAGCCTGTCTACACGACGCAGGACGTTGCCGTCGCGGTAGCGTTCCTGATTACCGAGATCGTCGAATTTTCGATGCTCAACTGTCCACATGACCCGATCGAAATTTCGCTGAGACGGACGAGCGAGTTGACTGCGCGGCTAATGCTCACCAGCCACGTACTGGTTCCGGACGAGGCCGATCAGCCCGAAAAGGTCCAATTTGAACGTATCGTCGGTGGCTTGGCCAAGCAATTGCGTTCCAACCTGGAACGTAAACTCGGTCGTTACAGCGTCGATTTGCCCGTTTTTCCGCCGATTTGACTGGGGAGAAGGGATCGTTACGCGTTCGACCGAAAAAAAGTATGGGCCTTCGGAACTGTATGCGAAGAAGGGGCGTTGTGCAGTTCGGATAGTGACCTTTTGCCCCCCCGCTCTCGCTATCCGTTTAAATGGGCCCGGAACCGCCAACCCTCCCCCCCCCCGGTGGCGTTTCCGGGCCCTCTTCTGTGTGGGCCTCCGAAATCGTAGCTCCTGACCGCGCAGCCCTTCGAGCCGCGCGCCAGTGAGTAAGGCGGATCGCCAGGATGGCGAACTCATAAAGGCCATAGAGCGGAACTAGCAGCATGAGCATCGAGACGACGTCGGGCGGAGTCAGGACTGCAGCGAGTCCGGCGGCGCCTACGACGGCATAGCGACGCGACTTTGCCAGCTGTTCGCGAGTGACCAATCCGGCCCGTTCGAGGATCATCAGCAGGATCGGGAGGAGAAAGGCTGCGCCGAAGCCGAACAGGAAGCGGGTGACAAAGGTCAGGTAATTCCCAACCCCGGGAAGTGCCTCCTGATTTATGCCGCCGACGTCACCCTGGTAACTGAGCAAGAAATGCAAAGCCCATGGCATCGCCACGAAGTAGGCGAAGCATGCGCCAGCCGCGAAGAAGACGGGGGTCATCAAAAGGAAGGGGAGGAAAGCCTTTTTTTCCTTGGCATAGAGGCCCGGCGCAACGAAACGCCAGAGCTGCGTCGCGATTACCGGAAAACTCAGCATGAACGCGGCGAAGAGAGCGACCTTCACCTGCGTGAAGAACGCCTCGAAAATGTCCGTGTAGATGAGCTTGCCCTGGCCGGCCCTGAGCAAAGGCTGCACGAGCACTGCGAAAATATCCTTGGCGAAATAGAAGCACAGGAAGAACGTACAGACCAAGGTTGCGAGACACCAAAGAAGCCTCCGCCGAAGCTCGATCAAATGCTCAAGCAGCGGCTGCTTGGTTTCATCGAGATCCTTCACGGCAGAGGCCGCTTTTCAGGAGGAATCTTCTCCTCCGACGGTTCGGGATTGGCGACCGGCGGCATTGTATCGGGCTCGCCGGGCTCAGCAGGCGACTCCGGCGGATGGAGGCGCATGATGCGCTCATTCTCCTCCCTCCAGGTCTTCTCCATTTCCTCAAGCTCCGCCTCGCGGACCATATTCTCGATTCCAGCGGTGAAATGGCGGGCCATGCCGCGCATCCGCCCAACCCAATAACCGACGGCGCGCATCACCTTCGGCAGATCCTTTGGCCCGATGAAGATCAGGGCTAGGATCGCGACAACCGCGAGCTCCGTTGAATCAACGCCGAACATGCCGGCCCTTCAGAATTCAGCGGGCTTCGTCGTCTCGCGGCGGAGGCGTTGCAGGCTCGGCGGACCGCGGAGTGACGTCTATTGGCTCATCGGGACGCCCGATGGAACGCGGCTCCGACCGACGCTGCTCCTCGTACCGCTTGCGCTTCTCATCCTCGTCGTCGGACATGCCCTGCTTGAAGCTTTTAAGTCCCTTCGCAACGTCTCCCATCATCGCTGAAAAGCGGTTCCCGCCGAACAACAGCAGGACGATGATCGCGAAGATCAGAATATGCCAAATGCTGAAACCGCCCATGATGGAACTCCTTTGGCGGGTATCTAGTCTTCCTCGCCCTCGCTTTCCAGCTGAAGCTGGAAGACCGCCTCGTCGAGCGGGTCGAGAAGCCCGGCCGCCTTGAGATCGTCGATTCCGGGCAGGTCCCGCCGAGACGTCAGCCCGAAGTGGGTCAGAAATTCCTGGGTCGTCGCATAGAGTAGAGGTCGTCCTGGGCCTTCGCGCCGCCCCGCCGCACGAACCCATCCGGCATCCATGAGTACATCGATTGTGCCCTTTGAGATCTGGACTCCACGGATTCCCTCGATCTCGGCGCGGCTGACCGGTTCATGATAGGCGATGATCGCCAGCGTCTCGGTTGCCGCACGCGACAGCCGCCGTGGCTCTTCACGGGTTCGGCGAAGCAAATGCGCGAGATCGGAAGCAGTTTGGAAATGCCAACGCCCCCCACGCTCAACGAGCTCGATTCCGCGACCCTCGTACTGGGCGGCAAGCTGTCCCAACGCAATCTCGACATCACCTTCGCCGACGTGCTCGGCTATTTCCTCGACGGTGAGCGGCGTTGCCGAAGCGAACAGAGACGCTTCAATGGCTCTGGCGAGCTCATCCATCAGGCGGCTTTCAGCTTGATCGGCGCGAACGCCTCATCCTGCGCAATTTCGAGCCGGCCGCGCCGCGCGAGCTCGAGCGCCGCAAGGAAGCTCGACGCCAACGCCGAACGTCGGAACTGCGGGTCCTGTGTGGACGGAAGGAAGCTTTCCAGGAACGTCCAGTCGAGGGCCATGCCGATCATTCGTCCGACCCTTTGGATCGCTTCTTCCAGCGTCATTACGGAACGGGCGTGGACAACGTGCATTGCCGGCGCAGTTCGTGCGCGCACCGCGCCGTATGCTGCATAAAGGTCAAAGTCGCGTACTTGCCAAGCGGCTTTGCGGATGAGCCGCAACCCCTCCGGAGCGCCGCGCAGAAAAACGTCGCGACCGATGCGGTCGCGGCCAAGCAGCCGAGCCCCCGCCTCGCGCATTGCATCGAGCCGCTGGAGCCGCATTTGCAGGCGAAGCGCGATCTCTTCCGAACTCGGATCCGCCCCGGGATCCTTGGGCAAAAGCAAGCATGATTTGAGATAGGCGAGCCAGGCCGCCATCACGAGATAGTCCGCGGCAATTTCGAGCTTCAAGGCGCGGGCCTCGGCAAGATAGGCGAGATACTGCTCGACGAGCTGGAGGATCGAAATCTGCGCGAGATCGACCTTCTGTACGCGCGCCAGGGTCAGCAGCAGGTCGAGCGGCCCTTCCCAGCCGTCGAGGTTAAGCGTCAACTCGTCCGACTGCCGGATCGGCC
>JBKPLG010000083.1:0-10602 GCA_046731515.1 Pseudomonadota bacterium | reverse complement strand
CCTTCCCCAAGCCTTGTTACCTGTTCGCGCTGGGCGCCGGCGACCTCAAGGCCAATCGCGACACTTTCAAGACCAGGAGCGGCCGCGACGTCGACCTGTTCATTTGGGTGCGCGAAGACGACCTTCCGAGAACTCAGCACGCGATGGATAGTCTCAAACAGGCAATGGCATGGGACGAGAAGATCTACGGGCGCGAATACGACCTCGATCAGTTCAACATCGTGGCCGTTTCCGATTTCAACATGGGCGCGATGGAGAACAAGAGCCTCAATATCTTCAACTCAGCCTATGTGCTCGCCAACCACGAGACCGCGACCGACGCCGACTTCGACAATATCGCGCGGGTCGTCGCGCACGAATATTTCCACAACTGGTCGGGCGATCGGGTCACCTGCCGCGACTGGTTCCAGCTGTCGCTCAAGGAGGGTTTCACAGTCTTTCGTGATCAAAGCTTCTCGGCGGATATGGGAAGTCCGGCGGTAAAGCGGATCGAGGATGTGCGCGTGCTTCGCGCGGTCCAGTTCCCTGAGGACCAGGGCCCTTTGGCCCATGCCGTGAGGCCGGACAGCTACATCGAAATCTCAAATTTCTACACTGCGACCATCTACAACAAGGGTGCCGAGCTAATTCGCATGCTCCACACCGTCCTGGGGCCAGACAAGTTTCGTGCGGGCACGGACCTCTATTTTGAGAGGCATGACGGCGAAGCGGCGACCTGTGACGACTTCGTGAAAGCGCTCGAGGACGGGAGCGGGATCGACCTGTCGGCATTCAAGATCTGGTATAGTCAGGCGGGCACTCCGAAGGTGCACGCATGGCTTGAGCATGATGCACAAGCTGGAATGGCGACGCTGCATCTTGAGCAAGAGATCGCACCAACGCCCGGGCAGCCCGTCAAGCAGGCGATGCCGATTCCGCTACGGACGACCCTCATCGGCAATGATAGTGGCGTCGAAATCGCAGCGGAGCGCCTGATCGTTCTCGATCATCCGCAGCAGAGCATCACATTCGACGATGTCGCCGAGAGGCCGATGCTGTCGATCAATCGCGGCTTTTCCGCGCCGATCATTGTCGCTGCTTCGCGTGGCCCGAACGAGCTCGAACGCCTCGCGCAGACGGATACCGATCCGTTCGCGCGCTACGAGGCAATGCAGGAGTTGATGAGCTTCGCGCTCGTGACGGGCGCTCGAGGCGAAAGTGTCGATACGCAGCCGGTCGTCCGAGCGGTCGCTGCGACACTTAAGTCCAACTCGCTCGACCCCTCGTTCAAGGCCGAGGCGATCCTGCTTCCGAGCGAGAGCCTGGTCGCCGACCGAATGGATATAGTCGATCCTGACGCGATCCATGCCTCGCGCGAACGACTGCGCAAGGCCATCGGAACGCAGCTGTCAAATGAGCTCCTCGCGGCGCATCGAATCGACGGCCCTGACGGCCGTGATTTGTCGCCCACAGCAAAGGGCATCCGCCGACTGCACACTGTAGCTCTAGGGTTGCTCGCGGCTGCCGATGAGGCACAGGCCGCTGCGCTCGCCAAGGCACAGTTCGATGGTGCAGATAATATGACGGATCGTCAGGGCGCGCTGGGTGTTTTGGTGTCGCTCGATGCGGCGGAGCGCCAAAGCGCCCTCGATGCTTTCTATCTCCGCTTCCATGACGATGCCCTTGTCCTCGACAAATGGTTTGCGCTTCAGGCGTCGGCACAGCGCGCCGATACCGTCGACCAGGTGTTAAAGCTCGCGGATAGCCCGGACTTCGTCATCACGAACCCAAACCGGCTGCGTTCGCTCGCGGGCACATTCGGCGCCAATCATTGGGCGTTCCATTCGTCCGACGGGCGCGGTTACGACTTTCTTGCGGACATGATCATCGCGGCCGACAAGCTGAATCCGCAAGTTGCAGCGCGCTTGGTGACGCCGTTCGGCCGCTGGCGCCGGTTCGAGCCGAAACGCGCAGAGATGATGCGCCAGGCGCTCGAACGGATCAGCGCGGCGCCCAACCTATCGAAGGATGTGTTCGAACAGGTTTCGAAGAGCCTGGTCTAGTTTTGCGAACCCAGGGCCAAAGTGGCATGCTGGGAAGGAGGATACCCCCGTGCCTGCGACCATCGTCAAAGCAGGAGAGCGAGTTCCGCTCAATATTCTAGGCATGCGGCTGCGGTTTCTGTGCGACTCACGCGAGACCGGCGGTGCCTGGTCGTTGTTTGAAGAGGAAATCCCGCCCGGCATGGGGCCACCGCCGCACCGCCACGACTGGGACGAAGCTTATTACATCCTGGATGGAGAAATCGACTTCGAGATCGACGGCGAACCGGTTCGGTCCACTAAGGGCGATTTCAATTATCTGCCGCGCAACACGATTCACGGCTTTAAGGGCGCATCCTCATCGCCGGCCCATGTCCTCATTTTCGCCGCACCGGCGCATGCGTCCGATTTTTTCGAAGAGGTGAACAACGAGGTTCAAGACCTGCCGGACGACCTGGCGAAAATCCCGGAGATCGGAGAGCGCCACGGCATTCACTTCATGCCGGCGCCAATAGCAGCAGTCTAGCCGGCGTTACCGATCCAGCTCGCGACCTCGGCGGCAACCTGGTTCGCAGCGTGATTGAGCGCCGGGCCAACGGACGGGCCGCTTCCGTCGGCCGGTGCACTCGCGGTGAATCGGCGCGATTGGACCTGACTCCCACCCGCCGCCGACATCATTGCATCATAAACGACGACGACCTGACCGCTCGATGCGTCATAGCCGAAGCGCTGCAGCTCGCCGCTAACCAGCAGACCCGGATCAAGAGCGGTCTGATGCGTATCGAGCACGATGCGGTTGGTCGTGCGTCGCACCGTTTCAGCAACGAGATACTGGAACAGCCGGTCAGGAGTGTCGACCCATTGCAGGTTGGTGACATATTGGACGTCGGTCGGAGTGATCTGGACGGGAACGCGGGTCGTCCGGAGCTCTTTCGGAATCGCTGGCGTGCCGATCGTCACGGACTGACCGGCACTCGCCGCGCGCGTGGTCGGACCGGGATCGGGCACTTCAGGGGTGAGCGTCTGCAAGGTCGCGGGCGCCTTGCCGCCGCCGCCAAGCAATCCGCTGATCGAGCAGCCGCCTAAAGCAGCTGCCAGCGCGATTGAAGCAACGAAGTTGAAAAAAGGCCTCATTAGCGCTTCCCTGGCTTGTAATCCGGCAATTGCTGCGGCCCCAGCGTTCCGCCGATGCCTCGCTGCTCGACCCGTTCGGACACCACTCTCAGCGACTGGGAAAGCTCCCGCAGATCGCGCACCAATCGGTTGGCCTCGGGCAAGGTCGATTTGCTGAAATTCTGCACGCCAGGCCGAGCATCGGAGATGATCGCATTGAGATTGTCGGCGGCCGCCTGGACGGCCGCGATGGACTTGCGCAGATCTTGCGCAGCCGGTCCTCCCTGCTCGACCACCAGACGATTCGTGTTGTCAGTCAGCACGCTGATGCGCTGCGCAGCGAGACCGGCATTACGGACCGCGATGCGTGCGTCGACCATCGCGTCGGCGAGATCCGGTGCGCGATCGGCCAAGACCTTGGTCGTGCGGTCCATGTTCTCGAGAATGTCGGAGATCGAATTCTGGTTCTTGTCGCTGAGTAGTTCGGTCAGCCGTTCGGTCAAGCGCTGGATCCGGTCGATCAGCTCCGGCGCGCTGTTGAGGAGCGCGCCAAGACCGCCTGATGTGGCGGGGATGACCGCGCAGCCCTGCGGCCCGATCTGAGTGATCGGCGGGCTGCCGCGAACCGCTCCGTCCAACTGAATTTCACTGACGCCAGTGAAGCCGACGCCCTTGATCTGCGCGGTCGTACCCTGCAGCACTGGAGTCTGCTGATCGACCTCGATGCGGACCCAGACGAACTCGGGACGGCTTGGAAGCAGCGAGATTTTCTGAACCTGTCCGACCGGAACGCCGGAGAAGGTAACGTTGGAGCCCTTGTTGAGGCCGCCGACCGCTTGCGCGAAATATATGTCGTAGCACTTCGTCGACTTGTTCGAGAGGCCGGCGAGCCAGACGATGAACAGCAACGTGCCGACGAGCAGGGCCACCGTCACGGCGCCGACCATTACATAGTTCGACCGCGTTTCCATCAGGCTGTGACCTCATGTTCATAACTGGCGGCCGCAGCCCTACCGCGCGGTCCGTTGAAATACTCTTGTATCCAAGGATGATCCAAAGCCAATAGTTCCGGTATCGTACCGACCCCGAGCACCCTTTTATCGGCCAGCACCGCAATTCGGTCACAGATTGCGTGAAGTGTGTCGAGGTCGTGGGTGATGAGGAAGACCGTTAGGCCGAGCCGTTTCTGCAATGAGAGGATCAGCTGGTCGAAGGCGGCTGCCGCGATCGGGTCCAGGCCGGCCGTCGGTTCATCAAGAAACAGGAGATCGGGATCGAGAGCGAGCGCTCGGGCAAGCCCGGCACGTTTCACCATTCCGCCGGATAGCTCCGACGGATATTTTGGGCCTGCGTCCGGCGGAAGTCCGCCCATGGCGATTTTATAAGAGGCGATTTCATCGAGGAGCTGCTCCTCAATGTACGGAAAATATTCGCGGATCGGGACTTCGACATTCTCAGCCACGGTCAGGGTCGAGAACAAAGCGCCATTCTGAAAGAGGATTCCCCAGCGACGGCGAATGTTTTTTGCCTCATCTTCGTCGCGGCCGATCATATTCTCGCCCAAGACCTCGATCTGACCGGCCTCAGGCGTCTGCAAGCCGATGATCGAGCGGAGTAGCACAGATTTGCCTGTGCCCGATCCGCCGACAACGCCGAGGATCTCGCCGCGGCACACCGTGAGGTCGAGATTCTCGTGGATGACCTGCTCGCCAAAGGCGTTGCGCAGACCACGGACAGTGATGACGGGATGACAGTTTTTGGGGGTCATACCCACCCGATCGAGCTGAAAAACACCGCGAACACTGCGTCGAGCACGATCACGAGGAAAATGGATTGAACGACTGCGGTCGTCGTACGCGTCCCGACCTGCTCGCTGTCACCCTCGACCAGCATTCCCTGGAAACAGCCGGATAGCGCAATGATGAAGCCGAACACCGGCGCCTTTATGAGTCCAACCCACACATCGGTGAGCGGAATAACCTCCTGAAGCCGTTGGATGTAGGTCGTCGGCGGAATGGTGATGTCGAGCCAGACGAAAATGCCACCGCCGATCAGCGCCGTGAGCATGGACCAGAAAGCGAGCAGTGGCATCATCGTCACCGCAGCGATCATTCGCGGAATGACGAGCGCTTCGATCGGCGATACTCCGATCGTACGCATTGCATCGATCTCTTCGGTGATTTTCATCGTTCCGAGCTGAGCGGCAAAAGCCGAGCCCGATCGCCCGGCGACCATGATCGCGGTCATCAGCGTCCCAAGTTCACGAACCGTGATGCGCCCAATCAGGTTGATCGTGTAGATTTCCGCGCCGAACTGCGCGAGCTGCACAGATCCCTGCTGAGCAATGACGATGCCGATGAGAAAGCTCATCAACCCGATGATCCCGAGCGCTCGGACGCCCACCACGTCAAAGCGCGTCACGACGGCGTTTATGCGAAAGCGTCGCGGACGGCGGATCACATTGGCAAAGCCAATGAGAGTGGCACCGAAGAAGCCAAGGAGGCCAACCAGAGTCCGGCCGGCTTCGGCGATATACTCTCCAATTTCGGTGAGAACTCGGAAAAAGCTCGGCTTTTCTTCGGGATGGACCTGTACAGGTTCATCGAACTCGCCGACCTGCTTCAACAGGCTGACCTCGTCGCGGCTCGCGCCGATCACCTTCGCATGCCGGTCGCGAACGGTCCGATACACGATCCAGGCACCGACCGTGTCCATGCGATCGATCTTCGATAAATCGATGGTCAGCGGATCGGGCAGAGCATCGATTTCGCGTTGCGTGGTCGCGGCGCGAGTGATGGTGAGCGCGCCTGCGACACGGTAAACCGAGCCGTGTTGGTCATCTCCCTGAGTCTGGTCGAGATCGGCCATGCGCTCGGTTTTGTGCGCGAAATGACCGATCCGAGCAAGTGTAAGCCCGCAACGCCACTTTCCTGCGCGGTTTCGCGCATTTATGCGCGAATGCGATGTCGAACGAGGAGCGCCTTCTTTTCGTCCCGGTGGGTTTCAACGCCGCGCAGCCCTTCGGAATGGACGCGAAGGATCGCGCCTGCCGGCTTGCCACGAATGCCGGCTTCGACTGCACGGACGCGGTGCGGCCCGGACGCGCTGCGATACTGGCGAGCATGGGTTACGGCTGGGACCCCCTGTGGCTGACGGCGATGCGCACTCGTCCGCGCACGGTGCTGACCCTCCGCGGGAAGCCGGTCATCGCGCATGTTCCTCCGGACGAGGATGTGTTCGACGCCCTAGCGGCGCTTGAGTCCGGAGAATTGTTGGACGGGTATGAGCAACTTGCGGCCGAAAATGCGGAGCTGAGCTATGCCGAGCTCCGCAAACGCGATCGGCCGTTTGTGCTGCCGCTCGACCCCAATGACCCTGAGCCGGTCGAGCGAGCAGCCTATGACGCCGCCTACAAGGGCGTCACTGACGTACTGACCCTCTATTTGTGGCGCAGGCCTGCCTTCTACCTGACGCGTTGGGCGGCGCGAGCCGGGCTCACGCCCAATTTCGTCACGCTCGCGGGTGCCTTCCTGTGCGTGGTCGCCTTCATCCTTTTCTGGCGGGGTGAATATTGGTGGGGAGTTTTGTCCGGATTCGTTTTCATGGTGCTCGATACGGTCGACGGGAAGCTCGCGCGTTGCACTGGCGCCTCGTCCAAATGGGGCAATGTGTTCGATCACGGGATCGACCTCATCCACCCGCCGTTCTGGTGGTGGGCGTGGGAGCATGGGCTCGCCACCTACGGTCGACCGCTTGAGCCAGTCTATGCGACGATGGTCCTCTGGGCGATCATCGGCGGCTACGTCGCGCAGCGGATCATCGAGGGGATCTTCATGCGGCGGTTCGGCCGCATGCACATCCATGTGTGGAAGCCGATCGACAGCAAATTCCGGCTCATCACAGCACGCCGGAACCCGAACATGGTGATCCTGGTTGCCGCGCTTTTGTTCGCGAGACCCGACGTGGGGCTGGAGTTGGTGGCCTTGTGGACGATCGTCAGCCTCATCTTTCATGCTGTGCGGCTCGCACAGGCGCGCGAGTACGCAGCACGCGGCGGGCAAATTACATCCTGGCTGGAAGCGTGAAATATACGGCAATTTTGCTTGCCGGTTCTCGACCGGGGCGCGATTCATTCGCCGAACAGTTCGGCACTGATCTCAAGGCGCTAATTCCGATCGGGGGCGAGCCGATGGTGCGCAGACCGGTCCAGACGTTGCTTGGCGCCGAGGACATCAGTCAAGTGATCGTGCTGAGCCAAACACCCGAGCGAATTGCGGAAGTGCTGCCGAGCGATCCGCGCCTCAACTTGCGCAAATCCGATGCGACCATCGCGACCACGATGCTGGAGATCTGCCTCGACAAGCAGACGCAGTGGCCACTGCTGGTCACAACGGCCGATCATGCACTGCTAGACGTTGAGACAGTCGACGAATTCTGCGCCTACGCCGAGGGCGACATTTCCATCGGCGTGGTCGAGAGCCAGACTTTGCTCAAGCGCTTTCCGGACTCGAAGCGGACCTGGCTCAGATTCCGGGGCGGCGCTTACACCGGTGCCAACCTGTTCGCGCTGAATTCGCCCAAGGCGGCCGCGGCGATCGAATTGTGGCGATCGGTCGAGCAAGACCGCAAGAAGGGCTGGCGGCTGATTTCGCTGCTCGGGCCGATCGTTTTGATCGGAACGGCGCTTCGCCTCCTCACCATTCAGGATGCGCTTGCTCTCCTTGGGCGCAAGCTTGGGCTCAATGTGGACGCCGTCGTGCTGAGCAACCCGCTCGCAGGCGTGGACGTGGACAAGCCCGAGGACCATGCGCTGGTCGAAGCAATCTTGAAGGGGCACGCATGAGCGACCTTGCGATCTATGACATGGATCGCACCGTCACCCGGCGCGCGACCTATACGCCCTTCCTTTTGCATTGCGCTTTGCATCGAGCGCCGTGGCGGCTGCTGTTCTTGCCGCTCGTGCTCGCATCGATGCTCGCTTACGTGATCCGGCTGATCGACCGAGGCAAATTGAAGGAGATCAATCACCGGCTGCTCCTGGGAGGCAAGTTGCATCCGAGAGATTTAGGTCCGTTGGTTGAGAGCTTTGCCGAAAAGCAGCTGGCAACCAATATCCGGCCCGGCGCCCGCAGAGCGCTCGCGCGAGACAAGAAGGAGGGCCGGCGTGTGATACTCGCGACCGCATCTTACCGCCTTTACGCGGACGCGATCGCTGGCCGGCTTGGTTTCGACGACGTGATCGGCACCGGTTCGATCATCGGACTCGACGAACGTGTCCACGCCAAGATCGCCGGTGAAAACTGCTACGGTCCAGCAAAATTGCGGATGATCGCCGATTGGGTGGAAAAGTCAGGATTGAAGGACGCTCGCGGACACGTGCGTTTCTACTCGGACCATGTGTCGGACCAGCCGGCGTTCGAGTGGGCGGACGAGCCGGTCGCGGTTAATCCACACGGACGCTTGCGCCGGCTCTCCGAGCAACGCGGCTGGGCCGTGGAGGACTGGGGCTAGACCGCGTTCAACGCATTGGCGAAGTCGGCGATCAAATCGTCCGGGTCCTCGCATCCGATCGAGATTCGGACGAGGTTCGGAGTGATGTCGAGCTGTTTCTTGCGCTCATCGGGCACCGACAGATGGGTCATCGCCGCGGGTGCGCTCGCCAGCGTCTCAGTCCCGCCGAGGCTGACGGCCAGGTTCGCAATCTTCAAATTGTCCAGGAAAGCGAAAGCCTCCTTCTCGCCCCCCTTCACATAGAGCGAGAAGGTCGAGCCCGCCCCGGTGCAATGCCGTTGAAAAATGTCGGCCTGCCGCGATCCGTCCTCGAGAAATCCGAGATAGCCGATCCTTTCGACTTTCGGATGGGTGCGCAGGAAGTCACAGACTTTCGCCGCATTCTCGCCGGCACGGCTCATCCGGAGTTCGAGAGTCTCCAGACTGCGCAGCAGCATCCATGCGGTATTGGGGTCGCAGATCGTGCCGATCGTATTGCGGATCATCCGGATCTGGTTGATCAGCCCCTTCTCACCGACCACGGCGCCGGCGACAAGGTCGCTGTGCCCGCCCACATATTTGGTAAGGCTGTAGATCGACAGGTCCGCGCCTCGTGCAAGCGGCTTAGCCCAAAGCGGGCCGAGGAAAGTGTTATCGATTGCGATCGGCGGACGTTCGTCTGGCCCGAACGCCGCCTCGCGAGCAGCAGCGACGGCTTCCACGTCCACGAGGGCGTTGGTCGGGTTCGCCGGGCTCTCAAGATAAATGAGCGAGACGCGGCCTTTCTCTTTCGCCCGAGAAATGACGGAATCGATCTCCTCACGCGTCGCTCCGGCAGGAAAATCGACCCAGGAAACACCGAAGCGCCCAAGGATCTTGGCGATCAGCGTTTCCGTCGCCGCGTAGAGTGGGCCTGAATGGACAACGACATCCCCCGGCTGAACGAAAGCCATGAGAAGGGTCGCGATCGCCGACATCCCGCTGGAAAAGGCCAGCGCGTCGTCTGCATCTTCCCACACCGCAAGCCGGTCCTCGAGGATCTCCTGATTGGGCCCGTTGAAGCGTGAATAGATGAGGCCCTCGGCGCCGCCGGGGCGCTTACCGGTCACGCCTTCGAAGAAGCGCTTACCGGCCGCCGCATTCTCAAACACGAAGGTGGAAGTGAGGAAGATCGGCGGCTTCAAGGACCCTTCGCTGAGTTCCGGATCGAAGCCGTAGCCCAGCATCAAAGTCTGGGCTTTCAGCTTGTGATTGCCGATGCTGGTGGGCGAGGGCCGCGGCGGCCGGTGATGAGACGTGGCGCCGCTGATTTCGTCTTCGGTGGGCAAATTGGGTCTCCTGTCTGACCCGCCCCTTAATATCAGCCCGGCAGTGTCGCTAGGCCGCAGCCATCCCTCACGTCAATAGAGATACGCGGGAAGCCCGGTACCCAATCACAGATTGCCTGAAAGATTGCTCTCGACGCTGTTGTAATGCGACTGAAGCCCGGCTCCCAGATTGGAGTAGCCGGTGATCGCCGCGATCGCGATGAGCGATGCTACGAGTGCATATTCGATGGTGCCGACGCCGCGGCGGTCCTTCAAAAGATTACGCAGCTTCATGGAAAGTTCCCTCCGATTCCAAGGTCACCCTGAAGCTTTGCGTGGAGCAATTACCAGCGCCGTGTCGCCGGTGTTCCAGCCTGAAACAGAGATAAGACGGTTAATGATGCAGTGCGATCATCGAGATTTGCCGGCCGTAATCGCTTTCGCCGAGGCGCGTTGCTCTTCGATAGCTGAAGAAGCGATCGGGGTCCGCATAAGTATCGAGGTGGAGAGCCTCGACCTCACCGATACCCGCCGCGAGGAGACGGTGGACGACATATCCTTCCAGGTCGAAGTGCGGTCTGCCCGCGGCCCCCATTGCGAAGAAGTGGGCGTTTCCCTCGACCGATTCGAGGAAACGGGCGTGAAAGGCGTGGTCGACTTCATACGATGCC
>JBKPLG010000082.1:0-12666 GCA_046731515.1 Pseudomonadota bacterium | reverse complement strand
CTCTACAACATCGACCAGGCATCGCCCGCGAGCCGCGCGGCCAAACGACTGATCGTCGTCGAGGGCTATATGGACGTGATCGCTCTCGATCGCGCCGGAATCTCCGAAGTCGTCGCGCCGAACGGCACTGCCGTTACCGAGGCGCAGCTCGAACGGATGTGGCGCCTCGATCCGTCGCCGATCATGTGCTTCGATGGCGACAGCGCCGGCCGCAAGGCCGCCATCCGCGCCGCGCTTCGGGCGCTTCCGTTGATCGGGCCCGAGCGCACCTTGCGTTTCGTCGAGCTTCCTCCGGGCCAGGATCCCGACGACGTGGTCCGCTCGGCCGGCCGCGAGGCCTTCGAAGCCCTGCTCGAAGCCCCCGAACCGCTCGACGCTCGCCTCTGGCGGCACGAAGTCGAGGCGCAACCGCTCACCACTCCAGAGGCCCGCGCCGGCCTTCGCCAACGTCTCATCGAGCACAGCCGCACCATAGCCGACCGCTCCCTGGCGCAGCTCTACCGCGATCAGTGGCTCAATCGCTTCGATACGGAGATCGCTCCCCGCCGCACATTCACCCCGCGCCAACCGACGCAAGGGAACGGCCGTTTCATGCCGCCACCGCCTCCCGTCGGAGGTGAGGCCCGAGCAATCGCGGCGAGCGGAATCGACGCGCCGACGGCGCGTGCCCTGATCATGGGTTTCGCCAATTTCCCCGACGAGCTTCCCGCCCATTGCGAGCAGCTCGCGGCGCTTCCGATCGCCGACAAGCGCACCGCGAAATTGCGCGACGAGCTCGTTAACGCTGCGTTTTCCGGCTCTGCGCTTGATCGGGAAACGCTTGCCACCATATTGGGCGGACAAGGAGCGGCGGGCGGAAAAGCCTCTCGCTCGATGGGCTTTTCCTTCACCCGCCGCGACAGCGATCCGGACCGCGCCCGAAGCGATCTGGCCGCAGCCGTGGAGATCATCTCTGCGGCGGAGGAGGTCGAGAAGGCTCTGGAAGATGCAACGGAACGGCTCAAGCGGGATTTCACCGACGAGGCCCTGGAGGAACAACAGCGCCTCATCGAGGCGCAGCGTGGATTGAGACAGCGGCTGGCATCGCTTGCCGGCACTGATTAAGCGGCAGGAAATATGGCGAAAAACGAAGCTTCAGAAGTCGAAACGGTCGAGGCGGGTGATGCTCCGCTGATCGACCTCAACGACGCGTCGATCAAGAAGATGATCGCCCGCGCCAAGAAGCGCGGCGTCATCACCGTGGACGAGCTCAACGAGGCTCTTCCTTCCGACCAGATGTCGCCTGACCAGATCGAGGACATCATGTCGGCGATCAACGACATGGGCATCAATGTCGTCGAGAGCGCCGAGGAGAGCGACGAAGAGGAAGAAAGCGACAGCCAGCCTGAATCGATCGTCGAGGACGAGGTCGATCCGCTGGACGACGGCGGCCCCCGCCCCGCCGCCGCGACCAAGAAAGAAGCGGTCGACCGCACCGACGATCCGGTCCGCATGTACCTGCGCGAAATGGGCGCTGTGGAATTGCTCTCCCGCGAGGGCGAGATCGCCATCGCCAAGCGCATCGAGGCCGGCCGCGACACGATGATCTGGGGGCTCTGCGAAAGCCCGATCACCTTCACCGCGATCATCGACTGGTCGAACGCCTTGAATGAAGGCCGGATGCAGCTGCGCGAGATCCTCGACCTCGAGGCGATGCTGAGCAAGGGCCCGACCGCCGAGCAGCTCACCGAGACCGAGGAAGGCGGCGAAGACGAAGAAGGCGAGATCAGCGAGAAGGTCGCCGGCCCGTCGATCAAGGAAGAGGAAGAGGTTGCCGACGAGCCCGAGGCCGACGCGTCCGACGAAGACGAAGACATGGTCGAGCGCCGCGCCCGCCCGCAGGCCGAGGACGACGACGAGGACAACACTCTGTCGCTCGCCCAGATGGAAGAGACGCTAAAGCCTCAGGCGCTCGAAAAATTCGCCGAGATCACCTCGGTCTTCAAGAAATTCTCCAAGGTCCAGGCGCACCGCATGGAGGCGCTCGCCGCAGTCCAGGATTTCGCTCCGAACGAGGAAAAGAAATATCAGAGGCTGCGCGAGCAGCTGACCGCGGAAGTGGAAAGCGTCCAGTTCCACGGCTCGAAGATCGAGACGCTGGTCGAGGCGCTCTACAGCTACAACCGCCGCCTGACCGCGCTCGGCGGACAGATGCTGCGCCTTGCCGAGCGCCATCGCGTGCCCCGCAAGTCTTTCCTCGAAAGCTATATGGGGCATGAGCTCGACGAGAGCTGGCTGAAGGACGTCGCCAAGCTCGACAAGAAATGGGCCGCTTTCGCCGCCGCCGAAGCCGCCACCGTCGAGCGCATCCGCTCGGAGATCGCCGAGATCGCTCAGCAGACCGGAACCTCGCTCGGTGAGTTCCGGCGCATCGTCAACATGGTCCAGAAGGGCGAGCGCGAAGCCCGCATCGCCAAGAAGGAGATGGTCGAGGCCAACCTCCGCCTCGTCATCTCCATCGCCAAGAAATACACCAACCGGGGCTTGCAGTTCCTCGACCTCATTCAGGAAGGGAACATCGGCCTCATGAAGGCGGTCGATAAGTTCGAATATCGCCGCGGCTACAAATTCTCGACCTACGCCACCTGGTGGATCCGGCAGGCGATCACCCGCTCGATCGCCGATCAGGCGCGCACCATCCGCATCCCGGTGCACATGATCGAGACGATCAACAAGCTCGTGCGCACCGGGCGGCAGTTCCTCCATGAGACCGGCCGCGAAGCGACCCCGGAAGAACTCGCCGAGCGCCTCTCCATGCCACTGGAGAAGGTGCGCAAGGTGATGAAGATTGCCAAGGAGCCGATCAGCCTCGAAACGCCCATCGGCGACGAGGAGGACAGCCACCTCGGCGACTTCATCGAGGACAAGAATGCCGTGATCCCGGTCGACGCCGCGATCCAGTCCAACCTCAAGGAAACGGTCACCCGTGTGCTGGCGTCACTGACCCCCCGCGAAGAGCGCGTCCTCCGAATGCGCTTCGGCATCGGCATGAACACCGATCATACGCTGGAGGAGGTCGGCCAGCAGTTCAGCGTCACCCGCGAGCGCATCCGCCAGATTGAAGCGAAGGCGCTGCGGAAATTGAAACATCCGAGCCGGTCGCGGAAGATGCGCTCTTTCCTCGACCAGTAATACCGGCACCTAATCCGCGGCCCGCACCAGATCGCCCGACTGGATCGGGCGTGGGCCGTCGGCATTGGGGATGTCGATCCCGACGAAGCTCGGCGGAATTCCCGCGCAGGACAAAGCGCTCGGCTTGTCGCACACCTGGAAATGGAGGTGCGGCTCGGTCGAATTGCCCGACGAGCCGAGCCGCGCGATCGCCTGCCCGGCGCGAACATGGTCCCCGGCCTTCACCCGGACGCTCCCGGGCACGAGGTGGGCGTAGACCGAATATTCCGAATTGCCGTGGTCGATGATCACTCCGTCGCCCATCACCCCCGTCTCACCCTTGGCGAAGTTGGCCGCCTGGCGCTCCGAGATCCGGCCGTAATAAGCGGCCATCGTCTCGCCCGGCCGACGTAGCATCGGCGGGTCCTCGCTCGACCCGCTGATCACCTTGACGATGGTCCCGTCCGCCGCCGCGAGCACGTTCGCGCCATAAGCGAGGAAGTCGGAATTCTTCGCTGCTGAGGCCTTGTGCGACGATCCGCTTCCGTCGACCTCGGCTAGGTCGAGCGCGAATTCCTCGGGCACGCCCCAGCGGTGGGTAGTGTGGAAGCTGGCGCCCGACCCGACCAGCCAGGTGCGGCCCTTGGGAAGGGGCAAGTGAAATTCCGTCTTCGAAGTCGAGCCGTCGATCGGGATCGTCGCGGTGGCAGAGTCCGTTCCCGCCTTCGCGGTCAGCGCAAGCTCGGTGCGCGCGCTCTTCCAGGCGAAAATGTTCTGCGCCAGCAGCAAGGCTTCGCCCGGCGCGAGCGTGGTTTGCGGAGCGAGCCGCGCGGTGCCGAGTAGCCGCCCGTCGCAGAACTGGAAGGCGGCAAGATCCATCATGCCCGAAGCCTTCAGCGCAGCGCCGGTCTTGGCGGCATTGGCGAGCTGCTCGGGCCCGAGAGTCCGCGAGTCCATTGCCTGGCCTTTGTTCTTGAGCACGATTGTCACCAGGTCGAGCGTAAGCGGTCCGGTCCCGCGGTTCACGATTGCAACGTTCTGGAGCAGCAGGCCCTGGGCGCCGCGCAGGCTGTCGAGCGGATAAGTGCGCACGCGGCCTTCGGGGCAAAAGCGGATTTCGATCGCGCTTGCGGGCGCCGGTTGGGCCGCCTGCGCTGCGGCGATGGCCAGAAACAGGCTGATGCTCATGGCTCCCCCTTCGGCGCGCTATCAAAACAGCCATAGCACAGGTCGGCTTTCGCCTTCTCTTCGCGCTGCTCCGGCGCTCAGCTCACCACAGCGGCGTTGCGGGGCGGTGCCGCTCGCGCTCGACGTCGTCGTCGATCAGATATGTCTTGAGCTTCTTGCGGATCAGCGCGGCTCCGTCGCCGCTCATGCAGACCAGCCGCGTTCCGCCGCCGGGCAAGCTCTCGATCGCCGACACTCCGACCTTCTCGCTGAGGCAGCGGATCACGACTACGCCTTCATCGAGGCTCAAGTGGACGACGCGGCTCATCGGCGCTGGCTCGACGGGTAGAGGGCGCGCGCATGCCTGTCGAAATGCTCGCCGAGCTCGTTGAGCGAGGTCGTGCCCGCGCGCGTTCGCGCATTGGCCGCGAGCCGGCGACAGGCAGCGGCCTGCTCGCGCAGGCCCTCGGCCGCTTCTTCCTTCGACGGCTCGGTCATTGCACGGCTTCCTGGCGCGGCTTGTTCCGGGCTCGCGCGATCATCGCCGCATAAGCTTCGGCGAGCCCGCGTTGGGCTTCGCGCTCGCTTTCACAGGTCGCCCGCTCGGCCATGTGCAACGCGACCTGGTGGCGATGGTAGAGATCGTTGAGATCCATTCTGGGCTCCTGCCGGTAAGCGGGAGCGCAAAGGTCTCTCAGCCGCGCGAATGCCTACGGGAACGGTCGGCGCGCGATGGATCGCTTGTACCACAATCGCCCGCCGCAAGCGAATTGAGACCGGGCGGCGCCGCCTTCCGCTCCTCGATAGACAATTGGGTCGTCACGCCGGCAGTTCAGCCTTTCCTACACACCCTCATTTGTGCCTTAAACTGGCGGATGAGTACTCTCCCCCCACTCCCCGAATGGCCTGAACTCGCTGTCACCGGCCTCGTCGACGTCGAGCCCGGCCCGATCCTCTTCACCCCAGTTCCCCGCCTCAGGAAGCGCCGCAACGGCTGGACGCCCGAAACGCAGCGCGCCTTCATCGAGGCGCTGAGCGAGTGCGGCTGCGTCGCCGCCGCGGCGCGCTCGGTCGGGATGACTCCGCGCAGCGCCTACCGGCTGCTCGACGCCGAAGGGGCGGACAGCTTCGCCGAGGCCTGGGACCAGGCGATCGCTCGCGGGTTCGAGCGGCTGCGCGGCGAAGCGATGGGCCGCGCGCTCCACGGCGCCTGGGTGCCCGTGTTGCGCCGCGGCCGGATGGTGCGCATGGAGAAGCGCGTCAACGACAAGCTCGCCATCGCCCTCCTCTCCGGGCGCAGGGCGACGATCGCCGAGAGCCGTGAGCGCGCCTCATCGCGGCGCAGGCACCGGATGAAGCTCCGCGAGCAGCGCGAGCGGGAGCGGATCAAGCAGCAGATCGCCGAAGAAATCTGGGCCGAGCACCAGGCGATCCTGGATGCGATCGAGGCTGAGCGCGAGAATCCCACGCCGCGCTCGATCACCTCCCCGCCCCGCATCCGCAGGCTTTAAGGCCTGTCCTGAGCCTGTCGAAGGGTCGGAAATGGCGCCAGACCGCGTGACTTTAGTGAACTTAACGAACCACCGAGCGCAGGTGAGCGTTCTGCATCACAGACGCGAACCAGCGCGTAGAGATGGTGAGTTTCGGCCGACGGGTCGCAAAGCGATCCCGATCGACGTCACGGGATTCACTCCCGTGACGTCACTCCCTTTCGCCTATCCCGCTCAACCTTTCCCTTGCCTCGATTCCGTAGCCATAGGTAAAGAGGTGCCGATCAAAGGATAGGCACCGAATGTCGGATGTCTTTGTATCCTATGCCCGTTCTGACGAAGCCGACGCCGTCAAAATCGCCGAGGCTCTGCGCTCGCGCGGCTACCAGGTCTGGCGGGACGACGAGATTCCCGGGCACGGCGCCTTCGGCAAGGTCATTGAAGAAAATCTGACCAGCGCCAAGGCGGTGCTGGTGGTCTGGTCCGCGGACGCCATTCAATCCGACTGGGTTCGGGCCGAATCCGACCGGGCCCGGGTGGCGCACACGCTCATCCAGGTCAGCATTGACGGAACGTTGCCGCCTTTGCCGTTCAACCAGATCCAGTGCACCGACCTTTCCGGCTGGGACGGCGACGTCGATACGGACGCATGGCGCAAGGTTGAAAAGAGCGTTGCCGCGCTCGCGGGCACGCCCGGCGCAATGGAGGATACGCGGCGTCCGGCGATTTGCGTCCTCCCCTTCATCAACATGAGCGGCGATCCCGAGCAGGAATATTTCAGCGACGGAATCACCGAGGACATCATTACCGATTTGTCGAAGGTCTCGGCCCTGTCGGTCGTGGCCCGCAACACGTCGTTCAACTACAAGGGGAAAGAGGTCGACGTGCTCGAGGTCGGCCGGATTCTCAAGGTTAGTCACGTGCTCGAGGGCAGCGTGCGCAAGGCCGCCGGGCGGGTCCGCATCAACGCGCAGCTGATCGACGCCAAAGCGGGCGACCACGTCTGGGCCGATCGCTACGACCGCGAGCTCACCGACATCTTCGAGATCCAGGACGAATTTTCCAGCGCGATCGTCAAGGCGCTGCAGCTCAAGCTCCTGCCGAAGGAGAAACGGGCGATCGAGCATCGCGGGACCTCCAGTCCCGAGGCGTACAATCTGTATCTCATGGCGCGGCAGCACTGGATCACGGGGAGCCTCGGCGACATCCGCCGCGACGAAACGATTGTCCGCATCTGCAAGCAGGCGATCGCGCTCGATCCGACCTATGCCCGCGCCTGGGCGCTGATGGCGCTCGCCCAGTCGGAACTGCGCTTCTGGCACGAAAAGCCGGAGGATGCGCTACCCGCGGCCGAGCGTGCGCTCGCGCTCGATCCAACGCTTCCGGAGCCATATTGCGTCAAGGCGCGCTATCTTGGCGAGGAGGACCGCTACGATGAGGCCAATGAGCTGATCGCCAAAGCGCTCCAGCTCGATCCCGACTCGTGGGAGGTCAATCAGGCGACGGCGCGGCTGATCTTCCGGCAGGGCCGCACGAAGGATGCCATTCCCTATTTCCAGAAGGCGGCGTCGCTAATGGACACGGATTATCACAACGCCTTGATGCTCGCCTGCTGCCTGAGGGGCGTCGGAGATGAGGCCGGACATCGCCGTGCTTCGCAGATGACCGCCGAACGCGCGGAGCACGTCATTTCGCAGGATCCGACCAACGGCGGCGCACTTGCGGCCGGCGCCATGGGACTTGCGGGACAGGGTGAATTTCAGCGCGCCAAGGATTGGATGGAACGTGCGCTGATTGTCGCACCGGACAACCTCACCACGCGCTACAATCTTGGATGTACGGTCGCCGCTTATATGAACGACCCGGACGCGGCGCTCGATGTGCTGGAGCCCTTCTATGAGGCGGTGCCGAGCATGGCGCACATCAAACACGGGGACGTTGACCCCGATCTCGATCCCGTGCGTGACAATCCGCGATTCAAGAAGATGGTGGCCGCGGCGAAAAAGCGGCTGGCAACGGCGAACGAACCCGTGGCGGCGCAATAAGCTGGATCTAGGCGCCGGCTCCCTTCGCCTTCGACGAGCGCTCGAGAGTGCCCGGAAGCGCGCGCTTCTTTCCGACGCGGCGGCGGCAGCTGTAGATCTGCCGCCACAGGTTTAAGGTGTTGTCGTCCATGGGCTTGTTCGGTCCGCGTAACGTCACCCGGCCGAAACCGGTTCCAACAGCAGCCCCCGGCCGTCGCCCGAACTTCCCGCGCGCGGTAACCCGCCGTTTGTTTCACCTTGGTTTCCCCAAATTATGCGCTAAGGACTTAAGACAGCGCTCACAAAGGGGATCAGCTGGCAATGGACAGGAATGTCGGACCGGAAGATCGGATCGTTCGTATCGTCGTGGCCGTTGGGCTCGCCGTCGTCATCTATTTTGCGCATCTCGCCGGGGCGGCCGCCATCATCACCGGAATTGTCGCCGCATATCTGCTGATCAGCGGCCTGCTGACGCGGTGCCTCTTCTACAAGCTGGCGGGCATCGACACGAGCGTCCAGGAACAACCCTATTCGACCACCGACGATCGCGCCGGAACCTGATCTCCGGCAAAGGGGCGGCACAAGCTCTTATGCGGGCATCAGCATGTGATCGATGCGCTGAAGGAGCGGCTCAGCGGTCGCCATCCCAGTGGTCGCGTCCTGTTTCTCCAACCGCAGAATGCACTCCACGAGGGCTCGTCGAAGGCCCGGCAGCCTCGCCTGAAGTTGTTCGATGTCATTCGCCAGACGTGCCCTTTCTTGCGGAGTCGCGTTCCTCATCGCTTCCTGGTCCCCTGCGATCTCATCGAACAGCTCGCTGATGCTCGCTCGAATCGAATCGCAAGGCCGCTTGGTCGTCTGATCGCTATGGCTATGGTGTTGTTCCATGCTCGCCGCTCCTTTGGGGGTACGTACGGGAACACTCGCGCAGCGCGCGCACGCGGCAGACTGGTCGTGGAGTCGACGAATCCCGGTGGCCTAGCGGCCAGCCGTGCAGTCTACGCCGTCGCCCGGACGATTTGCCATATCACAGATGGCCTGTGCGCCGAACAGTCGCTTAGCCCAGCACTTCGAGTGCTGCTGCATAGGCAACCGCATCGAACGCGGGGCGCCGTAATTTCGATCTAAAATTCGGGTATATCCTCGCGCTCTTGCGCGGTTTGCGGACTTGTGCGTCCGGTTTCTTGAACAGTTTTTTCATGTCTCATTTGGGCGGGTTCTCCCGCCTTTCTTATAGCTTCCTCGGCTTTCAGCCGCTCGCTCCGCTCAGCCTTGTCAGCAAGAGCGGTCCACGCGGCCTCGGAGCGACGGCAACGCTCGCGCACATGCTCGAGCGTTGCCGACTCCGCTTCCGCCCGGGCCTGGGCGACTCGGGCAAGGAAGAATTCGAGGTTCGTATTGCGGACGGTCACCGAGCCGACGGTTTATTCGGGCTGGTCGCCGGACGCTTCGTCCGCCGCCGGTTGCTCCGCCGCCGGTTGCTCCGTCGCCTCGTCCACGGCTTTCAGATTCTCGGCTTTCATCTTGCCGCGATTGTCCTGCTGCAGGTCATAGCTGACGCGCTGGTTCTCACGCAGGGTGCTCATCCCGGCGCGCTCTACGGCAGTAATGTGGACAAATGCGTCCTGTCCGCCGCCTTCCGGCTGAATGAAGCCGTAGCCTTTGTTTTCGTTGAAGAATTTCACAGTGCCGATGGGCATGTCTTTTTCCTTTGCGTTGGCGGATCGCAACAGTTGGACCCGCTACAAGCTAGAAGTGCGAAGAGAGAAGGAAAAAGGAGCCACAAAGCGCCTTGAGACCGTCAATTTGCGACTAGTAGCGAAGGCTATATGCGACTTCTTGCCTGCAATTGTAAGTCTTGAGCGTAAATGGGCTTCGGACGATGCCTTGTTATTCGCCCTGATCGAACGAGGGATCGGGGGTGTCCGGGCGCGGCGCAATCCAGGTGATGAGGTCCCACTCGTTGCGGACGGCGGAGAGCAGCAGACCGGTGATCACTGCGGCGAGCCCGTAATTAGCCCAAAGGCAGTCCGTCCAATAAGAGAATGCGACGCCTCCAAGCGCCAGGTAGAGCGCGGTGGGGATCACTCCGTAAAACCAGAAGTCCGTCCAGTGCACTTCCTTAAGACGGCGGATGCCGATGCTAGACATGAGTGCGCGGGCCAGCCCCCAGACCGCGACCACGGCGGTGATCGCGGCGAAGGAGATGCGGTCGATGTGAGGAGTCAGAGCGGCCGCGCTCAGCACGAGAACGAAGCTGATGCCGAGGACGATCGGCCCCATGTAAAGCTTCGCTCCACTGAGCACGGCCGAGCGCGAGCGGTCCTGCATGAGGCTGATGACGACGAAGATGAGGCCGATCAGCACCGCCGCAGCGGAGCCCGCAAGGAGATAAAATTCGCCCCAATGTTCGAACATCGATTGAGCCTCCGCGATTAGCGTAGCGAGTGTGGAGGCATGCGCAAACAGCGCGGCCGAAGCTTAATTTGCCTAAACCATATTCCGTCATCTGCCGCTAACCGGCGAGGCGTAAACCAGAGATTGGCAGAGTCGCCTCCATAGCGATCTCCCGGGCAACTTTGCCGGAACGAGTACGAAGCCCTGCCGCATCCCGGCGTCTCCCCTCGCCAAGCCGCAGGGCTTCGAGTTCCTGCAAATCTGCGCGATAAGCCGCCGCCATGTGCAATCTCTATACCCAGTCAAAATCGGTCGACGAGGTCGCCCGGTTGTTCCGCGACCTGCAAGTTCCGCTCGTCTTTCCCGAAGGAGCGCCGAACCTCAGCACAAGAGACATCGCCATCACCGACCCGGCTGCGATCGTCCGCGCCGATACGAACGCGCCTGGCGCTTATGAGCTGGTCGTGCGCCGCTGGAGCTGGCCGGGTCCGGGAGGCAAGCCCGTCTATAACTTTCGCTCGGACGGCCGCGAATTCCAGTCCGCGCGCTGCCTGATCGTCGCCGATGGATTCTACGAGTTCACCGCGCCCAAGGACCCAAAGCAGAAGCGCAAGGACCGTTGGCTCTTTAGCTGGGCCGATAACGGTCCTGCCGCAGGAATGATCGGCATCGCAGGGCTAGTCCGCAACACTCCGGAAGTCGGTGAAGCGTTCACCATGCTGACGACCGAGCCGGGTCCCGACGTCGCGCCGTATCACAGCCGCCAGGTCTGTGTGCTCCCGCCGAGCGACTGGAAGGCATGGCTTGACCATGGCGCGGCAGCGGAGAAGCTTCTGAAGCCTCTCCCGGCAGGAACGCTGTCGGTGAGCCTCGCTCCGCGTCAGGAGACGTCGGAAGCGACGCTGGTTTAGCGCCTGCGATCCTGCAGCAAGCCGAAGGGGTTCCGAAGGCAGGCGAAAGCTTCAGTCGCAGTTCAAGTCAGAACCGGCTAGTAAGTGGGCTTACGCGAAACAATCCCAAGACCGATCAACGCCGTGCCTTCTTACCGGATTCCCTCCGCGCAAGACCGTCCACCCCTTCAGCGCCGTGTATCCGGGCTGGCGCTGGCGCTCGGCGTCAATCTGTTGTTGCTTCTGGCGCTCCTTGGCCTCGGCATCCGCCCGCAACCTCCAAAAAAGGCTTCGTCTCCACTCACCGTCGACCTGCTCCCCGAATCGGCGCGATCGGCGAGCCGGCAAACCGAAACGAACACTACGAAGCCAAGACCGGTCACTGAAGAAAAACCTACCCTCAAACCTCCCCCGATAGTCCTTCCGGCCAAACCGACGATTCAGCCCGACAGGCCGCTCGAGATGATCGAGATGAGCAAGGACGAGCTGGCCGCCGCCGACGTCCGCAATCTGCCCACGGCTGGTGCCGGCTCAGGAGCTGCCAGCGATTCGGAGGAGGTCGGGCGGGGTCCGCATGGCGAAGTGCTTTATGCTGCCGAATGGGCCCGTCATCCGACCGACGCGGAGTTAAGTGGATACCTCCCCAGCAACGCCCCCGACGGCTATGGCCTGATCGCTTGCAAGACTGCTCCCAATAACCGGGTCGACGATTGCATCGAGCTCGACCAGAGCCCGCGCGGTTCGCACCTGGCAAGCGCAGTGCGCCAGGCGGCGTGGCAGTTTCGAGTGCGGCCTCCGCGCAAGAACGGCCGACCGATGATCGGCGAATGGGTCCAGATCCGCATCGACTACATCCGCGTAACGAAGGGGGAATGAGACCTAGCCTCTCCACACCTCGCCTTCCGGCGCTCCGCGGCCGAGCTTGTCGGGCAGCGGCTCTGCTCCGGTTGTGAAGGCCAGACTGACCGAGTTGATGCAATAGCGCTGGCCAGTCGGCGGTGGGCCGTCGTCGAAGACATGGCCCTGGTGCGATCCACAGCGAGCGCAGACGATCTCCCTGCGGATCATTCCATAGCTGGTGTCCTGAATATATTTGAGATGACCTTCGGCAAATGGCTGAGTGAAGCTCGGCCAGCCAGTACCGCTCTCGAATTTGGTGCCGCCGTTGAACAAGGGGAGCCCGCAGAGCCGGCAGGTGAAGACGCCCGGGCGTTTCTCATTCAGAAAGACCCCGCAGAACGGCGCCTCAGTGCCATGCTCCAGAAGAACATGGCGCTCCTCATCGGTGAGGTCCTCGACCAGCTCATGGAACTGTTCGTCGGTCGGAGGCGCGAGGTCGAAGGTCGTCTGTTCGGTGGTGACGGAGTCGGGCATCGGCGGCCTCCTTTTGCGGGGCCCGCCTACTCCTATTCGTGGTTCCTTAGAAGCTCAGGAGTTCGTGCGCTCTGCTGCGGCGCCGACGAGATCGCCGCGCAGCTGATCGCTAGCTCCCGGCACTGGCTCGGCCGGATCGTTGCCGATTTTCACCACCCGATTCTTTTCATCGAC
>JBKPLG010000081.1:0-7062 GCA_046731515.1 Pseudomonadota bacterium | reverse complement strand
CATCTATGAGGCGCTGATTGAGGGCTACAAACACGACGTCCGCAACCTGTGGTGGATTGTCGACTACAATCGCCAGAGTCTCGACGCGACCAGCGCGGACCGCCTGTTCGAGCGATTTGGCGAAATCTTCGAAAGTTGCGGCTGGCGTGTCGTTGAGCTCCGCTATGGCAAAGAGCTCGCGGCTGCGCTCGGCAAGCACAAGGAGCTCCAAGCCTGGCTCGAGACACTCTCAAACGCCGAATTATCTGCCCTTCACTATCAAGGCGGGACGGCTTGGCGCACGCGCATCGAGCAGGATATCGGCAGCAAGGCCGCGGCGTTCCTGAAAAAACATGATGACGCTGCTCTGGCGTCGCTGTTCACCGATCTCGGCGGGCACTGCATGGAATCGCTGGTTGAGGCATTCGACGCGGCGCAGGACGACGTCCCAACTCTGTTCATCGCGTGGACCATCAAAGGCCAGGGCCTGCCATTCGCCGGTCATAAGGACAATCACGCGGGCCTCATGAACCCGACGCAGATGAATGCTTGGCGCGAAGCGATGCGGGTGCGCGAGGGCCGTGAATGGGAGCCGCTCGAAGGTATCGGAGACAATGCCCGGCCAGCTGTCGAAGCCCTGCTCGAAAAGAGCCGCATCGCCCGAGATAAAAGATCTCGTGCGTTCGGCAAGATAAGCGTTCTCGCAATCCCGGCGCCCGCCGGCGAGGAACAATCGACACAAGCGGCGTTCGGACGAATCCTGCTCGATCTGTCGAAGGCCGGCGGCGAACTCGCCGATCGGGTCCTTACTACGTCACCCGACGTGACGGTCTCGACCAACCTAGGCGCATGGGTAAATCAGCGCGGACTGTTCCGCAGGGCCGAAATCACCGACATTTTCGCAAGAGAAAAAATTGCTTCTGCACAAAAATGGAGCGCGAACAACAATGGCCAGCATATCGAGTTAGGCATTGCGGAATCCAATCTTTTCCTAATGTTAGCTGCGGCCGGCCTCAGCGGTGACCTATTCGGCGAGCGCCTTTTCCCCATCGGTACTCTGTACGACCCATTCATTGCCCGCGGCCTCGATGCTCTCAACTATGCTTGCTACCAGGACGCGCGCTTTCTCCTCGTCGCGACACCCAGCGGAATCACGCTCGGCCCGGAAGGCGGCGCGCACCAGTCGATCAACCCGCCTTTGATCGCGCTCGGCCAGCCTGGCCTACGGCATTACGAACCCGCTTATGCCGACGAGCTGGTAGCGATGATGGAGGAGGCGTTCCGACTGATCGACGATCCGGCTGGCGAAAGCACTTACCTGCGCCTCTCCACACGATCGATCCGCCAGGTCGAGCGCTCCGACGATAGCTGGCGCGAGGCCTCGCTCGCCGGCGGCTACTGGCTTCGTGAGCCGGGTGCGAACGCTGAGGCCGCGATCGTCGCGATGGGCGCAGTTATGCCTGAGGCCCTCGCCGCCTGGGACGAGCTGCGAGATGACATTCCCGGCCTCGGCCTGCTCTCGGTCACTTCGCCCGACCTGCTCCATCGTGGCTGGACCGCGGCTCACGCGACGCGCTGGCAGGGCCAGAGGAAACCGAGCCACATTGAACAATTGCTTTCTTGCCTATCCCGCAGCGCCGGCCTCGTCACGCTCGCCGATGCGGCGCCGGCATCGCTCTCGTGGATCGGCGGGGTGCTCGGCCAGCGCGTGGCGCCGCTTGGCGTAGAGAAATTCGGCCAGACCGGCAGCCTCGCCGATCTTTACGCGGCCTATCGTCTCGACGGCGCCGCGATCACCGAAGCGGCAGCCGAGATATTGCTCCAAAACGGATGAGTAATCCGACTTTCGTCAATGCTTCTCCACCTATGAAATGCTCCGAACATCTCGGAGGGGCAGTTTGTCATTGACGCAATCCGTATCTGCGTCGGCCGCAAGTCAAGCGCGGTGCGACAGGATCCAGGCACAGTACCGCGCCGAGCAAGCGTGCATTCGTGCGGAGCAACCGCAACGCCGATCGATTCGCCGCGATCCGCCGCCGCTTCCGCGCGCCCTGGTACCAACCGATGATGCCCTCAACCTGCGCCTCGCCGAAGAACTCGATTACGCTCGGCGAATGATCGAAGCGATCGGCGATACGCTTTCCTCCGACGCGCATCTGATCATGCGCCACATGGTTTCGCTTCAGTCGGTCGACATCGTTGGCCAGATCCTCGGGCATATCGCCAATGTGATCCGTTCAAGCGATCCGGGCGGCGCTGCCGAGCGCATCGGCATGAGCGAGTTGAAGGCCCGCCTGCTGCGACAGAGCATCGGCTGACTTGGCAACCCTGCTTGCCGTCGCCTAGAGCGAGCGCATGCCCGGGCGCTATTTCGACGAGTGGCAGATCGGCGACAAAGTCGCGCACACGATCACCCGCACGGTCACCGAGACCGACAACGTCCTCATTTCGACGCTGACCCATAATCCTCAGCCGATGCACCTCGACTACGAACTGGCGGCAAAGTCCGACTTCGGCCGACCAATCGTGAACTCTGTCTTCACCTTCGGCCTGATGGTGGGAGTCAGCGTCAATGACACGACGCTCGGAACGCTTGTCGCCAACCTTGGCTTCGACAAGGTCATATTTCCCAATCCGGTCTTCGTCGGGGACACTTTGCGTAGCGAAAGCGAATGCATTGCCGTGCGCGAGAGTAAATCGCGGCCGAACGCCGGAATCGTCACCTGGGCCCATCGCAGCTTCAACCAAAAGGACGAGCTGGTCTGCGAGTGCACTCGCACGGCGCTCCTGCTCAAGAAACCGCAATGACTCAGCCACGGAGCTGGCTCTTCGTCCCCGCCGACAGCGAGAAGAAAATCGCGAAAGCGCTCGACAGCGAAGCCGACGCTATCATTTTCGACCTCGAAGACAGCGTCGCGCCGGGCCTGAAATCCGTTGCTCGTGATGTCCTCCAGCGCCTGCCCAAACGCTCTGGCGGGCCCGAATGGTGGGTGCGCATCAACCCACTCGGAACCGAGTTCCACAAGGACGATCTCGAGGTGTTGGGAGTCGCCGATATCCATGGTTTCGTTCTTCCCAAGACCGAGAGCGGCGCGGATATCACCGAGCTCGCCCACCGCACGGGAACGATTCCGATCCACGCGATCGTTACGGAGACGCCGGCGAGCCTGTTCAACCTGCTCAGCTACCGCGATCCAAGTTCGCCCCTCGTGGCCATGAGCTGGGGTGCCGAAGACTTATCGGCCGCGCTTAGCGCCACGTCGAAATATGACGCCAACGGCGAGCTTAGTTTCACATATAAACTCGCCCGTTCACTGTGCCTCGCCGGCGCCATCGCAGCCGGTGTCCAGCCGGTCGACGGAGTCTTCGCCGATTTCCGCGACGAGGAAGGCCTGCGCGTCGAAACCGAAGCCGCGGCTCACGAAGGCTTCACCGGCAAGCTTGCCATCCACCCTGCGCAGGTCCCGATAATCAATGCTGCCTTCACGCCGTCCGATGATGATGTGAAACAGGCCGAAAAGATTGTTACCGCATTTGAGGCACAGCCTGACGCGGGAGTTCTGTCGGTCGGGGGCAAGATGATCGACCGCCCACACCTGGTACAGGCCAGGCGGATTTTGGAACGCGCAAACAGATAGAGGAGACGAATGGCGGAAGCGGTGCATCACGTCCCCGAGGGTTTCAATGCCATCATCGGTCCGACCGAGCTTGCGAAGCTTCACGACTTCGCCGACGCTGAGCCGGATCGCTTCTGGCTCGATCAGGCACGGCGGCTGACCTGGGACAAGTTCCCGACCAAGGCCGGCGATTGGTCGTTCGGTGAGGACGACTTCCATATCGAATGGTTCGCCGATGGAGAACTCAACCTGTCCGTCAATTGCCTTGACCGACATCTCGCGGAGCATGGTGACCGAATTGCGCTGATCTTCGAAGCGGATGAGCCGGGCCACGGGCGCAAGGTCACTTACCGAGAACTCTACGAAGAGACTTGCCGTTTGGCGAACCTGCTTAAAAAGCACGGTGTCAAGCGCGGCGACCGCGTCATGATCTACATGCCGATGATTCCGGAGACGGCGGCGGCGATGCTCGCATGCGCTCGGATCGGCGCGATCCATTCGGTGGTTTTCGGCGGCTTCTCGCCCGAAAGCCTCGCGGGCCGAATCGCCGACTGCGACGCCTGCGCGGTCATCACCGCCGATGAGGGCGTCCGCGGAGGCAAGAAGATTCCGCTCAAACGAAACGTCGATGAAGCACTTCAGCCTCGCGATGTTCCGACAGTGATCGTCATCACCCGCACCGGGGCGGACGTACCGATGAAGAAAGGCCGCGACATCCACTACTCGGACGTTCGCGAAGAATTGTCGACAGAGTGCAATCCCGAGATCATGAATGCCGAGGATCCGCTCTTCATCCTCTACACCTCCGGCTCGACCGGAAAGCCGAAAGGCGTCGTGCACACGACCGGCGGTTATGCGACGTGGGCCGGAACCACTTTCGAATGGGTGTTCGATTATCGTCCCGAAGACATCTTCTGGTGCACTGCGGACGTTGGCTGGGTGACCGGCCACACTTATGTCGTCTACGGCCCGCTAATGAACTGCGCGACCAGCGTGATGTTCGATGGAGTGCCGAACTATCCAAACTTCGGTCGCTTCTGGGAGACCGTCGACCGATTGGGGGTCACGATCTTCTACACCGCGCCTACGGCCATACGCGCGCTCGAGCGCGAGGGCGACGAGTGGGTGAAGCGCTACTCGCGCAAGTCCATCCGACTGCTCGGAACGGTCGGCGAGCCCATCAACCCCGACGCATGGGAATGGTATTGGCGCGTTGTTGGTGAGGAACGCTGCCCGGTGGTCGACACCTGGTGGCAGACGGAAACAGGCGGGATTCTCATTTCACCGTTGCCAGGAGCCACTCCGATGAAACCCGGATCGGCGACAAAGCCTCTGCCAGGGATCCTTCCGCTGCTCGTCGACGCCCATCACAATGTCCTCGATGGGCCGACAAGCGGAAATCTGTGCCTAGCGAGCTCCTGGCCCGGGCAGATGCGGACCGTATGGCAGGATCACGGCCGCTTCTTCGAAACCTATTTCAAGGCCTATCCCGGCCTCTACTTCACTGGGGATGGCTGCCGACGTGACGAGGACGGCTATTATTGGATCACCGGCCGGGTCGACGACGTGATCAACGTTTCCGGGCACCGCATCGGAAGCGCGGAGGTGGAAAGCTCGCTCGTGTCCCACGCCAAGGTAGCCGAGGCCGCCGTCGTCGGCTATCCGCACGACATCAAGGGCCAGGCGATCTACGCTTATGTCACACTGAACGCCGGCGAGGACGGAAGTGAGGCGCTTCGTAAGGAATTGATCCAGGAAGTGCGACACGACATTGGCGCCTTTTCGGCACCCGACAAGATCCACTTCACACCGGTCCTCCCGAAGACCCGTTCGGGCAAGATCATGCGCCGCATCCTGCGCAAGATCGCCGAAGGCGAGACGTCGGGGTTCGGCGATATTTCGACTTTAGCCGATCCGAGCGTTGTCGATTCTTTGTTGGCGGATCGCCAGTGAGGGTCGCCACAGCAATGGCGCTGGTCGCGCTTAGCGCAACGGTAGCATCGGCCCAGCCGCTGAAGCTCGACATGCTCGACTTCTTCACCGGCAAGACTCACGCCGAGAATGTGATGACGATCATTCTTAAGCGTCCCACGAAGCTCATCGTCGACAGTATCGGCGGAAAGGGAGACCGGGGGGATTTCGTGCTGATCGATACCGTCCGCGAAGAAGGCAAGCCTGTTCGGACCCGTAAATGGGTCATGCGACCGAACGGGCCGAACCACTTTACCGGCGCCCTCAGCGATGCTGTCAGCCCTGTCGACGTCACGGTTTCGGGTGACCAGGCAACAATCCGCTACACGATGAAGGGCGGTCTCAACGTCGAGCAGCGGCTGCAACTTCAGGGAGACGGCCAAACCCTGTCCAACAAGGTCACCGTCCGCAAGCTTGGAATGAAGTTCGCTCGGGTCGAGGGCACCATCCGCAAGCTGGACTGATAGGGCCGCCCTGCTATCCCTCGCGCCGAGGGGAATAATCAATGGCAGCTGTAGCCCAACGAGACGAAGACAAACCCTGGTCGATGAAACGCGTGGTTATCGCCTCGTCGGCGGGCACTGCATTCGAGTGGTACGATTTCTTCATCTTCGGCTCGCTCGCTCCGGTCATTTCGAAGGTCTTTTTCGCCGGGCTCAATCCCACGTCAGCTCTGATTGCGGCTCTGGCCCTGTTCGCCGCCGGATTCGCTTTTCGACCTTTGGGCGCGCTCATCTTCGGCGTTGTCGGCGACAAACTCGGGCGCAAGGGCGCGTTTCTGGTCACGGTAAGCCTGATGGGCGGAGCGACCTTTCTCATCGGCTTGCTCCCCACTTACGCCCAAGCCGGGGAGCTCGGCCCAATCTTACTAATCATCTTGCGCATCCTGCAGGGCATCGCGCTGGGGGGCGAATATGGGGGCGCCGCGATCTACGTTGCAGAGCACGCTCCGCGCGACAAGCGCGGCGCTTCCACGGGCTGGATCCAGTCGTCGGCCTCGTTCGGCCTGCTCGCGGCTTTGCTTATCATAGTCGCGACCCGAACGTGGGTCGGCGAGACCGCCTTCATCGACTGGGGCTGGCGCATCCCCTTCCTGATGTCGGTAATCCTGCTCGCCGTCTCTGTGTGGATGCGCGCCAAGCTCGCCGAAAGTCCCGAATTCGCCAAGCTCCAGGAGGAAGGTGAGGTCGCCCAACGTCCGCTGCGCGAAGCGTTCGGCAGCTGGACCAACCTTAGACAAGTGCTGATTGCATTCTTTGGGATCATGTGCGCCCAAGGCGCAGTCTGGTATTTCGCGTTCTTCTACATGCAGGTCTTTCTCGAACGGTCGCTCGGGCTTCCTGCAGCGACCAAGGACCTGCTGCTGATCGTGATGACCGTCGTGAGCGCGCCGCTCTACGTCTATTTCGGCTGGCTGTCGGACAGGCTGGGCCGCAAGCCGGTGATGCTCAGTGGAATGGTGCTCGCGCTCGTCCTCTATTTCCCGGCCTCACAC
>JBKPLG010000080.1:0-16804 GCA_046731515.1 Pseudomonadota bacterium | reverse complement strand
AAGCTGTGCCGGATCTCGATGGCCAGACGGATGCGTTCAAGGACGCAGTCGACAATGATGCCGACCCTAATGCGCTCTATCTTGTCACTCTCGGCGGCAATGACGTCCGGTCGCTGGCCCCGGTCGGAAGCGCGCCCGCTTCACAGGCAGAAGCTCATTCCGCACTGCAGAAATGCGCTGACCAGCTGCTTCATGAGCTGAGCCAACTCGTCGACATAGGCGTCGAAAATATTCTGATCACCGGCATTCGCGACGTCGGACTGATCCCAAAATATGACCGCAACGGCAACGGAGTGCTCGAAGGCGACGAGCTGATCCGCAGCGCGGCTGCGACCGAATATTCGCAATATCTCGACTACCTCATTCGGACGGAGGTGGTGCCTGCGCTGATCGCGATGGGAGCAACGGTCACCTACGTGCCGTTAATGGATTATGTCGACCAGGACGGGACGCACGTCACCGGCGCGCTCTCCGCCAATCTGCCGACGCTTGCAGCCCTCCACGGTCTCACCACTCAAGAGCTATCGCAGAACCTGCTCGACCATCAGGATGTGCTCTTCTTCGACGATGTCCATCCGACCGCACAGGCCGAAGCGCTGCTCGCTGCTTATATGTACGCTCAGCTTGAGGGGGTGCCGTGGATTGAGAAGCTGCCGCTGGCCGGCGCTCACCTCAACTACAGCCTCACTGCCACGATCGCGACGGCAGGAGAAGTCGACAAGATTGTCGTCTCCCTGATCGCGGGGACGACGTACACGCTCGAGATGCTGGGAATCAGTTCACTCGGGACGACCGGCAGTCTCGGCGATCCTTCCCTCCGTATTCTGTCGCCCAGTGGCACCGTTGTCGGTGTGGATCAGGATAGCGGCGCTGGGTTCGATGCGAGCCTCACGTTCACCGTGGCGACGTCGGGGCTCTACACCATCGAACTTTCAGGCGCCGGCAGCCTGACGGGAAGTTATTCGCTGCAAGGCGGCGTCGTATCCGGCGCGGCCATGCTCCAAGGCAACACCTATGTCGTGAACAGCGGCGTCACCGGCGTGATCGAGGGCGTGGGCGGCGCCGGCATCGACATCGTAAAGGCAATTGTGAGCTATGCTCTTGGCCCCGGAAGCGAGATTGAGATGCTGCGGACAGTGAATGACACTGGCACTGCGGCGATCAATCTCACTGGAAACGAATTCAACCAGCAGCTCGTCGGCAATCGCGGCGCGAACAAGATCGATGGGAAGGGCGGCAATGACCTGCTCACCGGCGGGGCAGGAAAGGACACATACCTCTTCACGACCGCGCTCGACGAGGCCAAGAACGTTGATACCATCAAGGACTTCCGACCCGTCGATGACACGTTCTCTCTCAATCACCTGGTCTTCCAAGGGCTTGCGGTGGGCAATCTTGCGCCTGGCGCCTTCGCCTTGGGCTCGACCGCGTCGCAGGCCGATGACCGCATCCTCTACGACAAGTCGACTGGATTCATATATTTCGATCGAGATGGATCGGGCGCCGCCTACGATCCGATTCATTTTGCCACAGTGAACGCCGGCGTGAACCTGACCGCTGCCGATTTCATCATCGGGTGACTCTTAAGGTAAGGTGCACGCGGCGAACGCAGCGAAAGTTTAGAGGGTTTTTACCGGGCTTCGTTAAGCCCTGCGCCATGCGTTTCGGATTCCTGCTGGTCATCACCGCAATCGGCGTTTTCGGTTCGATCGTGAGCAATAGCTCGTCTCACTCGCCCAAGAGCAGCGACGAGATCCTCCGCGCGCAGGAAACACAAAGGCGCCATCCGGCTGAGGGCGCGGCCGAGGATCCCAACGACAACCATGTTGAGGATGGCGTTGAACTCCACCGTGACCCGAACGGGCATTTTTATGCCGATGTTCAAGTCAATGGTTCCACGCTCCACATGCTGGTCGACACCGGCGCGAGCGACATCGCCTTGTCGCGCGAGGATGCTCGCAGTGCGGGTCTGGCGACGTCGATCGGGATGCACGAAGTGATCGGGCGAGGTGCCGATGGCGACGTTCATGGGGAGATGGCGAGGCTCGATCGTGTATCGCTTGGCCAAAAGACCGTGGAGGGTCTTCCGGCCGTCGTCCTCAACTCCGGCAAACAATCTCTGCTCGGCCAAAGCTTCCTCAGTACATTAGACAAGGTTGAAATCGAGGGAGACAAGATGCTGTTGCGCTGAACGGTCACGCATTCGCGTCGCAGCTTGACTTCCACAGGGCCTCTCTCTAGGTGGACGGCCGGTTTTCGGACCTTTCCAACAACGTAACAGCATCGAACGAGGCAGGCGCCCGGCCATGAAGATTCGCAATTCGCTAAAGTCGCTGAAGGCGCGCCACCGGGACTGCCGCGTCATCCGCCGTCGCGGACGGACGTACGTCATCAACAAGACGAACCGTCGCTTCAAGGCGCGGCAGGGCTAAGCCCGCGCAAGCGCCCGGTCATGCGGATGAACCGGGCAGTATCCAGCGGCGTAGCCGCACTATTTCGTGATTATCGTGCATTCGCCGGCGCCCGGCTGTGGCTCGCGCTGGCATTGATGCTTCTCGGCTCGATTGCCGAAGGATTCGGCCTGCTGCTGATCGTCCCGCTCGTGTCGATTGCAATGGGAGATGGGACGGCCGTTCCCGGCTCAATGTCCGGGTGGGCTGGCGCGCTAATTGACGGCCAGCGACTAGGTTCCGCTCTTGGCCTGTTTGTCGGAGCCATGGCAGTGCGTTCAGTCCTGCTTTACGCGCGAGATCTGATGCTGGCGCGGCTCGAGGCGGGATATGAAGCATCATTGCGCCTCCGTGCAGCGGCGACGCTAGCAGAGCGCGGTTGGGCCTTCGCGAGCCATGTGGGCCAGGCGGGCATGCAGTCGTTGCTCCTGAACGACGTGCCAAGGGCCGGAAACGCCGTATCATTTCTGCAGCATTTGGCGATTGCGGTGGTGATGCTGGCGGTTCAGTTCGCTTTGGCCGCGCTCCTGTCTCCGGCGCTCACCGCGGTTGCGTTCGTCATTCTCGTGATCGGTTTCCTAGCCTCAGCCGGCTGGACTCGGCGCGGGGTCAAAAGCGGAATAGCACTGGTCGAACGAGCCGAAGAAAGTACGAGCTCGGGCTTTCGGATGCATGCCGGACTCAAGTCCGCGCTTGCACAGGGAACCGTTGCGCAGTTCCTTCGCGAATACAGAGTGAGCCTTGACGCCGCAAAGCTGGAGACCGTGCGGTTTGTCGACGATCTGGCGCGCGCTCGATCTTTTGGCTTCCTCGGAAGCGCGATCGCAGCCGCCCTGCTGCTTTTCGTCGGCGTGCGAGTGCTTGCACTGCCACTTCCAGTGCTCATTGCGGCTTTGGTGCTGTTCGCACGCATGAGCGGGCCGGCCCAGTCGCTCCAGCAGGGCTTCCAGAATGTTGCCGCCTATGCACCCGCCTTCGGCTCAATCAAGCGGCGTGTAGGCAGCTTGGCTCCGCCAACTGCTGTGGAACCTCAAGCGGCACAGCCACTCGACTGGCAGAAGCTCGATTTCCGACAGATCAGCTACATGCATGCACCCGGACTAGGGATCGCGCATTCCAGTCTGGACCTCGCGCGCGGAGAGTGGATCGGAATTGCCGGCGGGTCGGGGACGGGCAAGACGACGTTGATCGATATCGCGGCCGGGCTCGTCGCTCCGCAGGAGGGCTCCATCACGGTCGACGGCCATCACCTAAGCGGAGTCACGCTCGACCGCTGGCGTGCGGGACTGGCGTACGTTGGGCAGGAAGGATCGGTGTTCGACGATACCGTCCGCGGAAACTTGCTGGCCGAAGGCGCTGTCGCCACGGATGGGGATCTTTGGTGGGCGCTCGAAATCGCCGGGCTTGCGCTCCGGGTCGGAGCATTGCCCAACGGGCTTGACGAGAGGGTCGGTGATCGCGGAAGCGCGCTTTCGGGCGGCGAACGCCAACGCCTGACGATCGCGCGGGCTCTCCTCCGTCGGCCATCGCTACTGCTTCTCGATGAAGCGACCTCGGCGCTCGATGCGGATAGTGAAGCGGTTTTGCTGGACCATCTTAAAGCACTTGATCCGCGGCCGGCCGGGCTCGTCGTCGCGCATCGACCCTCGACACTTAACCATTGCGATTCAGTGATCACGATCCAACATGGGGTATTGCAGGTCCGCTGAGCCGTTACGTGCGGCGCTGTCAGCGCCAGTTCACGTCGATTCGGGCAGAGGGACCGTGAGGAGCAGTGTAATGATGCGTCTGGGCAACAAAGTGCTGATGCTTGGAGCTGCGGCGTTCGTCGCGGCCGCCGTGTGCACCGCTCCGGCGATGGCGCAGGATCAAAAGACGCCGAAAAACTTCTCTTACGAGATCAAGGACGGCAAGCGCGTGCCTAAGGGTAATCGGGTGAACAATGCCGACGGCAGCTGGCGCGAAACCGTGCGTCAGGGAAATTGCGTCACGATCAAGGAGAAGTCCGCGAGCGGCGAGTATAAGGAAACTCGCCAGTGCAACCCGAACTAACGGCTATTCGGTTTCGTTGAACTTGCCCTTCGGGCGCTGCTTGATCACGCACTCGGGTAAACCGGTGCCTGGAATATCGCGGCAGTCGCGGACCTGCGCGCTTCCATCGGGCCCAGCGAAGACCGCCCAGTCCCGCTTCTGCTTCCCGTCGGTACAGCGCGCCATCCACATATCGAGATTCTTGTATTCGCCGACGAATCCAGCGTCGCTGATTGTCTTGCAGGTGTAGCCAGCGTCGTAGATCGCGCGCTTTAGCCCGATGGCGAGATTGAGCGCGTCGAGCTTGTGCAATTGGTCCTGCTCCGCGCTACGGACTTTGATTGTCGGCTGATTGGTCTGCGCCTGTTGCTCCTGCGATGGGTTGCACGCTGAAAGAAGGAGCGTGCAAAGCGCTGCCACTTCTACGTTCCGGGCCATAGTTCCTCCTATCCCGTATAACGAATGGCGACTCGCGCGGCTGCGGCCTTCGCGCGATCGACGGCTTCGTCCGCAGTTGCGCCGCGCGCCAGGGCAACGCCCATTCGACGGTTCATGAGCGTCTTTGGTTTGGCGAAGATTCTGAGATCGACTGGCCGCCCGGGGGCGCCTACCGCAAGCGCATCGGCAAGGCCCTCGTAGACGAAGGCCTCGCTTTCCTCCGAGGCGAGAATGACCGCGGAGGCCGAGGGTCCAATAAGCTCGATTGAAGGTATCGGAAGCTCGAGGATCGCGCGCAGGTGCAGTTCGAACTCATTCGGGAATTGCGAAATCAATGTGACCATTCCCGTGTCGTGCGGTCGCGGCGAAAGCTCTGAAAAGACCGCCTGGTCGCCGCGGACAAAGAACTCGACGCCAAAAATCCCATAGCCGCCGAGCGCTTCCACGACTTTGCGCGCCTGATGCCGCGCAGAGAAAAGCGCGCCTTCGGAAAGGGCCGCGGGCTGCCAGCTTTCGCGGTAATCTCCGGCTTCTTGGCGATGGCCGACCGGCGCGCAGAACAGCACGCCGTCCTTTGTCGCGATGGTCAGAAGCGTAATTTCACTGTCGAAGTCGATGAACTCCTCGACGATGATCCGAGGGCGATCGCCGCGCATCTTCTCGACTGCATAGTCCCACGCCGTTCCGACATCCTCAATCGACCTCGCCGTGCTCTGACCCTTGCCGGAGCTCGACATCACAGGCTTGATCACACAGGGCAGGCCAGCCTCGGCAGCCGCCGCCAACGCCTCGTCGAGGCTCTCGGCGAAGCGATACTTGGAGGTCACCAACCCCAGTTCGCGCGCGGCAAACTCGCGGATGCCGTCGCGGTTCATCGTCAACTGGACGGCTTTGGCGGAAGGGGCGACGCGCCAGCCTTTGCTCTCCAACTCGGCGAGGGCGGCTGTGTCGATAGCTTCGATCTCCGGCACAATGACATTTGGACGATGCTTTTCGACCGCTCCTCGAAGGGCCGCTCCATCGAGCATCGGGAATACCTCAAAAGCGTCGGCGATCTGCATGGCCGGAGCGTTCGCATAGCGATCGCAGGCAACGATCCGGCATCCGAGCCGCTTAGCGGCGATCGCGAATTCCCTTCCCAGCTCGCCCGAGCCGAGCAGCATCAAGGTGGCAAGATACATGGACGGGGCGATAGCGGGGCCGCGATTGCTCGGCTAGATCAACGGCAATAGGGAAGGGGAATTCATGCGAGTCTTGCTGTTGTGTGGTGCCGCCGTGCTGCTGGTTGGGGCAGCACCGGAGAAAAAGCCGCTGACTCCAAACGACATCGTCGCAAATGCACCGGCGAGCGCGTGGCGGCAGATCGACCCTGACAATCTTCTCGTAATGGACTTGAAAAACGGCGGTCGTGTCGTCGTCCAGCTCGCGCCCGATTTCGCGCCCGTTCACGTGCGAAACATCAAGGCGCTGGCGCGCTCCAACTATTGGGACGGAGCGACGATCTATCGCGTTCAGGACAATTATGTCGCGCAATGGGGCCTCAACGAGAGTGACAGGCCATGGCCGGCGGGCGTTACTTCAAAGCCCCCTGCTGAATATACGCGAGCGCTAAAGGGCCTCTCGATCAAGCCGCTCGGTTATGCCGATCCTTATGCGTCAGGCGCAGGCTTCTCCGGGGGATGGCCCGTAGCCTACGACGCGAAGGCCGGATGGGCGAACCTGGCGCATTGCTACGGCAGCGTGGGCGTCGGCCGCGATCTGTCGCCCGACACGGGCACCGGAGGCGAACTGTACGCCGTTATCGGCCACGCTCCGCGGCACCTCGATCGCAACATCGCAGTCGTGGGTCGGGTGATCGAGGGGATCGACAAGCTGAGCTCGCTGCCGCGGGGAACGGAGGCGCTCGGCTTCTACAAGGACAAGGCGCAATATGTCCCGATCGCCAGCATTCGTCTGGCGAGCCAGATCTCACCCGCAGACCGACCTGCTTTCGAATATATGGACACTGCGAGCGCGAGCTTTGCCAACTATTTACGCGTGCGCGCCCATAGGAAGGACGATTTCTATATTCGCCCGGCAGGCGGCGTCGACCTGTGCAATGTCAACGTGCCGGTCAGGCCTAAGGGATAGTTAAGCCGCCCAGGCGTGGGCGTCGCGGTTTTTGTGCTGGATGACGACCGGCCCGCTGTGCGAGCGCATGCTCGCTTCGGCGAGCGGCAAGGCAGTTGCGCAGAAGGCGCACTCCGCCGAGACCCGCCCAACGAGCCATTGCGTGTGGCCGCAGCCGGGACAGTGATTGATCTCATGCTCGCGGTAGACGGCGTGATAGCCGCGCTCATAGGGCTTGCGAAGTTCGGCACTGGCCGGGGTGAACGGCATTACGCTTCCTTCCTTTTGCGGCTGGCCTAACGAGCGAAACTAAACGCGGTTGCACGCCCTAACCGGCACCAAGATGATCAGGGGGTGGAGCGCGTGTTAAATCGAGGCAGGCGAGGGATCAGCCGTGCGCAGAGCTTAAGCCTTAAGACCTTCAATCGAGATCGGCTCCGCAAATTCTGCCCCGAGCTTGTCGCCGGCAATCCATTTCACAACGGCATTCGCTCGGTCCCGGCCCGGGAGCATCAACCAGATTCGAGAGCCGACTTCGAATCGTCCCTCGGACGATGCCATGAAGCCGCTCTGCGAAATGTTGAGCACTCGTGCCTCCACCCCGGTAGCACCGAGCTCGCGCACCTTGGCATCCAGCTCGACGGGATGACGCGAAAAGCGCCGGCGCTCACTGTGATCTTCGGCAATTCGCGCCTTGATCATCGAAAAATCCATCCTCATCCGACGCTTACTCGACCGGAGTCACGAAGGACAGACCGATCCTTCCATCCTTCACCCACCTCACCTGAGCCGTGACGAGGCCCTGGTCAAGGAGATGGAGAACGAGCCGTTCACCAATGTTCGGCGTGTGTGGGAAAATCGCCATAGCACCGGATTTAGACACGTTGATGAGACGGACGACATGTTTGCGGGCGCGAAACTCGAGCATTGCGGTGCTCGACCTTGCGCAATGGCGCAGTTCCCCTCGCTCGTCGATCGTGCGGCGAGCGTTTCGCGGGATCATTCCTCCATCAAGCGCGAAATTCGACGACATTAAACTCGCCTCCCACTGGCTCCGTGATTCTAGCCAGCTGCCCTTAAGGATTGGTTTGCGATAAGGTCATTGGTGAGTTGTTCGCGTGCGTGTGGTGCAAGCGTCACTGGAATGCCGGGCGGAACGCGTGTATGGATTTCTCTGGGATGGGGTATCCCTTTAAAATGAACGGGTTGAGGTCGCCGATGAAGTCGCGCGTAAGCTCCCTTTTACTGTTCACCTGCACCGCCTTCCTGGCCGCAAATCCCACGCGTGCGCAGGTGAAGCCGGCCGCTCCGCCGGCGTCAGTGAGCAGGGCTCCGGTCGCACCGGCGCCCACTGGCAGGGCGCCCGCGGCGGTCCAGCCAGGGCCGTCCGTTTCAGGCAATCCTCTTGCTCCTCTGCCGCAGCCGCAGGTCGCTCAGCTCGCGCCACCGCCGCTGCCCCCGCCCGTATGGGATGCGATCAGCGCCGAAGATCTCGTCCACTACATCCAGCAGATCGGCCAAGAGGGATTGAATCCCGTAGACTATGATGTCGAGGGGCTCGTCGCTGCACTCCGCACGCGCAATCCGGTCGTGATCTCCAAGGAGGCGACGGACCGCTTCAACCGTCTATCCTCAGACCTTGCCTACGGGCATGTGAAGAAGCCGGGGCGGATCGCGTGGTTCGTGGTCGATAACGACCTTGACGAAGCCAAGCAGGACGGCTTGCTCCGCAGCGCGCTCGCCACGCATCAAATTGCGGACGCACTGAACAGCCTGTTGCCAACTCATCCTCAATACGCTGCTCTGAAGTCCGCACTGGCGATGACGCCGGAGGCCGACGCCGCGAAGATCAACCGGATCCGGTTGAACATGGACCGCTGGCGCTGGCTGCCCCGTGACCTCGGCGAAAAATATATCATCGTCAACGTGCCCGGATTTCACGCGACGCTGGTCGAAAATGGCGTCAACCGTTGGAAGCACAAGGCGATCGCCGGGGCGACCAAAACCCCTACGCCGCAGCTGTCGGCCATGGCCGTCGGCGTTATGCTTAATCCCTGGTGGGAAGTGCCGCCGAGCATCACCGGCGAAGTCGCCGGCAAGAAGGGGTTCGTCCCGCTCAAAGGAGCGGGCGGCAAGGTGCAGCGCTGGCGGCAACCGCCCGGGCCCACCAACGCGCTCGGCCAGCTCAAATTCGTGATGTACAATCCGCAAAACATTTACCTGCATGATACGAACGCTCGCAGCCGGTTCAGCAGCCGGATGCGCGCGCTCAGCCACGGCTGCATCCGCACCGAGAATATTCTCGACCTCGCTACCGAGCTTCTTGGCGACGACGGCGGGGAGTGGACCCCGGAGAAGATCCAGACCACGCTTGGCAGCAAGAAGACGATCCAGGCTAACTTCGTGAAGCCGGTGCCGGTCTATATCGTCTACTTCAGTGCTGCGGCGCTGAACGACGGGCGAATTGTCGACTATCATGACCTTTATGGCCGCGACGCAAAAGCGCTCACCGCACTGCAGATGAAGGACGGTGGAGCGAGTCTAGCGCCGCTCAAGAAGACACCGGACGTAATCGCCGGTAAACCGGCAAAGCCGAAGTCTCAGCCCAAGCCGGCTGACCAAGTCGCGACGAGGTAAGCGGCACGGCTGTCACGCCTATCCTCGGCCGTGAAAGTGGCCGATGGCGCGCCAACGCACGAGTTAGTTAGGGCGAGGACCTGATAGGATGATCGCCGCTCCAACCAAGCAAACAATCGCGCCGACAACGTCCCACCGGTCGGGCTTGGTCCCTTCGATGAACCAGAGCCAGCCGATTGACGCGGCGATGTAAACGCCGCCGTAAGCCGCATAGGCTCTTCCCGCTGCGGACGTGTCGACAAGGGTCAGGAGGTAGGCGAACAATGCCAGCGAGCCTGTGCCGGGGAGCAGCCACCACGGCGACTTATCCAACCGGAGCCACGCCCAGAAGGCGAAACAACCGGCGATCTCGGCGACCGCTGCGCCCAGGTAGGCGGGGACGGTCCACATATTAGTTGGACTTCTTGCAGCAAGAGCTCGGCGGATGTTGGCCACTGAGTTCATCAAAGATGCTGCACTCGGGTCCGGGGCCACCGGCGCAGTCCGCATCGCAATCCGAAACGAATTGCGCGATGCTCCTCTCGAGCGCACGCAGCTCGCGCAACTTGGACCGGACATCCAGCAGGTGCGCATAGGCGATGTCTCGTGCTTCCATGCAGGAACGCGATGGATCCCTGGTCACTGCCGCCAGCGTACGCACCTGGTCGATTGAAAAACCGAACTCTCGACATCGTCGGATGAAGGTCAGACGACGGACATCCTCGTCTCCATAACGCCGCTGGTTGCCCTCCTGTCTGCCGGGAGCGGGCAGCAGTCCAATCTCCTCATAATAGCGGATCGTCGGAGTGGTTGTGCTCGTACGATCGGCAAGCTCGCCGATTCTGTAGCTGGGCATTACAAATCCTTCGGAAAAAAGCTCTTGAACCTCAAGTTACTTGAAGTCGTACATGAGGACTAGTGGGCCGCTGAAGCGCCTGGGAGAAACAGATGGACGGCGCTGCAATTAGCTGCACGCTCAATGCAGGAAGTTTGAATGAGCGGTTGGCGTGGATTGCAGCACTGAACGCTCGCTCGCTCAAATCCGCTCGGCGCGAGGGGCTGACACTAACGCTCGACTATGTTCCCGAGGCGATCGACGATGTCCGCAAGCTGGTCGCTGGTGAGCAGGCGTGCTGCGCCTTTCTGACTTTTGACATTGTGGAGCATCGTGACTTCGTACGAGTCTCAATAGCTGCGCCTGAAGAGGCGCGTGATGCTGTCGACGCCCTCTTCGAGCCGTTTGCCTCTCGCGGGCAAGCCAATGAGATTAAGACATGCGGCTGCGTTACCGAGTGCCGCGCATGACTGAGGCTTCGGTAACCGACGACAGAGCCGCAACCACAGTCGCCGCCACGGCTTCGACTGCGGCAATCGCCTGTGGCGTTTGCTGTGTTCTTCCCTTCGCACTGCCTCCCGTCATGGTGGCTAGCTTTGGGGGCGTTTTTGCTTTTTTTGGGAGGGCCCAACCGTGGATGACGGCAGTTGCCATACTGGCAGTTGCCGCCGGATGGATTTGGATTTTGCTGCGATCTAGGCGGGCGCGGCGAAAACCTGCTCGATCAACCTTGGCCATCATGGCTTTCGCAACCGGCGCAATGATCGTGGCTGTGATGTGGCCAACTTTCGAGGAACCGCTCATCGCTATGCTCCGATAGGCCGGGGAGCTTTGGGCGTTACGTATTGCCGTGATTGCTGCGCATTCCCTGCGCTGCAGCTGGAGTGTTAGGCGAGTTTGTCTGCGTAGATCATGCGGCCGCCGGCGATTCGGCGCATCACGTCGTACTGACTCTTGCGCGACATTGCGAAACAGCCTTCTGAACGGCCGAGCTTGCCGTGAATCGGGATCATGTCGTCCTCGGCATACCAGGCGTTGTGAATGACGATGGCGCGCGGCTCCGCGTTGTAATTGCTCCAGTCGAGGCCGCGGACCTTCATCGAAAGCCCGTACTTACCATCGTAATAGTCGCCGGTGAGATAGGTGCCGCTCGAGGTCGCATAGGAACCGAAATCGTTCGAAAAGCGCTCGACGAAGCCGGAATGATCGGGATCCGAGCCGCGACCGTGGGCAACGCGGTGGGCTTCGACGTTCCCGCTCATGAGGTCGACGACATAAAAGCGCTCTTCACTCGATGGCTTCGAGAAGTCGACAATGGCCATCGTATCGCGCGGCCAAACCTTGTGGGTATCAAGCGCGGCCTTCGCCCTGGCGAAGAGTTGCGGGTCAATGCCGCCTGGCGCAGTTGGGACCTGAACTTGGGCAGGAGCCACAGGCGTCGGGTTTGGCATGAGCGGCGGCTGAGCCGGCGCCAGAAGAGTCGGCAGGGTGTTCGAAGCAGCGGAAGAAGACAGCATTACGCCGGCAGCGCCCATTGCGCCAACACGCAGCATCTCCCGTCGATTCAATGTCATTAATCCCTCCGCTCGGAGCCGTGCTCAATATCATTCAATCGGTTAACGGCAGATATACTTAATGGTTTGGTTGCGCCTTCCATCGCTTGCCGCCCACGGTTCGTCGCACTCTTCAGCTTTTGGCAACGCCTTGAACGGAACGCGGACCGCTGCTATGGCGCCCGCGCCGCCGCAGACGTGTCTCCGGAGGCCGCTATAATTTTGCTAGAAAACGCTGTCCTTTCAGATATTTAGGACAGATTGAACGAAATACAAGGAGTGTGACGGCCATTTATGCAGATCATTGTCCGCGACAATAATGTCGAGCAAGCGCTGCGCGCGCTCAAGAAGAAGCTGCAGCGCGAAGGCGTCTACCGCGAGATGAAGCTGCGCCGTCATTACGAGAAACCGTCGGAAAAGCGCGCCCGCGAGCGCGCGGCGGCGATCCGCCGCGCCCGCAAGCTCGAGCGCAAGCGCGCCGAGCGCGAAGGCTCCCGTTAGGCCTTACCGCAGACCAGATGTCTGTCGCCGAAGCTGCTCATCGACCCGCGAACACCGGCCGGGTCTTGAAGCTGTGGCTCGCATTCATGATCATCATTGCTGCTGGAATCGGCCTCGCTTGGATCGGCGCCGGATCGCTGAGACCCGAAGTCACGTCCAGCGGGCTTGAATTTCGCACTCTCAAGACCGGCTCAGGGCAACCGATCGGAACGGACGATGCCGCCCTAATGGATTATGTCGGCCAGCTCGACGACGGCACGGTGTTCGACAGTAGCGATACGCACGGCGGACCGCAGCCCTTCACGATGAGCATGGTTTTTCCCGGCTTTGCTGAAGCCATGACGAAAATGCAGGAAGGCGGCCGTTACAGGTTCAAGATGCCGCAGCGTCTGGCCTTCGGCAATCAGCCGCCGCCGCAGGGATTTCCGGCCAACAGCTCGCTGACTTTTGAGGTCCAGGTGCGAAAGATTGTGCGCGGCGGTGCAGCGATGATGCAGCAGGGCCCGACGCAGCAATAAAATCAGCCGGAGGCAAGCTCTGTTCGTTCTCCACCCGCCTCTAACTCCTCCTGCCGCTTGCTGAGGTCGACCAGCACCACCTTGAGGGTCGCGAGGATCGGATCGGCGAAGAGTACTCCGAGGATCCCAAATAGCGCTCCCATCAACAACTGCATGGCAAGAACGATCGCGGGAGCGAGGTCGACGGTTCGTCGAGCGATGTAGGGGACGACGAGGTAGCCGTCGATATTCTGAACAAAGAAATAGACGAAGATCGCATAGACACCCTGGTGCGGGCCGGCGCTGAAACCGACCGCTACCATCAAAATGCCGGAGGTGATGGCGCCAATGTTTGGGATGAAGGCGAGGACACCCGTCACCAGCCCGAGGAGGGCGGCCATCGGCACTCCTCCAACGGTCAACATCACCCAGGTAAAGACGCCTTCGAACAGCATGCCGATGAGCCGTCCAAAAAGCAGGCGGCGCAGAGTGAAACCGATGTGCTCCGCAATTCTGTAGAAGCTCGCGCGGTGGCGCAAAGGCAGCATCCAGGCGATGCCGCGGTCGTAGATGCGCGGCTCGGCAGCAAGGAAGATGCCGATGACGATCATCGCGATGACGCTGGTGACGGCGCCGATGGCGCTTCCAACGGCGCTGGTGAGGCGACCGACCGAACCCAGGAGCTGAGAACCGAGGTTCGTGGGTGGGCCTTTGGGCACGAGTCCGAGCGATGCTGCAAATTCCATCAATCGATCGAACTGGGCGGTGACGACGACACGAAGTGCCTCAAACTGCGCCGCAATCGTGGTTCCGGCAAACCAGAAGACCCAGCCGAGGAAGCCGAAGGCAAGGACGATCGTCAGCAGCAGTCGCCATCCGCGTGGAATGGGCAGCAGTCGACCCAGCAGGCGGACTCCTCCGTCGAGGAAGACGGCGAAAATCGCTCCGCCAATGATTAGGAGCAGCGGCTGGGCGAGGACGATAATGCCGACTATCGCCAGCGCCATCCCGAACCAGACGGCCGCCTTCGCCATTTCCCGCCGAACGAGCGGGTCGCGGAACTCCGCGGGACCGGGCCGCTCGACGTGGGGCTCGGTCGTCGGTGGCCGCGCGGCAGTCAGCTGCCCTCGGGCAACTTTCCGGCGCGGCCGGACAGTCATTAGCTACTCCTGAGCGAGGTTCCGGCGCGACCGGGCCGGAAGGCCTCTAACCAAGTCAGCGGGTTCCACCATTCAGTCGTTCCGTCGAGCGAGAAGGTGATGAACTCGGCACGCCCGCCGATATTCTCCCATGGGACCGGCCCGCCGAGTCCGCCCTGCCATTCTGGCACCCGGCTATCCGCAGAATCGTCGCGGTTGTCGCCCATCAGCCAGAGGTGGTTCGCCGGAATCCGGATCGGTCCGAAACTGTCTTCGGTCGAACGGCCAAGCTCAACGGTCTCATAGGATCGACCGTTAGGGAGCGTCTCGCGGACGATCGGAACTCGACAGTATGTCTTGCCGTCCCCTCCACGCACGCGGAAATCGTATAGAGCCGGGTCGCGTTCGGACCCGCAGGGGGAATTGGCGTCGACCGGGATCATTTTCGGAGCCTGCGCCTGGCGCTTCAGCGGCTGTCCGTTGATGATCAAAGTCCCGTCGACCATCCGCACAATGTCGCCCGGGAGACCGATGACCCGCTTGATATAATCAGTGCGCGTCCCCGGAGGAGTGACGATAACGATATCGCCCCGGTTCGGCAGCTGGCCAAACAGGCGTCCCTCGACGTGTGGGAAGATGTGAAAGCTGGGCGACACCCAGGACCAGCCGTACGGGAATTTGGTAACGACGAGCCGGTCGCCGGTCAGCAGCCCTGGCATCATCGATTCGGAAGGAATGTAGAAGGGCTTCGCGATGAAGCTGTGGAACGCCAGCACCGCCAGCAACACCCAGAACAGGCCCTTGATCTCACGCCACAGCGCGGAGCCCTTGTCTTCCTTCTTTTCGACGGGCGGAGCGGCCGGACTTTCGGTGCTCGCCTCGGGAACGGTATCGCTCAACAATCAGGGCTCCAGCTTGCGGGCGGTCAGGATCACAAACGCCTGTGCCCAAGGATGTTCGTCGGTAAGGGTCAAATATATGTCGATGGCGTGGCCTTCCGGCGCAAGGGCGTCAAGCCGCGCTCTCGCGCCTCCGGTCAGGCTTAGCGTCGGAGCCCCGGACGGAAGATTGACGACGCCAATGTCTTTCATGTGGACCCCGCGCCTGAACCCTGTGCCGACAGCCTTGGAGAAAGCTTCCTTCGCAGCGAACCGCTTGGCGAGAGTTCCAGCGCGTGTGAATGGGCGCGAGGCCGCCTTGGCCCGCTCGACATCGGTGAAGACGCGATTGAGGAACCTATCGCCGAAACGGTTCAGCGACCGCTCAATGCGCTCGATGTTGCACAGGTCCGAGCCGAGGCCGACGATCATTTGCGCGGCTCGTCCATGAGTTCGCGCATCCGCCGGACGCTTGCGTCGAGGCCGGTGAAAATAGCCTCGCCGATCAGGAAATGCCCGATGTTGAGCTCTGCGAGCTGGGGAATCGCCGCGATCGGCACGACATTGTCGAACGTAAGCCCATGGCCGGCATGCGGCTCGACTCCGTTCTTGACGGAGAGCGCAGCGCAATCGGCGATGCGCTTGAGTTCGGTAATTCGTTCGTCATCTTCGACATGCGCGTAGCGTCCGGTGTGGAATTCGACGACGGGAGCACCGAGCCGCAAAGCGGCTTCGATCTGCCGTTCCGAGGGCTCGATAAACAGGCTGACGCGGATGCCAGCGTCGCCGAGCCTGCCGACATAGTAAGCGAGGTGATTGCTCTGCCCCGCAGCATCGAGGCCGCCCTCGGTCGTGCGCTCCTCCCGCCGCTCCGGGACGATACAGGCCGCGTGCGGCTTATGGCGCAGCGCGATCTCCAGCATCTCCTCGGTCGCTGCCATCTCAAGGTTCAAGGGCAGGTCGATCTCTGCCATTAGTCGATCGATGTCGTCGTCCGTAATGTGGCGGCGGTCTTCTCGCAGGTGCGCGGTAATTCCTTCAGCACCCGCATCCGCAGCGATGTGGGCAGCGCGCACCGGGTCAGGATGATCGCCGCCCCGCGCGTTCCGGATGGTCGCGACGTGGTCGATATTGACGCCGAGGCGAAGACGGGAGGTCACGCGGCGGAGCGGCTACCCGGCTTGGTAGGCGGGATCGCGGCAAGCTCCGCTGGAACGGCATCGGCGGAATAGGTCGGAACATCGATGCGTATAAGCGGGTAAAGGGGCACGCCAAGGTCGGCAGTCCCGCCGGACCGGTCGACGAGAGCGGCTTCGGCGATCACGTCCGCTCCCGCCTCCCGGACGGCGTCAATCGCCTCCTTGGACGAAAGACCGGTCGTCACGACATCCTCGACCATCAGCACCTGGGTTCCGGGATCCAGCCGGAAGCCGCGGCGAAGCTCGAATGTGCCTTGCGGTCGTTCGAGAAACATAGCCGGACGATTGAGCGCTCGGCCCATCTCGTGGCCAATGATGACACCGCCCATCGCCGGAGAAACCACGGCTTCGATCCGCTCGCGAATCTCAGCGGGCAATCTGGCGGCCAGCGCGCGGGCGAGCCGCTCCGCCCGGGCAGGATCCATCAGCACGCGAGCGCACTGCAGGTAACGCGGGCTCCTGAGCCCCGAGGACAGGATGAAATGGCCCTCGAGGAGCGCGTCGGCGGCGCGAAATTCCGCAAGGATTTCATCGTCGGTCATCATGTCGGGAACGGCC
>JBKPLG010000079.1:0-4935 GCA_046731515.1 Pseudomonadota bacterium | reverse complement strand
ATGAAGCACAACCCGCGACTCAACGAGAAAATCGCCCGGTTGCCGGGCTTCGCCGACGTCCATCCCTTCCAGCCGCAAGAGACGGTCCAAGGCGCATTGCAGGTGATCAATGAACTCGCTGAGTGGCTGATCGCGCTGACCGGAATGTATGGCGTCGCGATGAGCCCTAAGGCAGGCGCTCATGGTGAGCTTTGTGGCTTGCTGTGCATCCGTGCGGCCCTTGAAGCCCGCGGCGACAAACGCGAGGTGGTCCTCGTTCCTGAGAGCGCGCACGGGACAAACCCGGCGACTGCGGCCTTCGCCGGATATCGGGTCGAGAGCATTCCAGCGAACCCCGCGGGTCGCGTCGATCTCGACGCTTTGAAGGCGCGGCTTGGTCCGGACGTCGCGGCCGTGATGATTACCAATCCCAACACATGCGGCCTGTTTGAGCCCGAAATGAAGGCGATCAGCGATGCGGTGCATGCCGCTGGCGCCTTCGTCTATTGTGACGGCGCCAACTTCAATGCGATCGTAGGCAAGGTCCGGCCAGGCGACCTGGGCATCGACGCGATGCACATCAACCTCCACAAGACCTTCTCCACTCCGCACGGCGGCGGCGGGCCGGGCTCGGGCCCCGTTGTCGTATCGAAAGCGCTCGCACCCTATGGCCCGATACCCTTTAGCGCGAGCTACTCCGACGGTACGTTCAAGCTGGTCGAAGAAGAGAATGCGGACGAAGAGCATCCCGACACCTTTGGCCGGATGGTCGCATTCCATGGGCAGACGGGGATGTTTACCCGAGCTCTCGCTTACATCCTGAGCCACGGCGCCGACGGGTTGAAGCAGGTCGCTGAGGATTCCGTCCTCAATGCGAATTACATTCTGCGCAGGCTCGAGGACGTTCTCGACTCGCCCTTCGCCAGGAGCGGACCTTGCATGCATGAGGCGATCTTCTCGGACAAAGGCTTCCAAGGCGGAATCAGCACGATCGATCTGGCGAAGGCGCTGATCGACGAGGGCTTCCATCCGATGACGATGTATTTCCCGTTGGTGGTCCACGGGGCGATGCTCGTTGAGCCCACCGAGACGGAATCGAAGACGAGTCTCGACCAGTTTATCGCCGCAATCCGCTCGATCGCCGAGCGAGCTAAGGGGGGCGACCAGAGCCTGAAGGCCGCGCCTGTCTACGCGCCGCGCCGGCGGCTCGACGAAACACTGGCGGCGCGAAAGCCCGTGCTCACCTATCGTGAGCCGGAACCGGCTCAGGCTGCGGAGTGACTGACGAGCGGCGTTTTTACGAAGCGCCCGCTTTCGGCGCACGCAGATCCGCTCCCGCCGCGCTTCGCAACCGCGAACCAATAAAGGAGGTGCTTCGTGGGTGGCTTCCCGATAACGGCCTTGTCCTTGAGATCGGCAGCGGAACGGGAGAACACGCCGTTTATTTCGCAGAGCACTTCCCCAACCTCGAATGGCAGCCGAGCGATGTGCACCCGGACTCCCTGGAATCCATTCGCGCGTGGCGGCAAGAGACGCAGCTTTCGAACGTCCGCGAACCGATCGCTATTGACGCGGCGAAAAGTGACTGGCCGATCGACGGGGCCGATGCCGTGCTAAGCATCAATATGGTCCACATCAGCCCATGGCATTCAGCGCTCGGACTTATTGCAGGAGCTGCGCGAGTCCTCCCGCCGAGCGGTGGGCTGATACTCTACGGTCCCTGGTTGAAGGACGATGTCCCGACCGCGCCAAGCAATATCGCCTTTGATGCCGATCTTCGGGAGCGGGACTCCCAGTGGGGTCTTCGGCGCGTTGAGGAGTTCGCCGCCGCGGCTGAGCCACACGGGTTCGCGCTGATCGAGACGCACTCCATGCCGGCCAATAATTTGATGCTTCTGCTGCGGCTCCGATAGCCGGACGTTAAATGAAGCTTTACTACGTCTGAGCTAGTCAATCTCCATGGACGAGAGCAGCATGATCCAGAACCGACGCTTCCGCCGGGCGCCCGTGCTCCTTGCCGCGACCATCGAGGTCGACGGCGTCGCGGAGGCCGTGAAGCTGCGCAACCTCTCCGAAGAAGGCGCACTGATTGAGGGTGAACGCTTGCCCGTTGAAGGCTCGATCAGCTTTTTCCAGCGCAACGAACTGCGGCTGAAGAGTCGTGTCATCTGGGTTCACGGCCGTTATGCCGGAGTGGCGTTTGCGCGGCCGCTGAAGTCCGAAGAAGTGCTCCGAAACATTCCGCAGCCTCGTCCCAAGGCGCAGATGGACTTCCGCCGCCCGGGCCTCGCATGCCGGCCGCTCACGGCGTACGAGCGCAGGATGCTCGAGCGTTGGATGACCTCTGGTCCGGTTGCGAAACCAGGCGAATGACCGGCTGCGGCGTACTGTTCGCGCTGCTTTCTTAATTAGCTGCCGAAGCCCGACAGGTCGGAGGGTGAACGCCTCAAATTCGCTGCTGAACGACGCAAAGCTTTGTTTGATCAATGAATCAGCGCGGAGTAAGTCTCGCATCAACGGAGGTCCGAATGATGCGTCGGGTTTGGCTTCTTTCGTGTCTGGTTGTTGCGGGCAGTTCCGCGCTTTTAGCGCAACCAAGGACCACAGAGCTTGAAGCGGTCAGCGGAGCTTCCGAGGTCGACAAGACATCGCAGACGGAAGATGTGAGTTTCAAGACTGAGCGGAACGACCGCATGACTGTTCCTGTTAGCTTGTCTGGAACTGGCCCGTACCGCTTTCTGGTCGACACGGGTTCAGACAGAACAGCCGTTTCGCGGGAGCTTGCGACAAAGCTGAAGCTGCAGACGGGAGATACTGCGATGGTTCATGGCGTCGCCGGTGCAACCATGGTTGCAACGGCGAGTGTTCCTGACCTTCGGGTCACTCGCAGGCAGGTCAAGGTGATTGACGCGCCTTTGCTCGAGGGCGCGAACATGGGAGCAGATGGGATTCTCGGTGTCGATTCCCTTCGTTCACAGCGAATCGTGTTCGACTTTGAAGCGAAGACAATGTCGATCGTCCCTTCGGCGTCCCCGGATTTCCGGGAGGAGCCAGGAACCATCGTTGTCCAGGGCCATCGGCGCAATGGCCGGCTGATCGTCACCGAGGCGACGGCAAACGGCCAGCCGGTCACCGTCATCATCGATACGGGATCTGAAGTCACCGTCGGTAATGCGGCCCTTCGCCGCTCGCTCACGAAGAGCAAAATGCTGACCGGCCCATTGCAACAGGTCGAACTGGAATCGGTCACGGGCCAGAAGCTTCCGGGCGAATATATGTTCATCCGTGAGCTCGGCGTTGGCGGAATCGAGCTCAAGGGTCTCGCCGTCGTCTTTGCCGACGCGCACACGTTCAAGCAGTTAAAGCTGACAGACAGGCCGGCGCTTCTTCTCGGCATGAATGCAATGCGGGCATTCAAGAAGGTCTCAATCGATTTCGCGAACCGCAGGCTACGAGTGATTGTACCTGAGGAAAGCAGCCGCGATACGCGAATGGCCGCGGCGGGGCTCGACTAAGCCCGGATTTTCGCGCCTAGCCTGTCCTGATGGTGAATAACCCTCGGATCGTCGTCGTCGGTCTCGGCTACGTTGGATTACCGCTAGCAGTCGCGCTGGCACGCAAGTTCGATGTCGTCGGTTACGACGTCGACGGCGCAAGAATTGCGGAGCTCCAAGACGGCTCCGATCGAACCCGCGAAGTGGACGGCGAGGACCTTAAACAAAGCTCATTGGAGGTCACGGATCTCGCGGAGAATTGCGCTAGTGCGGATATCTACATTGTCACGGTTCCAACGCCGGTGGACCAGTCGAACAGGCCGGACCTAACGGCCGTCCTCGCCGCAACACGGATGATCGCGACGCAGGTCGACCCGGAACGGCGTCCGACCATCATCTACGAAAGCACCGTCTACCCTGGCGTGACCGAGCAGATTTGCGGTTCAGAGATCGAACAGGTCGCCGGACTGCGCCGTGACCGCGACTTCCGGCTTGGCTACAGTCCCGAGCGGATCAATCCAGGTGACAGGGAGCACTCGATCGACAAGATCGCCAAAGTCATTGCGGCGGAAGACGAGGAGGTCCTCGAGCAGATGGCCGCGATCTACGGGGCGATCACAGCTGGTGGAGTGTTTCGCGCAGCGTCGATCAAGACGGCCGAGGCCGCGAAAGCGATCGAAAACGCCCAGCGCGATATCAATATCGCCTTCATGAATGAGATCGCGCAGATCTTTTCGAAGATGGATTTGTCCACATGGGATGTGCTTGCGGCCGCCAGGACGAAGTGGAACTTTTTGGAGTTCGAGCCGGGCTTAGTCGGTGGCCACTGCATCGGTGTTGACCCTTATTATCTCAGCCACCTCTCCCAGCAGCTCGGTCATCATCCACAGGTCATCCTTGCGGGGCGCGGGACCAACGACGGAATGGGCTCGTGGATAGCCGACCAGCTCCATGACCGGCGTCGCAAAGCTGGAACGGCTCTGGTCCTGGGTCTGACGTTCAAGGAAAACGTTCCCGATGTCCGCAATAGCCGCAGTTTCGATCTCGTGGAGCGATTGCGATGGCTCGGGCACGAGGTTGCCGTCGCCGATGCGCTGGCGGACCCTGCGGAAATCGAGCGCGAGCATGGTATGAAGGTCACGAAGCCGGACGGCGCACGATACGATCTTGTGGTGGGCGCAGTCGCTCACGACGATTATCGGCAGCTCTCCGACAGTCAGATCGAGGCGATGGTGGCCCGCGGCGGCCTGCTCGCGGACCTCAAGGGGATGTGGCGCGATCGCAAGCTGGACCCGGCGATCAGCCGATGGACGCTATGACGTCCCAACCGGCTGAGATTGATGCCTTCCTGACCGCAGCTCTGCGAAACCAACCGGAACCTTGGCTAACCGACTTGAAGAATGACCGGGTTCTTGAAAATTTGTGGGCGCGGATAGCGTATCATGGTGTGGCTGGCCTGCTC
>JBKPLG010000078.1:0-8826 GCA_046731515.1 Pseudomonadota bacterium | reverse complement strand
GACAAAACGCGTCGCGTCGGTCGTTGCCAGACCCGCGAGCGTGCGCTGATCAATGATCGTCTGACGCGCTTGCGGCGAAAGGAACGGATCGTTGATGCTGAACTGCTCGCGGTTGAAGCCGCCGACGAACTGGAACGGATCGCCGAAGACGCCTGTGCCGCCGCCGGCGATGAATGCCGGGCCGTTTCCGCCGGTACCGAAGCTATCGGTCCGCGAATATTTGGCTTCGACGAAGGGAACGAGCGCCGGCGATATCTCGAAGTGCCCGAGGAAATTGATGTTGTATCGATCGAGTTCCGGCGTGATCTGAATCTGATGGCCTTCGACGAAGCCCTCGCCGTTGCCGCCAACGAATTGACCGTTCGGACCGACGCCTTGGCGGGCGCCGGTCTGCGGAACCAGATCCCCGTTCGGCATGAAAATGAACGGGCAAAGGAACGGCGTGCCGTCGGATCCTACTCCGCACTGCCCCGTGGCGAACCGGATATTGCCCGTATTGTTGAAGGTCGCCGAACGGAAATCGGGGTTCTCAATAAGAGTCGGGCTGGTGTTGAGGGTGAAGTTCTGACGGAACCAACTACGTTCAGACCCCCAGGCCTGATCGCGTCGGGCATATTCGAGGTTGACGGCGACATTGCCGCGGCCGTCCGCGAAATTTCTGCCCACGAGAGCGCTGATGAAATAGGAATCGGCGTCGCCATACTTGCTCTGTCCGCCCTGGCCGCGGAGCAGAATGCCGTCATAGTCCTGCTTGAGGACGAAGTTGACGACGCCCGCGATGGCGTCCGAGCCGTAAACGGCTGAGTTACCGCCGGTCACCACGTCGACACGCTCGATGAGGTCGGTCGGAATGGTGTTGACGTCGACGCTGACACCGGAGCTCAGAACGTCGCCGCCGACGTGACGGCGGCCGTTGACGAGGACCAAGGTACGAACCGTGCCGAGACCGCGAAGATCGAGCAGGTTGAGACCCGCCGTTCCCAGGAACCGCGTCGAGTTCGCCTGGGTGAAGGTCGAACGGATCGAAGGCACTTCGGCGAGCTTGTCGCCGACCGAGACGTTACCGGTCTGGAAGAATTCCTGACCGCCGACGGACGTGACCGGCAGGGGCGATTCAAGATTGGGGCGACGAATGCGCGTGCCGGTTACGGTGATGGCTTCATTACTCGCTGGGGTACAGCCCGGCGGGAGCGGAGTTCCAGCGGGAACCTGACAAGACGGCGCCGCTTGGCCGGACTCTACCTCCTGCTCGCTTTGCAGGGCCTCAGGCGGCGATTGGTCCGCTGGCGGTTGCTGCGCAAAAGCGGGTGTGGCGATCAGCGCCGCGAACGACGCGGTGGACAAAAGGAGTGAATTGACTCGGCGCATAGGTCGAAGGTCCCCTCGGAATTGTCTGGAATATCCCGGGGGGAAGTGGTGCTGGAATGGCGGGGAAATTGAAACTGATAATCGAGATTGAACGGGCGTTTCCCAACCCGATGTCGCATTAATGCAACATTCACATTGTGTCGGCCGTGCGACACTAATCTACATATTATCGCTAACGTGCGGCTAGAAGATTAAGGCTCGTCTGTCGAAATCTAGTAGCGATAATGATCGGGCTTAAACGGCCCATCTGCCGACACACCAATGTAGTCGGCCTGCTTCTCGTTCAGTCTAGTAAGCTTCACGCCGAGCTTGTCGAGGTGCAGCCGCGCAACCTTTTCGTCGAGATGCTTTGGAAGCACGTAGACATCGTTCTTGTACTCATCGGCGCGGGTAAAGAGCTCGATCTGCGCGAGCACCTGATTGGTGAAGCTCGAGCTCATGACAAAGCTTGGGTGACCAGTCGCGTTGCCCAGATTTACGAGGCGCCCCTTTGACAGCACGATGATTTTCTTGCCGTCCGGGAACTCGACCTCGTCCACCTGCGGTTTAACCTCGGTCCATTTCATGTTGGCCAGGGCGCCGATCTGGATCTCGCTGTCGAAGTGTCCGATGTTCGCGACGATCGCCATGTTCTTCATCGCGCGCATGTGATCGAGGGTGATGACATCCATATTGCCGGTGGCCGTGACGAAGATGTCCGCGCGCTTGGTCGCCTCCTCCATAGTCACGACCTCATAGCCTTCCATTGCTGCCTGGAGCGCGCAAATCGGGTCGATTTCCGTCACCAGCACGCGCGCACCGCCGTTGCGAAGTGACTGGGCGGATCCCTTGCCGACGTCGCCGAAGCCAGCGACGACCGCGACCTTCCCCGCGAGCATGACGTCGGTCGCACGGCGGATCGCATCAACCAGACTCTCGCGGCAGCCGTAGAGATTGTCGAACTTCGATTTGGTGACACTGTCGTTGACGTTGATCGCCGGGAACGGGAGCTTGCCCTTCTTCGCAAGCTCATACAGTCGGTGGACTCCAGTCGTCGTCTCTTCCGAAACGCCCTTGATAGTCTCTACCGTCGTCGTCAGGTATCCCGGACGCTCCTTGAGGAAGCGTTGCAGAGTCGCGCAGAAGATTTCTTCTTCGTCATTTGACGGCGTGAACAACTCTTCCCCTTGTTCGACACGGTAGCCCCACAGTGCGAACATGGTCGCATCACCGCCATCATCGAGGATCATGTTGGCGGTCGTGTCGGGTCTGCTACCTTCGGCCCAATCGAAAATTCGGCAGACGTAGTTCCAGTAATCCTCCAGCGTTTCGCCTTTGATTGCGAACACCGGTACGCCACGTGCTGCGATTGCTGCCGCGGCATGATCCTGCGTCGAAAAGATGTTGCATGAGGCCCAACGGACTTCGGCTCCAAGCGCAATCAGAGTTTCAATCAGCACCGCAGTCTGGATCGTCATGTGCAGCGAGCCGGTAATGCGGGCGCCGGTGAGCAGCTTGGACGAACCGAACTCCTCGCGTAGCGCCATCAGACCAGGCATTTCGGTTTCGGCGATTTCGATCTCCTTGCGGCCGAAATCGGCGAGTCCGAGGTCCTTCACGACATAGTCGTTGAAACGGGTTTCAGCCTGCGTCGCCACGTCGAGAATCTCCAAATCAGGATGTTTGCGCCAAGATGGCGTTCGCCACAGCCCCTAGCCGTGACATGTCTCAAAAGCAAATATAAAGAATTCTTTATATGTGCCGCGAAATGTCACATTCGGGACGCGCGCCTCGTCATGCATGAGTCATCGAAAGGGAAAGACTCATGAGCGATCGACTGGACCTATTTGCCACAGCGCCCACGTATATGAAGCAATTCCTGGATTTCTCGCTGGCCGTCAGCGAATGCGGACTCGAGAAAAGGCTGACCGAGCTCGTAAAGACCCGGGCATCGCAGATCAACGGCTGCGCCAATTGCCTCAACATGCACACGGCGGAAGCGCGGAAGAACGGCGAAACCGAACAGCGATTGCATCTGGTTGCTGCGTGGGAGGAAGCGCCGGTCTTCACCGATCGCGAGCGAGCGGCGTTGGCTTGGACCGACCACCTGACGCTCATCGCAAATCGACGGGCGCCCGATCATGTATATGAAATGCTTGATGCCCAATTCACGAAAGAGGAGCAGATCAATCTTTCGCTGCTAATCAACGTAATCAATGGCTGGAACCGGCTTGCCGTCGGCTTCAACCTTTACGATCCGGCGCTTGGATGGTGACTGAGCCAAAGTCAGATTTTGCATTTGATACCGCGCGGCCCGCGCTCCTGCGGGTCGCGTATCGAATGCTTGGCTCGCTCAGCGACGCCGAGGACGTCGTGCAAGACTCCTGGCTCCGTTGGTCCAAAATCGACAAAGGAGAGATCCACGAGCCTGAAGCCTACTTGCGCCGTGTTGTGATTCGGCTTTGCCTCGACATCCTGAAGTCCGCTCGATCGCGACGTGAAAACTATGCGGGCACCTGGCTTCCGGATCCGATCGTCGAACCTGACGAGGAGGAAGATGTCACCTTGCCGCTATTGCTTGCGTTGGAACGCCTGTCCCCGCTGGAACGGGCTGCGTTCCTCCTCCACGACGTCTTCGGTGAAAGTTTCGATGATATCGCAAGAACATTGGGTCGCGACGCGGCCGCCTGCCGCCAGCTGGCAAGCCGAGCGCGGAAGAATGTTCGTGAAGAGAGGCCGCGTTTCCCAGTGTCGCGCGAACGCGGGCTCAAGATCGCTTCGGCCTTTTTCGTAGCATCCCGAAAGGGGGACGTCGGAGCGCTCGGTGGTATGCTCGCCGATGACGTAAGATTGCATGCGGACGGGGGCGGCAAGCGCCCAGCCGCTGCTCGAGTGCTTGTCGGCTCGGACGAGGTCACCGAGCTGCTGACGACGATAGCCAAGGTTTTGAAGGACAAGCCGTCCACGTTGCTTCGCTACGGCTTCGTCAACGGTTTGCCGGGATTTGTTACTCGGGAGGACGATGGCATTCAGACGACGGCGCTGCTGATCGAAGACGATTGCATCAAAGCCATCTACGTCATGCGCAATCCCGACAAATTGGCGCAGGTCGAACGTTCAATTCACTGACACTGCGAGCAAATTCGGCTGTTGAGGGAGGCCGGCCCTGCGCCTAAGAGTCCAGCCAACCCATTCATGACCGAGCCCGCCATTTTGACCTTGGCTCGGCGTCCATGAACTCGCTCGCAGGAGTCAGAAATGAGAGTAGGACCCGCAACCATGACCCCAGGTCCGGGATCTGGACCGATGAGAACGGTCAAGGTCAATCTGAAACCTGACACGCTGAATGAAGAGAACCAAAAATTCGTTCAAACGCAGCTTCAAAAGCCGCTCTTTCTGAACAGTGTCCCGAAGTGTGGAAGCCATTTGCTTCGGAACATCGTCCGCATGTTCGTTCCCGTCGAACAGCAATACAACGCCCAGTTCATCCAGCATCAGATACTGCGTGACCATGTTGGGGCTTTTGCCGACGACCGGAACTTCATGAGCTGGGGTCACCTGATGTTCAACGACGCAACGGCCGTGGCCGTCGGAAACGCGCGTCACATCCTACTGGTTCGCGATCCCTATGATTGGGTCCTGGCCCGGGCCCGCTTCTTCATCAGCGACGAATTCCAGGGCTTCGAGCTGCTGAAGGAAGGAACGCTCAGCATAGACGCGATCCTCAACATGATGATCCTGGGCATTCACGAGAAAGCTCCGCCCTTGGCAGCGCTGTTTACCTACAACGCTGTCGCCTGGCTCGGCACTGGCGTGCATCTCGTCCATTACGAAGATTTGATCGCGGCGCTGAAGGATTTGGACAGCGAATCCGCTGAACGCTTTTTCACCGTCCTCCTTGACGCTTGCGGTATCGAGCGGCCGGACGACTGGCGCGAACGCGTTCGCGTCGGATCCGATCGCAAGCAAAGCGGAACTGCGCGGGAGAATTTGACGGGTATTGGGATCGAGCTTCCAACCGAGCTGCCCGAGCATCAAAAACGGATCGTGGATTTCGCGGCTTCGGGCCTGCGGTCGATCCTGGGCTACGAATAAGAACTAGGCTGCGCCTGTTTCGCTCGCCAGCAGGCGCGGATCGATCCCCTCCGCTTTGAACGCGGCGCCCCACCGTTCATCCGTAGGAGTATCGAAGAGTATATCGGGATCTCCTTGCGCGGCGAACCAGCCGTGGCGGGTCATCTCCTCGTCCAGCTGGCCTTCTCCCCATCCCGCATAACCCAAAGCGACGAGCCACCGAGACGGTCCGGCCCCTTCCGCAATCGCGCGCAACACATCGATCGTGCCAGTCATCGCAAAAATTTCGCCATTCTGGCCGGCGACATGCAGTGTGTCCTGCCCGCCCCAGTCAGTCGAGTGAAGCACGAAGCCTCGGCCCGGCTCGACCGGTCCACCATGGTGTACTGCGCAGTCGGGCGCTCTACCTGGGTCGAGATCGAGCTGCTGCAAGAGTCCACGAAAGCTGATGCCCGCTCGTTTGTGCCCCACGCCGATGCCGATGGCACCGTTTTCGTCGTGGACGCAGATCGCGATCACGGCCCGCTCGAACCGCGGATCGGCCATTCCCGGCATTGCCAAGAGCAGCTTACCTGAAAGAAAAGTCGGTTCATCTGCCACGGACCCGACAATGGGCCGGAGCTATGCGCCGGACAAGACTTGAGGCGCTCTTCGGGCGAGCCTATCTGCCGTTTCGTCCTGTCCCGAGGAGACGAATGATGACCATCCAAGTGGGCGATCGCCTGCCCGACGTGCCGCTGACCATTGCCACGGCCGACGGCCCTCAGCCAACGACCAGCGCAGAGTTCTTCCGCGGCAAGCGTGTCGCGTTATTCGCCGTTCCAGGGGCGTTCACGCCAACTTGTTCGGCTCGCCACCTGCCTTCCTACGTCGAAAAGGCTCGGGAACTGAAAGGAAAGGGGGTTGACGAGATTGCCTGCGTTTCGGTCAACGATCCCTTCGTGATGGCTGCCTGGGGGGACCGCGACGGCTCTGAAGACATCATCATGCTCGCCGACGGCAACGGCCAATTTGCTGACGCAGTCGGACTGACAATGGACGCCGCAAAATTTGGCATGGGCAAACGCTCCCAGCGTTATTCGATGATCGTCCAGGACGGCGTGGTCGAGCAGCTGAATGTCGAACAGCCAGGCGAATACCGCGCGTCGAGCGCCGAACATATGCTCGACCAACTGGCGACTGCCTGACGACTGACCGCTGGCCCGCCTCCCCTCGCCGCTGAACTTCTGAAACGGCCGAACAGCGCGAACTTTCAATCGTTTAACCAGGTTGGGAGCGAAACGATTTTGAGAGGAGGAATCGATGCCGAAGAGTAACCGTCGCGGCGGCCGCAACAACAATCCCAGCGGCCGGAACCAGTATAGCGACTGGGGCGTGATGGAGATGGCGCGCGAGCGGCCAATGGCAGCGGCTGCGGCTGCGGCGGGTGCCGCCGCGGCAGGCCTGTTCCTATGGTCGAGGCGTGCCCAAATCAGCAACCAGCTGAGTAACCTCAGCGACCAGATTGGCGAGTGGACCGAGGGGATGCGGTCCGGCGACACCGAAAGCCAGTTCGACACCATGGACGACACGGACGATCTGACGACCGCGAGCAACAGCAGGTCGGCCGGACAGAGCGCGGGTCGGCGGCCGTCCAGTCGAATGGGACGATCTGACCAAGGTTGATTGGAACGGATGAGGGGCGCCGTCGCGGCGCCCCTCGTTTCTTTTATTCGATCACCAGCCGCACTGCCTGCCGCGGTTTTGCTCCTCGAGCCAAGCCTGCAGCGGAGCGAAATATTCTAACATCGGTTTTCCCGAGATTTCCCGAGTTCCGGTGAACGCCTCGAGCGCATCGGGCCAGGGGTGTGACGCACCCATGGCCAGCATTTGATTGAGGCGCTGCCCAACCTCCTTGTTTCCATAGAAGCTGCAGCGGTGAAGTGGTCCCTTCCAACCGGCCATGTCGCACGCCGCTTTGTAGAATTGGAATTGCAGGACCCGGGCGAAGAAATAGCGCTCATAGGTCGTATTGCCGGGGATGTGGAACTTGGCGCCCGGATCGAAGTCCGCTTCTGACCGCTCTACCGGCGGCACGATCCCCTGATACTGCCGCTTCAGATCGACCCAGGCCTGATTGTAATTGGCAGGGGTGATCGACCCGTCGAACACTCCATAACGCCATTTGTCGACGAGATAGCTGAAAGGCATGAAGGCGACTTTGTCCATGGCCTGGCGAAGCAGCAGACCGATGTCCTTGTCCGGCGACGGAACCTGGCTGCGGTCGAGAAGGCCGATCTGCACCAAATAATCGGGTGTCACCGACAAGGCGATGAAATCGCCAATCGCCTCATGGAAGCCGCCGTTTGCGCCGTTCTGATAAAGGTACGGCTGCTGGTTGTACGCACGCTGATAAAAATTGTGTCCGAGCTCGTGGTGAATGGTGACGAAGTCGTCGGCATTGACCTTCGTGCACATCTTGATGCGCAGGTCTTCCTTAGCATCGACGTCCCACGCCGATGCATGGCAAATCACGTCGCGGTCGCGAGGGCGCGTAATCATTGAACGTTGCCAGAAGGTCTCCGGAAGCGCGGGCAGACCGATCGAGGTGTAAAAGCGCTCGCCCGCCTTCACCATATCGACAGGCGTGTAGCCCTTCTTCTTCAGCAGATCTTCGATGTTATAGCCGATGTCGCCGGCACCTTTTGGAGCGACGATGTCGTAGATATTCCCCCATTCCTGCGCCCACATATTACCGAGCAGGTCGGCGCGGATGGGGCCCGTCGCCGGCTGAATCGCCGACCCATATTTTTGGTTGAGCTTGGCACGGGTGTAGCAGTGGAGCTGCTTATAAAGCGGATCGAGCTCCGACAGGATCCGGTCGTACATTGCCGAGAATTGCTCGGGCGGCATGTCATATTGCGACCGCCACATCGCGCCCGTGTCCGCATAGCCGAGCTCCTTCGCTCCGGCATTGGCGATCTCGACCATCCGCGCATAATCCTGGCGCATCGGCCTGCCGGTGGTCTCGTGCCAACTCTTCCAGACCTCGGCGAGCTCCTTTGGATCACGCAGCGTCCCCATGAGCGCTTCGGCGTCGTCGCCGGTGATGGATTTGCCGTTGTGGGTCGCGCGACCCTTTCCATAGGCGGACTGGAGACGGGTTGCGATCTCGTTCAGCTGTGCCGCGGCGCCGGGAGTGGTCGGCGCGGCAAGGGTGAGACCTCCACGAAGCAGGTTGAGCTTGCGCTTGGTATCGGCGTCGAGCCCGGTAACACGGAGCCATTTGGCCGCCTCTGTCGCATATTTGACGCCCTTCTCCGTCGCGATCGTTCCGAAATAGGTGTTCAGCGCATCGGTGTCGTCCGTGATGTAAGTCGCGTTCACCCAGGCGGCACGCCCGCCGATCAGGCTCAAGTCGCCGAG
>JBKPLG010000077.1:0-5946 GCA_046731515.1 Pseudomonadota bacterium | reverse complement strand
GGTCCTGGACATCGCGGAAGTAGGGGCGGGCATCCTGCTCGATGCCGGGCAGTTCCTGGCGGGCGAGCTTCAAGGCGACTTCGTACATCGGCCCAAGGATCCGCTGCATCCGGCTGAGCTCGCGCCTGAGCGCGAAGATGTGATTGACCTGCCCGCGCTCGAGGAAACTGTTGGCCGCCTGGGCCTCCATCTCGAGCACCTCCTCCTCGATGTCGTCAACCAGCGGCGCATAACCGTCGACGATGTAATCAAGGACCGCGTGGAGCAGGTAATCGGTGCCCTGCATGAGGAGCTTGGGCGCCTTTTCGAGCTGTTCGCGCAGCGCAGTGTGGGCCCGCTCGGATCCGTGGCGCACGGTGATGATGTGGCTGTGTCCAACGAAAATCGCGGTTTCGCCATATTCGATTGTCTCACCATCCAAGCGCGCGGTCCGGGCGACGACGAACAATTGGTCGCCATAGACGTCGACCTTGGGCAACTGGTCGGCATTAATGGCGTCCTCGACCGCTAAGGGATGCAGGTCGTAGCAAACCTGCAGCTTCCTCATTTCTTCGGGGGTCGGGTCAGCGATGCCGATCCACACGAATTCCGATTTGTTCTCGGCGCAGTCAACCTTTTCGTCGATGTCGACGCTACGGACGCGCGATCCGTCGCCATAGAGAAATGCTGCTACAACCGCCATCGCAGCCCCGGGCTTTCAGCGACGAGATGCTTCTAACAGCTGTTCAGCGACAAGTCTGTGATGTTCTAGAGCAACCCAATGCTTCGGAGGCTGGTGCATCCATTTCCGCCGAAGATGAGATGGTCGATCACGGTGCAGTCCAGAGCTTCGGCGGCGTACGCGAGCCTGCGGGTGGCTCGGCAATCGGAATCGCTGGGTGTCGAATCGCCGCTCGGATGATTGTGAGCCAGAATGATGCCCGCGGTGCCGTGCCGCAGCGCGTCCCGCATGATCTCGCGCAGTGGAAAACGCACTTGGGTGCCATCACCGTCATGCCGCGACAAATGAAGGCAACGCGCTTGCTCGTCGACGTGCGCGACCCAGATGATCTCGAAGCTTGTGTTCAGACTCGCCATGCAACCGGCGAAAAACTGCCTCGCAGCGGCGAAGCCGTCGAGCCTCAGAGGCGGTTCGGCACGCTGATGCCGCATGCCCGTAGCCTATGTGACTGAGCGCCTTTGGCCCAGTTTAGATGAGTCCAAAACGGATATCCATTTTGGAGCTAATAGCTCTGCTTGGACGCTGCCAAACCTCTCGTCTAGGATAGGTTCGACATGCACCAATATCTGAACCTCATGCAGCTGATCTTGGAGCGCGGAGTCGCGCAGGAGGATCGCACCGGCACCGGCACATTGTCGTGGTTCGGAGCGCAGATGCGCTTCGATCTCGGCGACGGATTTCCGCTCCTTACGACGAAGAAGTTGCATTTGCGTTCGATCATCGTCGAACTGCTCTGGTTTTTGCGCGGCGACACCAACATCCGCTGGCTTAAGGAGCGCAACGTGCGCATCTGGGACGAGTGGGCCGACGAAAGCGGCGATCTGGGCCCAGTTTACGGGAAGCAGTGGCGGGACTGGGAGACCGCGGACGGACGCCGCGTCGATCAAATCAACAACCTGGTCGAGCTCATCAAACGCGATCCTTATTCTCGCCGCCAGATCGTCACGGCCTGGAATCCCGGAGAAATTCAACGGATGGCGCTCGCGCCTTGTCATTGCCTGTTTCAGACACAGGTCGCGGCCGGCCGCCTCAACCTCCAGCTTTACCAGCGCAGTGCCGATATTTTCCTCGGCGTGCCGTTCAATATCGCCAGCTACGCGCTGCTAACACACATGCTGGCGCGTGAGTGCGGGCTGGAGCCTGGTGTCTTCGTCTGGACCGGCGGCGACTGCCATCTCTACTCCAACCATCTAGATCAGGCCCGCCTGCAGCTTGCGCGGGAGCCGCGTCCCCTGCCACGATTGATGATCAAAGATCGCGGGCAGGGACTCTTCGGCTATGAGGACGAGGACTTCGTTTTCGAAAACTACGATCCACACCCGCACATTGCGGCACCTGTCGCGGTCTGACGGCGGTTCACCGCTAATCTAAGGGACGATTCCTCTTCCGGATTGGAGCCGTTCAGGCGACGCGTGCGTTGGGTTTAATCATGTCGAGGAGGACAAGATGTTTCAGAAGATCATGACTGTGGCCCTGATCGGGGCTGCGCTCGCCGCCGCGGCGTGTAACACCGTACGCGGTGCCGCCAAGGACGTAAACTCCGTCGCCAACACGGCTGACAACGCTATTTAGCCCGCTAGCTGCGCTGTTTACTCAGGTGGACAAGGCGCAGGCCTCCCGGGCATATCGTTTCGTACCCCAACGGAGGAACGATTAATGTTTCAGAAACTTGTGACGGTGGTTCTGATTGGTTCGGCGCTCGCGGTTGCCGCCTGCAACACAGTTCGCGGCGCCGCTACAGACGTGAACTCGGTTGCAAACTGCACCGAGAATGCGATGAACGGGCAGAACTGTAAGTAGACAAACAGCCGTTCATCCGGCCATGATCGTTCCGCATCCAAAACCAGGGAGCGGACATGGTTCAGAAGTTGGTGGCATTGGCGCTGATCGGCGCTTCGTTGAGTATCGTTGCGTGCAACACAGTGCGTGGTGCAGCAAATGACGTGAGCTCGGTTGCGAACTGCACCGAGAACGCGATCAACACCGGATATTGTAAGTAACATCGCAGCCATGCGGCTGATCGAGAAAGAAAACCCCGCCGGATGCACCGGCGGGGTTTTTGTTGGGCTAGAGGGTGGCGGTCCCCGTCACTGTTCCTGCAGGTAATCGCCCGCATCAGCGTCGAGGCCGTGGCCGCTCGGCACGACCTCGCCAAGCGGGTCATCACCAGTGCCGGTGTTGTCCCGTGGCGAGCGGGCGCGCTCCGCGGCACGCAGCTCCTCGGCAGAGTCAGGCGCAACCAGCGCTTCCTGGATCCGCCGGTGAGCGGCGCGGAGAGCAGTATCGCGCGACGAAGCCGCGACGCGCAGCCGGTTCATTCCGGCCCCCGTGCCTGCCGGGATCAGCCGTCCGACGATAACGTTCTCCTTTAGGCCGATCAGCGTGTCGACCTTGCCCTGGACCGCGGCCTCAGTGAGAACTCGCGTGGTTTCCTGGAACGAAGCCGCCGAGATGAAGCTGCGGGTTTGCAGGCTCGCCTTGGTGATGCCGAGAAGCACCGGCTTGCCTTCCGCCTTCTTCTGCTTCTTCTCGAGCCGGGAATTGACCTCGTCCATCTCATCGCGATCGACCTGTTCGCCTGGCAGCAGAGTGGTGTCGCCGCTGTCGGTGATCTCGACCTTCTGCAACATCTGGCGAACGATGACCTCGATGTGCTTGTCGTTGATCTTCACGCCCTGAAGTCGGTAGACTTCCTGGATCTCACTCACGAGATATTCCGCGAGCGCCTCGATCCCCAGCACTTCCAGAATATCGTGTGGATCCGGTGAACCGCCTACGAGATTATCCCCGCGCTTCACGTGGTCGCCTTCCTGGACTTCGATCATCTTCGACTTGGGCACGAGATACTCGACCGGCTCCGATCCGTCGTCCGGGACGATCGCGATTTTCCGCTTGGCTTTGTAGTCGCGCATGAAGGTCACTTTGCCTGAGACCTTCGCGATGATCGCGTTCTCCTTCGGCTTACGCGCCTCGAAGAGCTCCGCGACGCGCGGCAGACCGCCGGTGATGTCGCGCGTACGAGCGGCCTCGCGCGGCATGCGCGCCAGCACCTCTCCGGCCTCGACCTGTTGCCCGTCCTCGACTGCGACGATCGCTCCGGCGGCGAGGCGATAGACGCCCGCTTCTTTCGCGCCCTTGCCGGTTAGCGTCAGGCGCGGGTGGAGCGTGTCCTTCTTCGACTTGGCCGCATCGTCGGTCACCACGCGCTGCGTGATGCCCGTGGACTCGTCGACCTGCTCGGTCATTGTGCGATTCTCGATCAGGTCCTGGTACTTCAAAGTACCGGCCTTCTCGGTTATCACCGGGCTGAACGACGGATCCCATTCGGCAATGCGGTCGCCGCGGCTGACGATATGTCCGCTCTCGCACAGCAAGTGCGCGCCGTAGGGCACGCGGTGGGTTGAAAGTTCGCGCCCATCCATGTCCACGACGGCAATCTCACCGGAGCGCGATAGCGACAAGTGCCGCCCGCGCGGGTCGACGATCGTTGGCAACTCGCGAAATTCGATTGTGCCGTCGACCGGAGATTCGAGGTTCGACTGCTCGTTGAGCTGCGCCGCGCCGCCGATGTGGAAGGTCCGCATCGTCAGCTGAGTACCCGGCTCACCGATCGACTGCGCGGCTATCACTCCGACGGCCTCGCCGATGTTGACCGGAGTACCGCGCGCGAGATCGCGACCATAGCATTTGGCGCAAACTCCCTGTTTCGAGGCGCAGACCAAAGGCGAGCGGATCTTCACGCCCTGAATGCCGATCTCCTCGATCTGAGCGACTGTTGCTTCATCCAGCAGGCTTCCCTCGGGGATGATGACTTCGTCGGACTTGGGGTCGACGATATCCTCAGCGGTGGTGCGACCGAGGACGCGGTCGGCCAGCGAGGCAATGATGGCACCGCCTTGAACGATAGCTCGCATCTCGAGCGCACGATCGGTTCCGCAATCCTCCTCGATGATAACGGCATCCTGCGACACGTCGACGAGGCGGCGGGTCAGGTAACCCGAGTTCGCCGTCTTGAGCGCAGTATCCGCCAGGCCCTTGCGGGCGCCGTGGGTCGAGTTGAAGTACTCGAGGACGGTCAGGCCCTCCTTGAAGTTTGAGATGATCGGGGTCTCAATGATCTCGCCAGACGGCTTGGCCATGAGGCCGCGCATGCCAGCCAGCTGCTTGATCTGGGCTTGCGAACCGCGGGCGCCTGAGTGGGCCATCATGTAGATCGAGTTGAGGTCCGCCTGGCGGCCATTGGCCAGCTTCGGCGTCGCCGAGATTTCCTTCATCATCGCAGATGCCACCTGGTCACCACAGCGCGACCAGGCGTCGATCACCTTGTTGTACTTTTCCTGCTGGGTGATGAGGCCGTCCTGGTATTGCTGCTCGTAATCCTTCACGAGCGTGCGGGTTTCCTCGACCAGTTTCACCTTGGCCGCGGGAATGACCATGTCGTCCTTGCCGAATGAGATCCCGGCGGCAAACGCGTGGCGGAAGCCGAGCTGCATGATCGCATCGGCGAACAGCACCGTCTCCTTCTGGCCGGTATGGCGATAGACGATGTCGATTACGTCGCCGATTTCCTTCTTGGTCAGAACGCGGTTGACCGTCTCGAAGGGCACCTTGTGGCTCTTGGGCAGGGTCTCTCCCAGCAGCATTCGGCCGGCGGTCGTCTCGAACCGCTTCATGTAGGTGTTGCCCTCTTCGTCGGTCTGCGGGACGCGGCTGACGATCTTCGAGTGCAGGGTCACTGCACCGGCGGCGAGGGCCTGGTGAACCTCGGCCATGTCGCTGAGCAGCATGCCTTCGCCCGGCTCACCCTCCTTCTCGAGGCTGAGGTAGTAGAGACCGAGGACCATGTCCTGCGAGGGGACGATGATCGGCTTTCCGTTGGCCGGCGAGAGAATGTTGTTCGTGCTCATCATCAGCACGCGGGCTTCCAGCTGGGCCTCCAGGCTCAAGGGTACGTGAACGGCCATCTGGTCGCCATCGAAGTCGGCGTTGAATGCCGCGCAAACCAGCGGGTGAAGCTGGATTGCCTTGCCTTCGATCAGCACTGGCTCGAACGCCTGGATTCCAAGACGGTGAAGCGTCGGGGCGCGGTTCAAAAGCACCGGATGCTCGCGGATCACCTCATCGAGGATGTCCCAGACCTCCTTGCGCTCCTACTCGACCCACTTCTTCGCTTGCTTGAGAGTCATAGAAAGACCCTTGGCGTCGAGGCGTGAGTAGATGAACGG
>JBKPLG010000076.1:0-7440 GCA_046731515.1 Pseudomonadota bacterium | reverse complement strand
GCGGCTCCCGCTGCATCGGCTGCGGCACCGGCAATGGCGACGCATACTGTCCTGCCCGGGCCGATCGAGCAGGCGATTCCGCACGAAGCGGTCAAGCTCTCGAATATCCGCAAGACGATCGCGCGGCGCCTCACCGAATCGAAGCAGCAGGTCCCGCACATTTATCTCACCGTCGACATCCAGCTCGACGCGCTTCTGAAGCTTCGCGGCGAATTGAATGCCGGGCTCGAAAGCCGCGGCGTCAAGCTTTCGGTCAACGATCTGTTGATCAAGGCGCTGGCGCAAGCCCTGATCGAGGTGCCGGAGTGCAACGTCAGCTTCGCCGGCGATCAGCTGCTCAAATTCCAGCGCGCAGACATTTCGGTTGCGGTGTCGATCCCGGCCGGTCTGATCACGCCGATCATTGTGGGGGCGGAAAGCAAGAGCGTCTCCGCAATCTCCACGGAGATGAAGGAGCTTGCCGGCCTCGCGCGCGATGGCAAGCTTCAGCCGCACCAATATCAGGGCGGCACCGCGAGCCTGTCGAATATGGGCATGTACGGAATCAAGAATTTCGAAGCGGTGATCAATCCACCGCAGGGCATGATCATGGCGATTGGCGCGGGAGAGAAGCGGCCCTATGTCGTCAATGACTCGCTGCAGATCGCGACCGTGATGAGCGCAACGGGCAGCTTTGACCACCGAGCGATCGACGGCGCTGACGGCGCGAAGCTGATGCAAGCGTTCAAGCGACTGGTCGAAAATCCCCTGGGGATGCTGGCTTGAGCGAAGCCGGACGTGTTCCGGTGATCCGAGTCACCGCCATGCCGGCCGACACCAATCCCTATGGCGGCGTGTTCGGCGGGTGGCTGATGGGCCAGATGGGTCTGGCCTGCGGCTCGTTCGCCTCGCGCCGGACCCGTGGGAAGGCAATCCTCGTCGCGGCGGACGCAATTAAGTTTCCGGGAGCAATGGCGGTCGGCGACGAGCTCAGCGTTTATGTCGATCTGCTGAAGGAGGGGCGTACGTCGCTTCGCCTCAAGGCGGAAGCGATCGCGCGACGGAGGGACGGCGAGACGGAAACAATCGTCGCGGAGGGTGAGTTCACCTTCGTCGCGCTCGACGATCAAGGAAAGCCGCGGGAGATTGGCGGTGAGTAACCCCTCTCCCCGCTCGCGCTCCGCGCGAGTCGACCCTCCCCCGCTAAAGGGGGGAGGGACCGATAATGGGAACGGCGCCGTCTTAGCCCCTCTCCCACCGCAGGGCGGGAGAGGGGTTGGGGAGAGGGGGTCTAAAGAAGTCCTTCGCAAGCGCGCGAAACGAATGCGCAGCGCTCCAACGGACGCTGAGCACCGTCTCTGGCAAATCCTCCGCGCCAAACGGCTCGCCGGCTTTAAATTCAAGCGGCAGCTCCCGATCGATGGTTACATTGTCGATTTCGCATGCTTGAGACACCGCCTGATCGTTGAAGCGGATGGCGGCCAGCACGCGGAGAGCTCTCGTGATTCGGACCGCGACGCTTATCTGGAGGCGCTAGGGTTCCGAACGCTTCGCTTCTGGAACAACGACATTTTCAACAATGAAGAGGGTGTGGTGCTCACGATCTTGAACGCTCTCGATCACCCCTCTCCCCAACCCCTCTCCCGCTCAAGGGGAGAGGGTTTCAGCGGAGCTATCAATGGCTGAATCCTACGATCTCATCGTCCTCGGCTCGGGGCCTGGCGGCTATGTGGCCGCGATCCGTGCGGCGCAGCTCGGACTCAAGACCGCGATCGTCGAACGAGAGAATCTCGGCGGGATCTGCCTTAACTGGGGCTGCATCCCGACCAAGGCGCTCCTGCGCTCGGCCGAGATCTTCCATTACATCCAGCACGCCGACGCCTACGGCCTCAGCGCGGGGAAACCGGGCTTCGATCTCGCCAAAGTCGTCGCGCGCAGCCGAGCGGTCGCCAAGCAACTCAATCAGGGCGTCGCCCACCTGATGAAGAAGAACAAGATCGCGGTTGTGATGGGGGAGGGCAAGCTCACTGGCAAAGGCAAAATGTCAGTTGCTGGCACCGACGGCAAGACGACTGAGCTCGCCGCTAAGCACATCATCGTCGCCACGGGCGCTCGGGCGCGCGAGCTGCCCTTCGCGCAATCGGACGGCAAGCGCATCTGGACCTACCGCCACGCCATGACTCCGCCAGAAATGCCGAGTGAGCTTCTCGTCATCGGCTCGGGCGCGATAGGAATCGAGTTCGCGAGCTTCTACGCCGATCTCGGAGCCAAGGTGACGGTGGTCGAGATGCTCGACCGCGTCGTCCCGGTCGAGGATTCGGAAGTCAGCGCGCAGCTTGCCAAAAGCCTGCAAAAACAGGGCCTGACAATCCATACTGCCGCCAGCGTTGAAAGCCTCAAGGCCGATGCGAAGGGCGTCGCCGCGAAAATCAAGACCAGCGACGGCAAGTCAGCCGAGCACCGCTTCAGCCACGCCGTGGTCGCCGTCGGGATCGTCCCCAACACCGAAAATATTGGGCTCGAGGCGCTCGGCGTTAAAACGACCAAGGGCCACATCGACACGGACGATATGTGCCGCACCAACGTCCCCGGCCTTTGGGCGATCGGTGACGTGACAGCCCCGCCCTGGCTGGCGCACAAAGCCAGTCACGAGGGTGTCACTGCGGCCGAAGCAATCGCCAAGGAACTCGGCAACAAGGAGGCGCATCCGCACGCGACCGACCCGAAGAACATCCCCGGTTGCACCTACTGCCGGCCGCAGGTCGCGAGCGTCGGCCTCACCGAGGCCGCCGCCAAAGAAAAAGGCTTTCAGGTGAAAGTCGGCAAATTTCCCGCGATCGGTAACGGAAAGGCGATCGCTCTTGGCGAGGTGGACGGCTTCGTCAAAACAGTGTTCGACGCCAAGACTGGCGAATTGCTAGGAGCACATATGATCGGTGCCGAGGTTACCGAGCTGATCCAGGGCTATACGGTCGGCAAGACTGCCGAGCTTGTTGAGGACGATTTCATCCAGACCGTGTTCCCGCACCCGACTTTGTCTGAAATGATGCATGAGAGCGTGCTCGCCGCCTTTGGGCGCGTCATCCATATTTAAATCCGGACGGACAAACTCTGTCCTACAGGCCGCTTGTTGTGCCAAGGGCAAGGGAATGAGCCACCTGGCGGACCTCGAGTCATATTCCGATGTCGGCGGCTTATGGCAGGCAATCATGCGCGTCAGTGCGAACATTGTGAACATTCGGTGAGATGAGCTCGCCGACCGCAAGCACCCGAACGCTCGTTATCGCGCTTCTCGCGAACCTCGGGATCGCGGTTTCGAAGTTTGTCGCGGCGGCGATCACGGGCTCTTCGGCGATGCTGACTGAAGGCGTGCACAGCGTCGTCGATTCGACCAATCAACTGCTGTTGATGTGGGGGCGAAGGCAGGCGAAGAAACCGCCGGATAAATATCATCCGCTCGGCTACGGCCGTGAACTGTACTTCTGGAGCTTCGTCGTCGCCGTCCTGGTGTTTTCGCTCGGCGCGGGCGTGTCGATCTACGAAGGCATCATCCACATCGCCAACCCGGAAGAAGCTGTCTCGCCGTTCGTGGCGTACATCGTGCTGCTTGTCGCGTTTCTTCTCGAAGGCTGGTCGACGCTCGAAGCATTTCAGGAGTTCAAGGAGTCGAAGGCCAGCCTGGGATGGTGGGAGGCCATTCGACGCTCGAAGGATCCTCCCGCTTTCATTGTTCTGCTCGAGAACGGAGCAGCCATGGCAGGCATTGTCGCCGCGGCAATTGGCCTGCTCGTTGCGCAGATCACAGCCGACCCGTTTTATGACGGTGCGGCATCTATCGTGATCGGCATCATCCTTGGTGTCACCGCGCTACTCCTTGCCTATGAATCCAAAGGCTTGCTCATCGGCGAGGCGGCCGATCCCGATCTTGTGCGGAGCCTTCGTCAGCTCGCTTGCAGCAAGGAGGGCGTCGTGGGCGTGGGACATGTTCTCACGGTTCATTCCTCGCCTGACCAGATCATGGCCATGATCAACGTTGATTTTCGCGACACCATCAGTGCCGGCGAGGTCGAGCGGATCGTTCATGAGGTGGAGGGGGAGGCGCGCAAGCAATGGCCCGAGGTGCACCGTCTATTCATCCGTCCAATGCAAGGTGCCGCCAACGAACGGAAAAAAAGCTCGGCAAAGTCCGAATAAGTTGCCGTGGTTAGCCGGTCATTCGTCCGTCCGCAGTACGGGGCGGATGCCGAGATCGAGCAATGAACGGGCCTCACCAGCAGCCCTGCCCGCTTTTAGCGCGTGACAGATAGCGATCAGTGCAGCGCCGCCCAGAAAGCTGCCGGCCAGCGCTGGCGCGGGCCAATTATAAATATAGGCTCCGAGCGCCAATAGAGAGGTGAGCTGAACGGCGATCGCAATGGCGATGCTCAATCGATCTCGCAGGGCAAGTGCGAGCGTAAAGGCAAGGACATCGGCAAGGAAGAAATAACGCTCATGCATTTTTGGCAGCAGCCAGGGCATTGCCATGGCTGAGAGTAGTGCGAGCAGAAGCAAGACTTTCGGTCGGCGTACTGATGATGCTGCGAAGATGCCGATCGCGACTGCAGCCACCGCCGTCGCGGCATAGCCGAGGAAATAGAGATTTTGTGCCGCGGCACGCGCGAACTCGGTGCCCCAAATCCAGGGGTTCGCAAGATTGCCCGGGAAGCTGAAAAATTCGACCTGGCGAACATAGATGAGCGCAAAATCCGCTGCGGGCCAGCCGAGCAGCCATGCCGGAGCCATTAGAAGTCCGTAAACCAGCGGCGGAATGCCCCATTGCCACAATGGTGTCCGTCGGCCGACCAAAACCCCGATGAAGAATGGGGCGACGAACGCAGCCTGCGCCTTGAATGCGATCGCAACACCGCACCATACGAGTGCCGCGACCGATCGACCGCGGATCATCGACGCAACGGCAAGAACGCAGGCGCCCGCCCATAAGGCGTCGCACTGTCCCAGGAGGGCTGCGTTCAGGAAGACCGTCGGAAGGAGAAAGATGGATGCCGCCCGCTTCGGATCCGCGCCCATTGCCTTCAAAAGCGTAGCCACGGAAAACGCCAGGAATGCAGTTCCCGCAACGGCCAGCAGTTTGATGACGGTCATTGGGGAAAGAAAGCCGTTAGCCAGCGAGCCCGCGGCCATCAGATAAAGATATGGCGGGGTGTAGTTGCTGAACGGCTCGGCGAAAGCCCCAAGGGGGCCGCTCTGCACGATATGTTCGTACCAGGGGAACAGGTACAGTTTCATGTCCGGCGGAACTATCCACCAGCAGATTGCGTGCAGGTAGAATGCGACGGCGGCGATGGCGGCAAGCCGCAGGCTCCACGGCAACGGCTTTGCCGCCGGCTGCAAGGCTTCGGCACGGATCACTTGATGCGCGGTCATCGCGCGGGGACATGCCTGATGCGCAGTTAAGATAGTGCTGATGCGCGCTTGCCAAGGTGAAGCGCCCTGCTGCATCGCTGTGCCATGGCTCAGTCAATGCACGACGTCTCGGACGCGCGGAACGCGTCTATCCTGATCAATGTCAACGGGGAGCTGAAGCCGCGCGCCGAAGCCTTGGTGTCGGTGTTCGACAGCGGTTTCATGCTGGGCGACGGAGTCTGGGAGGGACTCCGGGTTCATAGCGGCACGTTCGCGTTTCTCGATCGTCACCTCGACCGGCTGTTCGAGGGCGCGAAGGCGATCGCCTTGGATATCGGTCTATCGCGCGAAGCCTTGGCGAGCCGACTGTACGAAACTCTCGAAGCCAACGACATGCATGAGGGCGTCCATGTCCGGCTTATGGTCACGCGTGGGATTCGTTTGACGCCTTATCAGGACCCGCGCGTGGTGGTCGGCGGGCCAACGATCGTGGTCATCCCCGAATATAAGGAACCGTCCGAAGGCGTGCATGAGCGCGGCCTCAAGCTGTTCACTGTCCACGTCCGCCGCGGCGACCCCGCAGTCCAGGATCAGAAGATCAACTCGCACTCGAAGTTGAACTGCATCCTCGCGTCGATCCAGGCGACCCAGGCCGGAGCGGACGAGGCGCTGATGCTCGATCCGCACGGCTTCGTCGCGACCTGCAACTCCACGCACTTCTTCATCATCCGCAAAGGAGAGGTGTGGACCTCGAGCGGGAAATATTGTCTCGGCGGGATCACTCGCGGGCTGGTGCTTGAGATTGCGCGCGACGCGGGCATGACGGCTGTCGAGAAGGATTTTTCGCTGACCGATGTCTACGGGGCCGACGAGGCGTTCGTCACCGGAACCTTCGCCGGAATCGTCCCGGTGCGCGAGTTGGACGGTCGGAAGCTCGAATGTCGCGGCCCGATGGTCGAACGGCTGCAGCAACTGTACGCCGAGCGCGTCGAGCGGGACATCGGGGAGCAGAAGCGTCCGTGACTATTCGCATCGCGATGTGGTCGGGTCCCAGGAACCTTTCGACAGCGATGATGCGGAGCTTCGGCAGCCGTTCCGATACGTTCGTTTCCGACGAACCCTTTTATGGTTGCTTCCTGAAGGAGAGCGGATCGAACCACCCAATGCGTGAGGATGTAATCGCGGCAATGGACTGCGATTGGGCAAGCGTCATGGAATCGCTGGGCCGCCCCACACCAGACGGGTCTCCGGTCTGGTACCAGAAGCATATGTGGCATCATATGACCGGGCCGATCGGTTACGACGATTTCGAAGGCTTTACCCACGCCTTCCTGATCCGCGAGCCAGAGCGGATGATCGCCTCTTATCTGCGCAAGCGGGAGGCTGCGGCATTTGAGGATTTCGGCCTCGAGCGGCAGGCAGAGTTCTTCGAGCGCGAAGCCGACCGGCTCGGGAAACCACCGCCGGTCATCGATGCAAGGGATGTGTTAGCCGACCCGCAGGCCGTGCTCTCGCAGCTATGCGAAGCGCTCGGCGTCCCCTGGGACAAAGCGATGCTCGCGTGGGAGTCCGGTCCGCGACCGACGGACGGCCCGTGGGCGCCGCATTGGTATCCAACCGTGGAAGCGAGCTCCGGCTTTGGCCCGCCTGAGACGGATATTGTCGAGCTCTCCGAGGATGCACGACACCTCTCAGAGCGCTGTCGGCCATTTTATGAACGGCTAGCCGCACACCGGCTTAGGCCGTGACGGACCATTTATTCCGTCAACCCAAGACCCTGACGCCGTTCTCGGCCCATTCTTTGTCCACATCGACGTCGAGCTGGGCCCACTCTTCGCGAGTATTGCACTCGATGGTTTCGATCCTGCTTCCCGTAACGGGATCCACCCGGAGGCAATATCGTGTGCTTGCGGTACCTTCCGGCGCTCCGGTTTCCGGCGTCGCTTCAGGCTGTGCCGCCGATAGCGGGGAAGTGGCAACGATCATGCCCAAAGCGATGACGACTTCTTTGCAGACCATGTCGTTCTCCTTGCGTGACACGCTGGCATATAGCTAAAC
>JBKPLG010000075.1:0-12362 GCA_046731515.1 Pseudomonadota bacterium | reverse complement strand
GGACAGGGCGGTCTCGCCGGCCTCATCACCGCTCGAAGTATAACGGCGTTCTATGATGATGCCTTGCCGGTGATCGTCGACTGCCACCACTGTGCTGCATCTCGTCCCGTAGACTGGATTGCGAATGAATATTGGGGAAAGCGGCGGCTCCTGCGGCACGTCCGATGGAACTGCAGCGCGAATTCCGACGCCCGGCAAGCTCTCGTCACGCAGGACATCGAGGAGGACCTCAGGCTGCGATGCTGCCCTGACGATCCACTCGAGAAGCACCTCCTTGAGCCGCATTGTTTTGGGCCAAGGCTCGTCGAGCGCGCCATTGGACAAACCGTAAATCCCGGGCGCCAGGAGACTTCGGATATTTTTCGGCCGGTTGGACAAGAAATACGCTCGCTCGCGATCCGCGACGATCAGATTGAACGGGTTGAAGTCCGAAAGTTCCGCGTCGCGAAAATCGATATAACGCCCGTTCCCTGAAAGCACTTCCGTCACGAGTGTGCCGCGTGAAGTCCGGTCAGGATCCGGTATGCCATAGCCCCTGAGATTGGTAACCACCGCGAAACGCCCGCGCTCCGAGACTCCGAGCCAGGATCCTCCCGATTGCAGATCTCGGCCGGCGAGCAAATGACTCGGCCGATCCCATCGCGCCAAGGGTTGGGCGGGACGGGCGTGCAATTCGTCGCGATTGCCGGCCACGACCAACGGCCAACGGGGATGGGCGCACCATGCGAATGCCAAGACACACATGGTCCGACTATCGTCGCCTCAGCGCCGCTTTGCCAACGTCATCATGCTTTGTCTCCGCAATAGGTGGATAGCGGACATTTAGGTTCGTTTGACGATGGCGCAGGGTGCCGAATGACAAGACAAGGTTATTGCAGTGTGTTCTGAGCGTCATCCCAATACTGCTGCTGCTGCACCCCTACGACCGCCATCGGATTGCGCGCCGTGTTGGCGAGGTACTTCCGCTTGAGTGCCTCCTGATCCACCGCTCGGTTCTCGATCGCCGCCGACACGAGCTCCTCGCTGACCGCCTTCGCGCTGTCGCGGAGGAAGGGTATCGCAGGGCTAGACGCGTCATTGACCGGCTCGAAGCGCGCATCGACACGGGTTTTCTCGCCTGAAGGACTGAGCGAAATCCGATACCGACCATAATCGGCGGCCTCCATGGTGAAATGCCAGACGATGTCTTCACCCTGCCGATCCGTAGAATGCCCGGCGCCCATCACCTGATCGGCAAAGGTGAGCTGCTGCGACGAGGATTCGATCGCTGCGCGCACCTCGTCCGGCGAACCCTCGGCCAAGCGCGAACTGCTTTTTGAGCAGCCGCAGATAAGCAGCGCGAGCGCAACAACCGACGCCAACCTTCGCATCGTCGCCCCCTTATGCTTGTGCATAGCATGGATTAGTGGAAAGCTCGCCGCTGCCTTGCCTGCAGGGGGAAAAGATGAGCAAGCTGCTGTGGTTAACGCCGGTTTTGGCGCTGGTGCTCGGCGGCTGCGGCAACAGTCAAAGCGTGGATAAGCCGGCTGCCGAAGTCTATTCCATGCTGGCGAGCCTGCCCAGCGATGCCGACGCTTTGTCGCTGGCAACGAGGTATCCAGGCACCGCGTATTATGTAGAGCCGGGCAACGGGAAGCTCGTCTGGCATTTCAGCCGTGATGGAACCGGTGAATATGGGCGTTATATCGCGGAGATCAGCGAGAACGGCCCGAACAAGTCGACAGTCTCCACCCATTTTGAGGACGGCCCGGCGGACACCAATCTCACCTTTCTCGACAAGGTCGCGCAGATCGCGCTCGACGCAAGCATCGCCGCAGTGTTGCAGGGCAAACCGGTGGACCGTTCGGTAGTGCAAACTGAAATAACCCAGGCGATGGTGAGCAACCCCGTCTCCGCTCAGATCGCAGCGATCGAAACTGTGTCTGATGAGATTGACAGACAAGCGCCTCCCGATTCGTGCGAAGAGGGGACGGAAAAGGAACAAAGCTCGTGGGTTTGTGAGAAGCACGGCAAGGACATCAACGGCGACACCGGTGTGATTACCGACGCTGAAACGGGCGAGGTCCTCGGCCATCGGTAAGCGAAGGGCGGCTTTGCGCCGTCCCAAAGACCGTGGTCAGCCGATCTAACGCAATGTCTGTTGGGTCGAAAGCAGACCTAGGTCCACCCCAACCGGACTTTCGCCATAGTGCGGTTCCGTAAGTCGTCTGAGCGCTAAGCCGCTTCGCGATATTCAGGCCTTCGTCAGTGCGCGGCTCTTCATGCTCGATTATCCGCCACACTGCGTAGCGGTCCGGCCGCGTGCGTGTGCTCATCCGCAGCCCGGCCACTATCACGAGCAACGCGGTGCCAAGCCAGGCGAGCACAAAGATCTGAACGGAGCTCACTGCCCGCCCCGTGACTCAGGTGCCAATGGGACGGCCCGAGGGTCGCCGAAACACTGGGCGGCTGCGAGTTCTTCGAACAATTGAGCGACCCGCAAGAGGAAACGACTTTCCGGTCGACCTGCGAATTGCGCCGCGTGGCGTCGACATGCCTCCGCTTCATCGGCGTACGAATAAGTACGCATACAAACCCAACCCACTGATTACCATCGAACTTTAATACGCACACTGCGGCCGATGGATGCGTGAATTAGATTCTGGCCTGCATGAGTGGCTCCGCGGCAACAACCTAGATCAGAAAGCCCTCTATTCTCTGGACCGAAGACCCCGGCTCCGGATCGGTGTGGAATCTCCGTTCTCCATCCATCTGAGGCATAAGTGGCTTAGGTCCTCTTTTGACCCAAAACGGACGTTGGCTGCCGTCCAATTAGGTAGCGATCCCGGATCTGCCAGCAGCACATTTCGTCCCAACACTGGCCACCACCCAAGTGTAATCAGGCGATGACGGCAAATGAGAAGATACTGTCGCGATTCGCAAAACTTGGAGTAGGCGGCTCTTGTATATGGGCCTGCCTGGGCCGCGCGCATTCGCGACCATGATTGCGCGGCGGCGGCCTCAACTATCTCCAGCAGCGCCGCTCATCGTCCTAGTCTACTTCGGGTGGAGAGAAGACGTGAAGAATTATCAGCTTTACTCGTTGGACGGCTTGGGGCGGATGCTCGCTGCCGTGGAGATAAAGGCATCGAACGATTCACAAGCCATTTCCATGGCCCGCGAGATGAAACGCAACACAATAAAGTGCGAGGTATGGCGCCGGCGCCGGCTAGTCGCGGTCCTTGACACTCATGATAGCTGTACGCTTTCGACCCATTGCGGCCTGCCTATAGCTATCCCTGGCTCCAGTTGACGAGGCACATGTCAATGAGCGCTTTAGGTCAAACACCACAATCGGGCGTAGCTAAGCAGGAACCATGTGCTCGCCAATCGATTGAGACCATCGTCGTAAATGGAGGCCTCGTATGCGTTCCGCGATACTTTGGCTCATTGGCATCCCCGTACCGATCATCCTCCTAATAGCTTTTTGCACTCATCATCTTTGAACGGGTGCGGGACAGCTCCAAATATCGTTCAAGAAGAGGAAAGCTTGATGAAGATTATCACCACCCTCGCAGTGGCTGCGGCACTCACCGCACTTGCCGCCTGCAATCAAAGCCCACAGGAAAATAGGGCCGATCAAATCGAGGCGAATGCCGAAAACACAGCCGACATGATTGAGACGAACACAGAAAACGTCGCTGATACACTCGAGGCCAATGCTGATGCCGCTGCCGACGCCACGCGCGCCGCAGGTCAGAACGCCGCTGATCAAACACGAGCGGCCGGCGAAAACGCAGCGGACCGGGTTCGCAACGCAGCGGACGCGGACGGCAACAGCGCCGATAATTAATAGCGGAGGCCACTCGCACGTAGGTGGTCTTGCGAAGGGTGCTTGGCGGATCCGAGCGCCCTTTTCCTGCCGGATCTGGCGTCTTGGATGCGGGAGTCAGTCGAGGCTAATGCCCACAATGGGGTGGAAAAGTTCCTTACGTTTCGATTCTGCGCAGGCCTTCTCAGGTCGACGAATGGCGAAAACATTCGACGCATTGAAGCGGTTGAAGGTCTAAGATCGGTCTCAACAGGGGCGGAGCGGCGCGATTCCTTCGTCCCCCTTGGGATCGGGCCGCTCCTTCACCGCTCGAACGTTCGGGGCGGGGGCCTGGTGATCCTGAAATGGAGAAAGGCCATGAATGGGCGATCGAAATTCGCGTTGATCCTCACAAGTCTCGTGATGACCACTCTGCAAGGCGCGACCGCGGGGGTCCCAAACGCCAAGCTCTGGAACGGCACCTGGCATCTGAATGCAGCCAAGTCGAAGTTTGTCTCTTCCGCCAAAAGGCAAAGCGAGACTCGGACTTATAAAATTTCGGGCAATAATGTGATGATGACATCCAATTCCACGGATGCTTCGGGCAAGATACTCAGAGTCAGCTACTCGGCACGTTATGACGGCAAATGGTATCCCATGGCCGGAAATCCGAACGCGGACCGCATCTCGCTGAAGCCGGTGGGCGTCCGCGAAATGAAGTGGAGTTCGCAGCTCCGCGGCAAGCCCTCGGTCGAAGGCACAGCGGCTGTGTCCGCTGATGGGAAACACCTGACGATCACGCGGAAATTCCTCAGAATGAAGGGCGCTCCAACGGACGTGCTGGAATTCGATCGCTAAGCCTCGCTGGCTAAGAACGTCCAGCGCTCTAATGTCTGCATTGGGCCGAAAACGGACGCTACGGCTTATCGACCAGCGTCTTTTCCATCTTGAAATTGTGAATGGCCACGCCCCGGATGCTTAGATCAATGCGGCTCACAAGGGTGAAGCCATTCCTTTCAAACAACGGCTTCGCGAGCTCGCTCGCTTCTACGTAGATTTTGCGGAGAGACATCTGCCGCGCCCGGCGCTCAAGTGCAGCATAAATCTGCGACCCGGTACCTTTTCCCGCGCCTTCTGGCGCACAGTATAGGAAGTCTAGGTGTCCATCATCCTCTAAGTCGCCGTATGCGATTGGCCGGTCACGCTCATCTACGCCCACCAAGACAATACGACCGTCCTCGCAGCGTGCCGCTATGCTGTTCTCGGAGCCGGTAGAGGCCCAGGCCTCTATCTGCTCCGAAGAGTATGCTCGCGGACCGAAGTACCGAACTGATCTCGCGTATAAATCAGCCAGTGCTGGCGCGTCCTCAGACCTGTATTCTCGGATGAGCATAGGGCCACTTAAACCTGACAGCCTCAATGTCTGCAATGGGTCGGAAACAGTCCCAAGCGGGAAGCGGGCATTAGCTCATGAGCGTATTAGGCATGAGCAAAGGCTCCTGTGCCCAAGTGGGTCGAGGAAAATTGCTGGATCGCAAGCCGCGCAGGGCTAAATCGGGCGACATCAGCCGCCGGGCGTGACGCCTTGTCCTTTCGGTTCACCACTTCCGGATGGGCCCGCCCGGAACACGCCACTATTAGGCGCTCCCCGCGAAACCCCTGGACCAATGTCAAGCACACCGTTTTCGTCGCGGCAAACCCGCTTGCGAGCGCGACTACCCGTGACTTCGATCATTTGACAGACTTGTTGTGGCTTTTTCTTTGCGACCGGTACCGTTTGTGTCTCAACGCCAGCGGGGCCTTGAGCCATCAGCAGGCCAATAAGGATCAGTACAGACATAGGATTTTCCTCGATCGGAGCCGCGAAGTGGCCATTTCACATACCATAAGAGGCCGGAATATCACAGTCACACGCGTGAGGCGCCGAGTGATTTGAAACGCCTGAGCGAGTGAGCTGCCGGTCTGTTGTAACGCACGCCTGTCCGCATTTGCGTCGGCACTCAGCCGGCATCAGAACAAAAGCCGCATCGCCACCATGACCACCAGCCAGGAGGCGATAACGAGCACGAGCGTGATTTCCACTCGAATTCTTAGCGGTAATTTGAATGGTCCATCGAAGACTTTTGTCATTTCAGCCTGTCATTCCTTTGCCGACGTCGAGCACATGCCCACAATCCCGACATTGATAGGAGCTCAACGGGCCGAAATCCTTGGATGTGCAATCGGATAAATCTCGCTCGCTGCGGCATTGCTCGCACGTCGACGTAATTTCGCGATCAGCCACGCTTATGCTGGCGAGCTGAAGAATGCGGCTGATGGCTGGAACGGACATAAGATATCTACTCTGCCGACCGATCGGGATGCTCCAATGGTTAATCGCCACACTGCGCTGTCGCCGTATTCAAACAAGCTATCTTTCGATAGGAGCGAAACTGGTTGGGCTAGAAAGGCGCATTTCCGCTATCTTGTCTCAGCTAGTCGGCGCCCGACAGAGAATGGAGAGCTCCCGCTCTGTGTTCGAGGGCAGCGTATGATGTCGCAGGAAACTACCGCTATTACGGCCTTGACACTACGAGGCATCTTCACGGCAGATATGGCAGGGGCAGCGCCTCGTCGCGACGATCGCGCCTAGTCGTCTTTCGGCTTAACGTCGACGGCCTCAAGCTTCTCGGCCTCGGCGTCGAACTCCGCGGCAATTTCTTCGAGCATTGCCCTGTCGGCTTCAGTCCGGGCACCCTTAGCCAGGGCTCGTGAGCCCACCCCAATCGTTCGGGCAGCGTAGGAAATTCGGTTGGCAAGCATGGCCGGCGCCACACTCCGGTTATGATTCGACCCGGCCGAATGTCCGAGATGGCCGTGGGTCAGCTTGCGAATGGGCCTCAATGCTATAGCCTGATCACTTTGGCTGATGCTGCGGTGACTTCAGGAGAACTCCTATGCTGCGTTTCGCCCTCCCGTTTGTATCGTTGTTCGCGCTCGCATCGCCGGTCCTCGCCATGCCTGCGTACCCGGCGTCTAGAGTTGCCACGGAGCATGAGGAGCTCGTGAAGCTCTTCGCCGACTGGCGAGCGTTCAACCATCCGGCAATCGTTCGTGGCCGGCCGGACTATAGCGCCGCTGCAATGTCCGTAAAGGCCGAGCGCCTCCCAGCCTTCCGCCAGCGGCTCGCAGCAATTGACCGGACAGGTTGGACTGCCACGCAGCTCGGCGACTACCGGCTGGTCGAAGCCGAGATGAACGGGCTCGACTTTTTCCTGCGCGTTCTGCGCCCTTGGTCTCGCGATCCTGGATTCTACCAGACGATATTCGCGGAAATGAGCGACGTCCCAGCACATGAGGGGCCCTCGGCCGAGCCCAACATCGACCTGTACACCTTCACTTACCCGCTGTCGGCGGCGGACGATGCCCGTTTGACGGAGCTGCTTGCTGCCGTCCCCGCGATGCTCGCCGACGCCAAGGTGAACCTCGCCAACAGCCAGTCGCATGACCTCTGGGCCTATGGCGACCGCGCCTTCCTCGAACAGGCCGAGGTGCTCGCCGGGCTAGAAGCCGGGACGCTCATGTTGAACGACCTTGGCGGAAAGCGCCGAGCCACTCTGGAAGGCGCAACTCCCGCACTTCGGGCAGCGGTTCAGGAAGCGCGCCGGGCAAGTGAAGAGTTCGCCCGCTGGGTCAAGGCGGAGGCTCCGCGGCGCACAGGACCGTCCGGCGTAGGCAAGACAAATTACGACTGGTATCTAAAGCACGTTCTGCTCAGTCCCTGGACGTTCGATCAGCAGGCAACCCTGCTTCAGCGCGAGCTCGACCGCTCCCTCGCGTCGCTCCGGCTCGAAGAGGTGCGAAACCGAGCCGTTCCGCCGATTGTGGAAATCACCGATCCCGCCGCGTATCGCCGCTTCGCCGAAGGCCGAACTGCAAAACTCTATGCGTTGTTGGTGGATTCCGGCTTCATCGTCGATCGGCCTTATTATCGTGCCGCGCTTGTCGCGCAGACCGGCAACTATGTCGCGCCCGCGCACCGCAATTTCTTCACCCATGTGACAGCGCTCGATCCCCTGCCTCTTATCAGCCACCAGTTTCACTGGATCGAGTTGGCGCGGCTTCGACATGAGCCGCATCCGAGCCCCATCCGCGATCAGCCTCCTCTATTCAATATCTTCGCCGATCGCTCGGAAGGGTTCGCCACAGCGATGGAAGAGATCGTCATGCAGGCTGGGCTTTACGACGACGTTCCGCATGGACGCGAGCTGGTGTGGGTGATGCTCGCCAACCGCGCGGCGCGGGGCCTGGCTTCGCTGCGGGTGCAGGCCAACGAGATCGACCTCGCGGAAGCGGGCCGGTTCCACGCCGAGTGGACACCGCGCGGCTGGTCGGACGCCACAAGCCGCTTGGTCGGCTTCGAACAACTGCTTTACCTCCGCCAGCCCGGTTATGGGCCGAGCTACATTATCGGGAAGGCGCAGCTGGACAATCTCATCGCGATTGCTTCGCACCGGGCCGAGTCCGAGAATCGGCCGTTAGTCGCCCGCGATACTTTTGCCGCGATCCTTGCCTCAGGAATCGTGCCGCCCGCGCTTATTGCAGATGAAGCGGCAGTTGCGGCTCCTGTTCCCTGACTTCACGGATCCCGAGGCATTTTTCCGTTTTCAAACTGGGTGAGTGCAACGCCCGGTTTCGTAGCGCATTCGGGCCGAGTGCGACGAGACGATTCGACGCCAGGGCACAACGCAACCTGCCTACTTGCCACCTGTTCGAACGAATAGTACGAATAGAACTAGATAAAGCGATTGGAACGGGGCATGATGAACGTTGACGTGCACGCGAATGCTGCTCGCAATGGTCGCCGCTTCGGATGGCTACCTCCGCAGGTCCGCGCGCTGGCGGACCGTGAGCGCGAAGTTGCTACGATTGTTTACCGGCGCGGAGCGTCAACCGCGATCGATGTTGAGATGCGTTTGTCGCCGAGGATTACGAATGCGGCGGTGCGTTCAATGCTCGTGCGGCTGACGAAAAAGGGTATTCTCCTGCGTGAGCGAGGAGCTCGTGGCAGGGGCCAGCAATGCGTTTACCTGCCGGCGATAACGATTGCCGATGTCAAGGAGCGAGCCATTCGCGAGCTTGCCAGCCGCTATTTCGAAGGCTCTTTGGTTACGCTTGCCCGTGAAGCTCTGGACATTGGCGATGCGCAAGCCGAGGCGGATCGCCAGCTTATCGAGTTGCTCATGGAGCGAAAGCCTAGTCGCCGAAGACCGATCGATCTCGCCGCCTAGGTCAGCCTGCCACCTCCGGCGTCGGCAAGTGAACGAGCGCGCGGACCTCGTTCCGAAATTTTCGGCCGACCGGCAATTCCATCCCTGATTCCAAGACGACCTTCATTCCAGTGCGGGTCCAGCGTACTGACTGAAGGCGATCCTCATTGATCAAAGAGGATCGATGGATCTGGGTGAAGCCATAGCTGGCGAGTTGTTCCGCCATCGCCCGGATGGAGCTCCGCAGCAGAAATGCACGGTCACCCACATGCACTTTGACATATTCGCCGTCCGCCTCGATCCAGTCCACATCGGCCGCGGTGAAGCGCACGGCCTCGCCACGGTGCTGCAGCCAAAGGGATTTGTCCTGCGTCGCTGCGCGAGCTTCTCTCAGCTCTTCAAGCTGCGCCGAAAGCTGTTCCAGCCGCCGGGCAGCTTCGCGTTCCTTCAGGGCTGTTCTGGCACGCTCGATCGTCCGTTCGAGGCGACTCAGGCGGACGGGCTTGCACAGGAAATCGAGTGCCCCTGTTTCGAACGCATTCGTCGCGAATTGGGGGTAGGCTGTGACGAAACAGAAGAGAGGTGCCGGCATTGCGCGATTCGCCAGGCGAGGTCCAAGGGCTTCGACCACGTCGAAGCCATCCATCTTCGGCATTTCCACGTCCAGGAAGACCAGGTGAGGCTGCATCCGAGAAATTTGCGCCAGCGCTTCGACACCGGTTTTTGCCGTTCCAAGAACCTCGACAGAAGGAATCTGGGCAAGCAGGTCCGTCAGGCGATCCAACGCGATCTGCTCATCATCGACGCTGACGACCCGAAGAGGAGTCATCACGCCTTCTCGAGAGGCAATCTGATCAAGTTGAAGAAGCCGCCGCCTTCTTTTGGTCCCGATTGAATCTGCGCCTCCTTTCCATAATGCGCGCGAAGCCGTTCGGCGACATTGGACAGGCCCAAATGCGCGCCGCTTGCAGGGCCATCTCCGGCATTGCCTCCGCTGTCCTCGATCAGGATCTCTAGGCGACCGTCCGCCACGCTTGCGGAAATCCGCAGGTCAACCGGCTCGGTGCTTCGAGCGACGGCATATTTGAGCGAATTTTCGACGAGCGGCTGCGTGATCAGACTGGGCACGAGTGCCTGTTCGGCCTGGGGCGCAATGTCGACGTGGGTCCGGAGACGTTCAGGAAATCGTACTTTCTCAATGTCGAGATAGAGTCGTTGGAGACGGACTTCCTTCTCAAGAGGGATGGTCGACTGCGGATCGAGTGCGAGCGAGATGCGCAGAAAGTCCGCAAGGCTGACTGTCATTGCCTCCGCCTCATCGACTCGATGACGAGTCATGAGTCCGGCGATCGAGTTCAGCGCATTGAACAGGAAATGCGGATTGAGCTGATAGCGAAGAGCGCGGATTTGAGCGGATTGGGCAAGCGACTGTAGTTCGTGGATCTGAGTCTCGCGGTCGCGGATGTCCGCGGAATAGGAGAGGGCCAGGATGATCGCCGAGAGAGAAACGAAAACCCACCAGCGATCGAGGAACTGGACCGACAGGCTCCTCCAGATCTCGCCATCGCCATAACCCTCGAGGAATGCGGAAAACACCCCGTGATTGACGAGCGCGTGCAATGCAGCGCCGATCATTGCGAGGCCGAGGGCGGCGGCAGCCCGAGCTGCCAGGCGGTGCCGCCTCAGACGCTGTTGAGCAGCGACAATCCCGAAGGAAATGAGCGCACCGCCAATGCAGATGATCGCGCGAGGCACAATCAGTAATTCTCGCTCAGGCCACATCAGCAGCCCGTAGGCCGTGAACGACGCGAACAGGACAACCCAGAAGACCAGAATGATCGCGACAGTCAGCTGGCGGGAGGCCATCGAATTCTGCTGAGCGGGAATCGTATCCAGCTCCATCAAGGGCTTGGCAGACGAGAAGCGTCGTTCACCGCTTTTCGGCGGTCGTTCATCGCGCGCGGTGTCGCTCACCGAATTTCCAATGTCGTTCACGACTTCGCGAATCCCTCGATCGTCGTTCGAACCTATTCTCTTCCGAGCGGCAATCGAGGGTCCAATGCAAGCAAAAACTTCCGTTTCGGACTATCACGAGAGCGGCAAGCTGTCGTGGGCAACGCGGCAGGCGGTGCCGCCGCGACCGAAAAAGCCAGAGTTGGTGGTCCTCAGTCCCGACATCCTGCAGGTGAAATTGAAGCCTGGTCTCTATTAGAGCTTAGCTCGGCGCCGCCCCAAGAAACCTGCGTGCACGACCAATGGAGTTCACCTTTCGGCTGAGCGCTGATAAGCACTCTCAAGTTCTTAGCGATGCGCTGCAGACGGGGGTTCAGGATTGCCGCGACCTGTCACTCAACTGACGGATGATGAAGGGACGTTTCTCGCGCTTCTTGTGCGGGTCCAACCCGCAACGGCCTATCAATTGTCGAAAATCTACGCTGAATCGCCTGTCAGCAATTTCGGCACGAGCAAGGGCAAGATCTATCCTTTGATTCGACGGCTGAAGGAGCGGGGTTTGATCAGATCTCGGCCCGTGCCAGGCGACGCGCGAGGAAGCGAGCGCCTCGAGTCCAGCCACCGCGGTCGGGAGGCCCTTCGGCGCTGGATCAAGCAGGTCAGGCCTAGCCATCTGCTCCTCGAGGATCCACTCCGGACCATGGTCCAATCATTCGACCTCTTAACTCCGGAGGAGCAAGCTGGTTGGATCAAGCAGGCGCGGGGCGCCCTTGAAGGCAAGCTTCAGGAGCTTGAGGCATATGCCGCCTCCGTTTTTGTACCGTATAAAGATGCGGTCCACGATAATGCCGTGAGCTCGGTTCGCACACGAATTGAGTGGCTTGATCGTCTCGAAACGTCTTTACTGTGCGGCGTTCGGGACCGCACGGCTTCGCGTCTTAAGTCCCATTGAGCCGTCAAGGATTGCCGCCAATGGCCGCTCTCCGATCTCTAACGAGTCGATAAGTCCACGTCACTCAGCGCAGTCGAGCTGCCTGTCACGCGATGGCCTCCGTTTCAATCGCGCTCGTCTCTGTAAAGCGAATGTAGCATTCCTGCCACAGTTGGTGCGCGTCGAACTATCGACCGTTCCTTTGCAACTTGCGCTGTCTCGATATTGTATACAAAGGTACGAAACGTACCACGGGCGGCGTTTCCCTGCGCGCGCCCTTTGCAAGGGGTCCTTACATGCTCAATCTACGCCAGCGTCTGCTCACGACCTCGTTGTTGGTCGGCGTTGCCGCTCTTGCCACTCCGGCTTACGCGCAAGACACCGCGCAGCCCGCTCCGCCTCCGACCGATGCTCCGCCGACGGACGTTCAGGCGAACCC
>JBKPLG010000074.1:0-6457 GCA_046731515.1 Pseudomonadota bacterium | reverse complement strand
CGCTGAACGCCAAGAAGCCGTGCCGATTGCCGCCGTAATCGACGAACGCGGCCTGAAGCGACGGTTCTACCCTGGTGACTTTGGCGAGATAGATATTGCCTTTGAGCTGTTTGTGCTCGGCGGATTCGAAGTCAAACTCCTCGATCCGGTTCCCTTTGATGACCGCGACCCGGGTCTCCTCCGGGTGGCGCGCGTCGATCAGCATGCGCATGGACATTGAAATTTCTCCGCGCGCGCGGGGGCAGCGATGAAATGCTGTCGCGCGCGATGATTAGGGCCACGCCTGGCGGAACGGAGCCGCCGGCGACGGCAGGATTTAGGATTAGTGCGTCTGCTGCATGCGCCAAGCTGCGTCCTGGCGCAGAAACCATGCCCGCCGGCTCAGCAGGGAGCGGACGAAGGGCGTTCTGTGGCGTCATGCAAGCGTCAACCTCGTGAAGCCGCGCGTCCATCGCACAGGCCGCGGCAAGTCCCCGGCGGATGCCGAAGACAATTTCGGTTAGCATCCGGCGTGCTGCACCGCAACTGCGGGTCCACCGGTCGACGATTTCAGTCGTGGATAATTTACCCTTTACCTTTTTCGCGTGATAAGCTGCTTTGGCTTCAAGGGGTTGGGTAACTTTGGTGAAGAGCGGTCTGCCGGACGGTGGGACAATTGCAGGAGTGACGCTTTCCATCGTCGCTGCCGGCGCGCTCGTCCTTGCCGCGGGATCGAGCCGAAGCGGCGCGGCCGCGACGGGCGACGGCGCAGCGACCATCGGCGAGGCCCGGAAGGCAAGCCTCACCATCGCTTTGCCGACGGCCGTCAACGACCGGATCTATGGTGCACCGGCTGCGCGTGGACGTCCGATCGTCGTTATCGACGCGGGTCACGGCGGACGCGACCCCGGCGCCGCGAGCGTCTCCGGAGATCTTACCGAGAAAAAACTGACCCTCGCTTTTGCCCGGGACCTTCGCGACAAGCTCGTCGAGCGTGGTCGAGTGCGGGTCGCTATGACCCGCGAGAACGACAGCTATTTGACTCTCGAAGACCGCGCGGCGGTGGCGCGACGGCTCAATGCGGGGATGTTCGTATCACTTCACGTCGACAGTGCCCCCAATCCGTTGGCGCGGGGGGCGACCGTCTATTCCCTGTCCGATGTCGCTTCCGACGCGGAAGCTGCGCGTTTCGCCGCGGCAGAAAACGGCGGTGGGCCAACTATGGTGAAGGGCTCCGATTCGGTCGAGGCGATGCTGTCCGACCTGGCGTTCCGCGCCCAAATGAGCGCGTCTGCCGACCTGGCCACGAGGCTCGTGCGCAAATCTGCGGGGAGGTTCGAGCTGCGCCCCAATCCGCACCGCTTCGCCGCCTTCCACGTGCTGCGACGCTCGGGGGCTCCGGCTGTCCTGTTCGAAGCAGGCTATCTGAGTAACGTCGACGATGAGGCGCTCTTACGGTCGCCTCAGCACCGGTCCGCGATTGTCCTTGCACTCGCCCAGGCGATCGAGACTGACATCGCGACTCACTCGCGACATTAACCAGCTTCCCGCCTTCGATCGAACAGGCTAGACGCGAGCGAAATGAAGTTTGAGCGTCTGAACGCCCCGGGCTGGGAGCTTCCCGACCTCGTCGCCTTCAACAATAGGGTGCACGGATGGGTTGATCCCTGGTGGCGGCGCAAATGGGTCCGCCTCATAATGTGGGCGGGGCTGGGGCTATTCACCTTGTTCGCCGTCGTCTGGATTTATTTTGCTAGCGGGCTCCCTTCCTCTCAAACGCTGCTGGCTTACCAGCCGCCGCTGCCGACAAACGTCCGCGGCTATGACGGCACGCCTGTCCAGACCTTCGCTCGCGAGCGGCGCGTCGAGCTCGCCTATGACGAATATCCCCCTCTTTTGGTGCACGCTTTCATCTCGGCCGAGGACAAGGGATTCTTCCAGCACCACGGAATCGACGTTCCCGGGCTCATCGGCGCCGTCGCTGATTTCACGACGAAAAGCGTGACGGGCGGCGGTCGCGCCAAGGGCGGCTCGACGATTACCCAGCAGGTCGCGAAATATCTGCTCAAGGACAGCAGTTACAATGTCGGGCGGAAGATCCGCGAGGCGATCCTCGCCTTTCGGCTGGAATCGACGCTGAGCAAGGAGCAGATTCTCGAGCTCTACCTCAACTCGATCTTCCTCGGCCGCAACGCTTATGGCGTCCAGGCCGCCGCGCGCGCCTATTTCGATAAGGATGTCAATGAGTTGACACTACCGGAGGCCGCCTATCTCGCCGTGCTTCCGAAGGCTCCTGCCAATTACGACCCGACGCGGGCGACGCAGCGCGCGCTCGACCGCCGCAACTATGTGCTGCGCGAAATGTACCGGAACGGCTACATCACCGAGGACCAGTGGAAGGCGGCTGCAACTACCCCGCTCGGTACCATCCGTTACGGCAGCAACGAGAAGTTTCGTCAGCAGGGCGGCTATTTCATGGAAGAGGTCCGCCGCGAGCTGAAGGACAAATTCGGCGAGGACGCGAAGAACGGGCCCAACAGTCTCTACGCCGGCGGTCTTTGGGTGCGTAGCTCGATGAATCCGATGATACAGGATGCCGCCGCACAGGCACTGCGGGAGGGCCTTGCCAAGTTTGACGGTGGTCGTGGTTGGACCGACCTCGGGATGAGCGTTGACCTGTCCAAGGATTGGGCCGGCCAGCTCGACCGCGCTCCGGTGGGAACTGGATTCCCTGATTGGCGCAAGGCCGTGGTGCTGTCGAAGAGTGGGGGCGAGGCGTCGATCGGTTTTTCCAACGGAACGACAGCTAGTCTGCCGGCGTCCGCGGCTTCGATGCCTAAGCGCGGTGTGGGCGGAACGGCGTTCAACTTCCTCACTCCCGGCATGGTCATCATCGTCAAGCAGATGGGCGCCGACAGCTATGCCCTGCGTTCGGTCCCGCAAGTCTCCGGCGGAATGGTCGCGGAGGAAGTGCAGACGGGCCGAGTGCTCGCCATGCAGGGCGGTTTCGACGTGATCGGTTCAAGCTACAATCGCGCGACCCAGGCGCTGCGTCAGCCCGGTTCTGCATTCAAGCCCATCGTCTACGTTACAGCGCTTGAGAATGGGATGACACCGGCGACGATCATCGTCGATGCGCCGTTCTGCGTGTGGCAGGGCGCGGGTCTGGGCAACAAATGCTTCGTCAACTTCGACCGGCGCTACTCCGGTCCCAAGACGATGCGTTGGGGCGTCGAACAATCTCGCAACCTTATGACCGTTCGGACAGCCGCCCAGACCGGCATGCCGAAAGTCATCGATACCGCGAAGAAGCTCGGGGTCGGCGATTTCCCGAACTATTTGTCGATTGCGCTCGGCGCGGGCGACACTACTGTCCTCCGGCTCGTCAATGCTTATGCGGTGCTCGCCAATCAGGGCCGGTCGGTGAAACCGACCACCATCGACTATGTCGGAGACCGCAACGGCAAGGTCATCTTCCGTTCGGATAACCGCTGTGCGCTCATGGAGAATTGCAACGCGGCGGATTGGGACGGGAAGGGGATGCCGCGTCCGCCGATCCGCACGCGGCAGCTGCTCGAGCCGATGGCAGCCTTCCAAATGGTGCATATCATGGAAGGCGTGATCGAGCGCGGTACGGCGACCGTCCTGCGCGACCTTGACCGCCCGATGTTCGGCAAGACTGGAACGACATCGGGACCGACCAACGTTTGGTTCGTCGGCGGCACGCCCGAAATCGTTGCCGGAGTGTACTTGGGTTACGACCAGCCCCGACCTATGGGCCATGCCGCCCAGGGTGGCCGGATTGCGGCGCCGATCTTCAAACAATGGGCGCAGGCGGCGCTCAAGGATCAAACCAAAGTTCCATTCGTGGCTCCCGCCGGCATTCGCTGGGTCCGCATCGACCGGGCGAGCGGCAAACGCGTGTTTGGTGTGTTCCCAACCCGTGAAGATCCCAAATCTCAGGTGATCTGGGAGGCATTCCAGCCGCAAACCGAGCCGCGGCGCACTTATCGCAGCGCGGTTGGCGACCCCTACAACACCCAGCAACAACAGGCTCAGTGGCAGGCGATGCTGCGGCAACGACAACTGGCTCTGCAGCAGCGAGCAGCCGCTTCGGGCGTGAGGCCGGCGCCCGTCCAAACCGCTCCCGCGGCCCGGCCGCCCTTGCCAACGCAGAACAGCCTCTAATAGGCACTGCGCTAACTTTGGATTGCGAAGGTTCCTGACGATGCGCGCCGAAGCGCAGAGCCATATCGAACAGATCAACGCCGCGACGGCGCTGCTGCGCCGGTTTCTTGACTGGGACCGCGCCAACAAGCGGCTGCAGGAGTTGAACGCCAAGGTCGAGGACTCGACGCTGTGGAATGATCCCAAAGCGGCGCAGGAGGTGATGCGCGAGCGCCAGCGATTGGAGCAGGCGATCGGCGCGACGCGCGCGATCGAGCGCGAGCTATCTGATACCACGGAGTTGATCGAACTCGCCGAAAACGAAGGCGACGAAGCGCTCGTCGATGACGGGATCCGCAGTCTCGCCGAGCTCGCCGAGCGTGCCGAGCGCGATAAAGTCGCGGCACTGCTTGCGGGCGAGGCGGACGCGAACAATGCCTATGTCGAAATCAACGCCGGCGCGGGCGGCACGGAGAGCCAGGACTGGGCCGAGATGCTCCAGCGCATGTACACGCGCTGGTCCGAACGTCACGGGATGAAGGTCGAGCTGATCGATCATCACCCCGGCGAGCAAGCCGGGATCAAGTCGGCGACTGTGCTCGTCAAGGGCGAAAATGCCTATGGCAACCTGAAGACGGAGAGCGGTGTACACCGCCTGGTTCGTATCAGCCCCTACGATTCGAACGCCCGGCGCCACACCAGTTTTTCGAGCGTGTGGGTGTATCCCGAGGTCGATGAGGACATCGACGTCCAGGTCGAGGACAAGGAGCTCCGGATCGACACCTATCGTTCATCCGGCGCCGGTGGGCAGCACGTCAACACCACGGATAGTGCAGTCCGCATCACGCATATCCCGACGGGTATCGTCGTCGCCTGTCAGAACGAGCGCTCGCAACACAAGAACCGCGCTTCTGCGATGAAGCAATTAAAGGCGCGCCTGTACGAAGCCGAGCTGCAGAAGCGCGAGGCGGAGGCAAACGCTGCCAATGCAGCGAAGACGGACATCGGCTGGGGCCACCAGATCCGCTCCTACGTGTTGCAACCCTATCAGTTGGTCAAAGATCTTCGCACTGGAGTGACGTCGACCAGCCCCAGTGACGTCCTGGACGGGGACCTCGACCGCTTCATGGCGGCGGCCCTCTCGCAGCGGGTGACTGGAGAGACCGTAGAGGTCGAGGATGTGGAGTAGGGCGGCCGCACTAGCGGCGGTTCTGATACTCGCTTCCTGCCGGGCCCAGCCCAGCGAGTCTCGCTTTCCTCAGGCTCACCGCGACGTCGCCCCGATCGTAGACGACGCCTTCTCCACGGAAGATGCGCGCGACCGCCTGGGCGAGGCGGAAGAAGTAATGGCGTTGGCGGGAACGAAGGCTGGCATGTCCGTAGCCGACGTCGGGGCCGGCGAGGGCTATTATACGGTGCGCCTGGCGCGGATGGTTGGGTCGAAGGGGCGAGTACTAGCCGAAGACATCGTGCCGGACGTGCGCGACGCACTCAGCGATCGCGTCCAGCGCGAGCGGCTCGACAATGTCGCCGTGAAGCTTGGAACACCGGACAATCCGATGCTTCCGGCGCAGTCGTTCGACCGCGTCTTCCTGGTGCACATGTACCACGAGGTGCAGTCGCCCTATGCCTTCCTTTGGCACTTGCGCGACAGCGTGAAACCGGACGGCCTGGTCATTGTCGTCGACTCGAACCGTCCGATTAACCGTCACGGAATCTCACCGGCGCAGCTCAAGTGCGAGTTCGCCTCGCTCGGCATGGAACCGGTCCAGTTCCGCATGCTGACCGGCAGAGAATCCTATTTCGTGACGTTTCGCCTGGCGCGCGAAAGGCCGCCCGCTGACAAGATTCAAGCCTGCGCGAGCGAGTAAGTCACAGCCATCCGGTGCGCCGGAACCGATCGTATAGCCACAGGCATATGACCAAGATCACCCCGATCACCACAAAGTAACCGTACCTCTCGTGAAGCTCGGGCATGTTCTGGAAGTTCATGCCGTATATGCCGGCGATTGCCGTCGGCACGGCGAGGATCGCCGCCCAGGCCGCCAGTTGGCGCGTGATCGTCCCCACCCTTTGCTGCTCAATCAACTGGCTAAGCTGGAAGACGGCTGACAGCGCATCGCGCAGCGCGTCGACGCGCGACTGGATGCGCCGGACATGGTCCTGAACATCGCGGAAGTAGGGGCGGGCGTCATGCTCGATGCCGGGCAGCTCTTGGCGGGCGAGCTTCAAGGCGACTTCGTACATCGGCCCAAGGATCCGCTGCATCCGGCTGAGCTCGCGCCTGAGCGCGAAGATGTGATTGACCTGC
>JBKPLG010000073.1:0-10698 GCA_046731515.1 Pseudomonadota bacterium | reverse complement strand
GGGCTATCCCCCCTATCCGGGCCAGCCTGGCTATCCCGCCTATCCGGAACGGCCGGGCTATCCCGCCTATCCCAACCAGCAGCAGGGCTATCCCGCCTATCCGAACCAGCAGTACGGTTATGGCCAGAACAACGTGCTCGGCGGAGTCATCGATTCCCTCATTGGTAACCGCTGGGGCGTCGGCGACCGGTACGCGATCCGTCAATGCACGTTCGCAGCGGTCAACCAAGCGGAAAACCAGTATCGGCCCTATTACAACCCGAATTTTCGGCGGCCGTACCAAGACTACAACGGCAATATCCGGGTTTCGGCGATCACCGATGTTCAGCGCCGCTCGTCCGGCCGCGTCCGGGTTCGCGGTCTGCTCGATACCGGCCTCTACAGGATCCAGCCTTGGAATCCGGGCTACAGCGGACAGTCCGATCTTAGCTTCCGCTGCGATGTCGACAACCGCGGCTACGTCTACAACGTTCGGATCGACCGCACAGCCTATTGGGGCCGCCGGTACTAGCATTGGTCAGGCAAATGAAAGGCGGCCCAGCCCCGAGCTGAACCGCCTTTCAGAGCAATGAGGACCCGCCGCCGTTTTGCAACGATGGGGGGTAGGGTTACGGCGAGTCCCTGACGCAAATTAACACGAGTCGAGTAAATAAAAAATGAAAAGCGCCCGGCGGGGGGATTTCACCGGGCGCTTGCACTCAGCCACGCTCCCCAGGTCGGGGACAAAGGAGGGACGCGTGTGACCGACGCCGCAACGGTTTAAGCCTCGTTACGTTCCGTTATGTCTCTTGACGCGTTTCAGCCTCTTGCCCCGCCGCCGCAGGTTCGGCAAACCCGGCGCAAACAGGGGAGTAGAGTATTTTTCCGTCGATCCTGGCCGATCCATCGGTCCTCATCCCCTTCATGCTGATCGGCTTCGCCGCGCAGCTGATCGATGGCGCGCTGGGCATGGCCTTTGGGCAAATCTCCAGCACTCTGCTGATCAGCATGGGCGTCCCGCCCGCCGCCGCTTCGGCCGGAGTTCACACCGCCGAGACTTTCACGACTGCAGTCTCGGGGATCAGCCATGTCGCCCACCGCAATGTCGACTGGCGCCTCTTCGTTCGCCTTGCGGTTCCGGGTGTAGTTGGTGGAGTCCTCGGCGCCTATGTGCTGACGCGAATCGACGCCACGACAGCCAAGCCATTCGTTCTCGCTTACCTCACGGCGCTCGGCGTCTACCTCTTCTATCGTGGGATTATGCACCGCCATACGGAGCGGCGGCCGAGAGTGGTTTCGCCGCTCGGCTTGGTCGGCGGTTTCCTCGACGCTGCGGGCGGAGGCGGTTGGGGCGGGATCGTCACATCGAACCTCCTCGTCCAAGGCAGCAATCCGCGCAAAACGATCGGAACCGTCAACACAGCGGAGTTCTTCCTCACCGTAACTATCTCGGCGACTTTCCTCGCGACCCTCGGTTGGAAGGCTTTCACCTTCGCGACCCTCGGGCTTCTGCTCGGCGGAGTGCTCGCGGCGCCGTTCGGAGCCTGGGTTGCAAAGCGCGTGAACCCGGATCGCCTGCTGACATTCGTCGGCGCACTCCTGACGTTAACCAGCTGTTACGGACTGTACCGCGCGCTCAGCTGAAGCATCGTACAGCAATCCATTTGCGGAGCCCTCGCTCCTCTGGCGTTATGCGATTGCGTCGATTATATGCGTCGAATTGATCGAGTTAGCCAATGACCGTTCACCTTCCGACCATCAAGCAGCTCCAATATCTGGTCGCACTTCGCCAGCACGGTCATTTCGGCAAAGCGGCGGAAGCCTGTTACGTCACGCAATCGACCCTGTCCGCGGGTCTCCGCGAGCTGGAGACGCTGCTCGGCGTGACTTTGGTTGAGCGCACTCGCCGGGTGGTGCGGTTCACTGCACTCGGGGAAAAGATCACCGACAAGGCATTGCGGGTCCTGCGCGAAGTCGAGGGTCTCGCAGAAATGACTCGCGCGGAAGGAAAGCCGCTCCACGGCGAGCTGAGGTTGGGTGTCATTCCCACGATCGCGCCGTTCCTTTTGCCAGCCATGCTTCCACGCCTCCGCAGCGAATGGCCTCAGTTGAAGCTCTATTTGCGGGAGGAAACGAGCCAGGCGGCGTGCGAGGCGCTGCATCGCGGTCAGCTCGATTGCGTATTGCTCGCTTTGCCCTTCAGCTGCGGCGATGTCGATTCTACTGCCCTATTCGACGATCGTCTGTTCGTTGCGTTTCCACGAGGGGAAGCGCCAAGCGGGGCGATGGTGGAGGTGGATGCCATCGATGAGACGCGGATGTTGCTATTGGAAGATGGGCACTGCCTAAAGGATCACGCGCTTTCCGCCTGCAACCGTCCCGAACTGCGAGCCCACGCCGCGATGATGGGCACCTCGCTCCACACGCTCGTTCAAATGGTCGACAACGGGCTGGGTCTGACCTTCATCCCCTCGATGGCGATTGAGGCGGGAATCCTCGAAGGCACCGACGTGGACGCGAAGCCGCTCCGTTCCAATCACGGCTTTCGCAGGATCGCCCTCATCTGGCGTCGCTCGAGTCCTCGCGAGCATGAGTTCCAACTTTTGGCCGAGGCCCTTCGGCGGATCATGCAAGAACTGATCCCCGATCTGGAAGCCGTCGCCCCAACGGCTCGTTCCGCCTCCTTAGCATAGATTCCGGCAACGCCGCGGCGCTCGGGGGATGGGGAGAAAAGCGCCGCGGCGGCCGAGGCCTGGATCATTCGGCCAGTTCGAACTGCCGCTCCGAGGCCATGTCCTGGGTACCATTCCGCGAAAGATCAAACCGGTCGGCGTTCATTACCTTGGTCCAAGCCTTGATGAAGTCGCGGACGAACTTCTCTTCATTGCCCTTCTCGGCATAGACTTCGGCGATTGCGCGAAGCTGGCTGTTGGAGCCGAAGATGAGGTCGGTCCGGGTCGCGCGCCATCTGTCCCGCTCTCCGCCGAGCTCGTTGCCGATGAATTCCTCATCGCCACTGTCGTCGACCACCGTCCAGAAGGTGTCGTTGTCGAGCAGGTTGACGAAGAAATCGTTGGTCAGCTGGCCCTTGCGCTTCGTGAAGACTCCATGCGGCTCGTCCTTATGATTGGCGCCGAGGACGCGGAGACCGCCGAGCAGAACAGTCATCTCCGGCCCCGACAGTCCGAGCAACGAAGACCGGTCGATGAGCAGTTCCTCGGTTCGGACCGAATGTTTGGTCTTGAGATAGTTGCGGAAGCCATCGGCCGCCGGCTCCATCACGTCGAAGCTCTCGACGTCGGTCCATTCCTGGGTCGCATCGCCCCGGCCACCGGTGAACGGAACTCCGATGTTGTAGCCGGCGTCCTTGGCCGCCTTTTCGACCGCTGCGGTGCCGGCGAGAACAATGGCGTCGGCCATCGATAGGCCGTCGCGCAACTCGTCGATCTTCGCCAAAATCTGGCCGAGTTCCTCCGGCTCGTTGACCGCCCAATCCTTTTGTGGGGCAAGCCGGATGCGCGCGCCGTTGGCGCCGCCCCGATGGTCGGTCTTGCGATATGTCGAGGCCGAGGCCCAGGCCGTCTTGACCAGCTGACCGACGCTGAAGCCGGCGCTGAGAATCTTGTCCCTAAACGTCGCAACAGCGGCGTCGGACGGCTTGCTGCCAGCCGGAACCGGATCCTGCCAGATCAGGTCTTCTGACGGGACTTCCGGACCTAGGTAACGGATCTTCGGGCCCATATCGCGGTGGGTCAGCTTGAACCAGGCGCGCGCGAAAGCGTCCTTGAACGCTTCGTGGTCGTTGCGGAACCTCTCCGAAATCTTGCGGAATTCCGGATCCTCGCGAAGCGCCATGTCCGCCGTTGTCATCATCGTCGGCACACGCTTTGACGGATCGTGCGCTGCGGGAGCCATGTCTTCCGGCTTCTGGTCGATCGGCTGCCACTGCTGTGCACCGGCCGGCGACTTCACCAGTTCATATTCATAGTCGAGCAGCAGGCGGAAATAATTCTCCGACCATTGCGTCGGCGTGTTCACCCACGATCCCTCGATGCCACTAGTGATCGTGTGCTCGCCAACGCCGCTCTCGAACGAACTCGCCCAGCCCAGGCCCTGAAGCGCAATGTCGGCGCCCTCAGGAGCGGTGTCGACCAGGCTCGGGTCGCCCGCACCGTGCGCCTTACCGAAAGTGTGGCCACCGGCGGTCAGAGCAACTGTTTCCTCATGGTTCATCGCCATGCGCTCGAAGGTGATCTTGATGTCGCGCGCGGACTGCAGCGGGTCGGGATTGCCGCCAGGACCTTCAGGATTGACGTAGATGAGGCCCATCTGGATCGCCGCCAGCGGATGCTCCAGCTCCATCTCGCGGTCGGGTTGGATGCGCGTCTCGGCGCCTTCGCTGACCCATTTTTCCTCCGCGCCCCAATAGACGTCGCGCTCAGGCTCGTAGATGTCGGGACGTCCGCCACCGAAGCCGAAAATCGGCCCGCCCATCGATTCGATGGCCACATTGCCGGCGAGGATGAACAGGTCCGCCCAGCTGATCGACTTCCCGTACTTCTGCTTGATCGGCCACAGCAGCCGGCGCGCCTTGTCGAGGTTGCCGTTGTCCGGCCAGCTGTTCAGCGGAGCGAAGCGCTGATTGCCCGAGTTGGCGCCGCCGCGCCCGTCGGCGGTGCGGTAAGTACCGGCGGCATGCCAGGCCATGCGGATCATGAATGGGCCGTAGTGCCCGTAGTCGGCCGGCCACCATGGCTGGCTGTCAGTCATCAGCGCAGTAAGATCGCGCTTGAGCGCCTGATAATCGAGCGACTTGAACGCTTGGGCATAATCGAAGTCCTCGCCCATGGGGTCGGGCGAGACGTTACCCACGTGAAGGATGTCGATCGGCAGCGATTCCGGCCACCAGTCGCGGTTCTGACGGCCAAGCAACGAGCGCACAGTCGTCGGCTTGTCCACCGGGCATCCCATCGATTCGCCCGTCTTTGCGTCCATGTGTCCTGCTTCCCTCTAAGTTGTTCGAGCCTGCCTAGGCTCGACCGACAACGGGCAGAAACGACTAAAGTTCGTCAGTGAGAATTGGAAAATCGATCAATTCGACAAAATCGACAAATCTGACAGCGAATGCACTTCAAAAAGACCACTGAGTGCAGCAAGTCCGCAAGAAAAAGTCCGATGCCGCCCAGTGAACTCAGGCTGCGGATAATTGTCACGGATCCGCCTCTTGGTGTGATGGTGAGTCTGCAGGACAAGCACTCGCGGCCAGTCGAGGCACGCATTTCAAGCGGCGCGGACGTGTCATTTGACCTTCCTGTGCGCCTCAATGGTCCGGCGTCCGAGGGACGATATTCAGGCGAGTTCGTTCGAACGGCTGCGGGCAAACGCTACATCTACGTGGCATGGGGTCGACTGGCAGGCCAGCACGAGTCCTGCTGGGAGCGTCGAGCGAAAATCATGCTCGAAGACCTCCCGCCAGCGATGGTCGAAAAGTCGCTTAGCCAAGGCCAATGGTTGGAGGTAAGAATGCGCGGAAAAGGCAGCGATGGCGGCCCATCATGCGCCACAGTGCCGGTCGAGTGGCGGCTCGCGTGACGTAGGACTTTCGCAGTTGAACAGGGCGCGCTGTTCGAACAGCGCTCGACCGACCTCCAAAGCTTCGACGACGTTCAGATGATCCATATCGTTAAATGCGGAGTCGCGCGCAGATTGCGCATGTAAGTCTGAGCAATAGAAAAGGATGCCGCGGCACAAGGTATCCGCCGCGATGTCACAGGCGTCTATCTTCTTTATCTGAACGACTGCGCCCTCCGGGCTTGACGTAGCGATGCGCTTCCCACGATCCGTAGTCAGGATTGAAATCGGAGCGCGGCACCAAGCACAGCAGGAATGAACTTCGGTATTTTTGTTGACCATTGCTCCGGCGCCGAGCGCGTCGACTGCACACATCGCTCGCGCACTTCGCCCGGTTGAAGGAAAATGTACCTCATGACCTGTCGGGCGGTTGACAAAGGGGTAAGCGCCGATCGGTTCCCCCGAGCCGCCAAGGACCACCAGATCCTGGGAGACCAGTTCGGCAAGATATCGGTCCAAGGTTTCAGCCGCGACGCCAAGATTATCGGCGATACGGTGTCGGGACGGAGCCTCACCGTCATCCGCGTAGAGGCGCAAAATGACGGCAAGCGCGACGGCGGCTTCATCGCTCAGCTTCGAGTAATCGCGCCAGCGGCTCTCGCAACGAATTATAGTTTCGACAGCGCGCTGAGCGACGAGCGAAGTCGTGAGTTCACGCGCTGGAATTCGGGCTCGCGGGAATGCGGGAGGAATTAGTGCGTTCACCGGCTGCACGACACGGAAAATCCGTCATCTCCACGTTGTACCGGCGGACATGGCATCGTTCCGTACGAACAGAAGACGCAACAATCGCCGGGCTTCGGGAGCAGGATCGCGCCGCAGCCTGCGCAATCGAAGAAATAGATGCAGGCATCAGTCGGCATGACCGCGCTTTGCCGATGCTCGCACTGCGGACAAATCAGCTCGCTTTCGAACAAGGGATCGGCCGTCGTCATCGGTCTCTACTCCGGGGATTCCGCCGCCAGGTCCTTCACTCTGCTCGCGAACTCCTCGCTATTCAGAAAGGAAATGGGATTGGGATCGAGGTCCGACAGTTGATGCATGGCGATTTGCGGCTTCGGCGGCCCATTATCCCACGCCGCGTCCGGTCCATATGCGAGCCATACATCCCACGCTAACGTCGGCTTCCCTTTCGATCGAAGGGCAAGGACATTGCTAAACTGCTTGCCCACCGTCCCTTTCGGGTCCCAGTAATGATGCGCCTTCACCTTTTCGACGAGGCTGGCGGCCCCCGGAATATGTTTCGGCGTTCCACCGACGACCGGCAGGTGGACCACGTATACGGCCGCTTGTGCCGGAAGAGTCGCCAGCAAGTCGTTATCGATGTCCGCGAGACCCTTCAGGCATGTCCCGCAATTCGGGTCCATAATGAATAACAGACGCACCTTCCCTCGATCGGCATTGAACTGCGTCTTTAGAGCGTCACTCTGCTCGCCTAGGATTTGAGTGGGGATGGGCTGTTGCTCCGATGTTGTTGGCAGCAGGCCGCAGCCTGAGAGCGTCACAAGTGCGGCGAGGAAAACAAACAGGGCCTTGGTCTGGCGATGGCGCACGAGTGAGTCCTTCAAACGAAAATTTTGGGGAATAGCGCGGCGACGGCGAGGACCGTCGTGACGACAGCTCCTGCCCACACAATCCAGCGAAGCCGCCGGCGTGCGATCGGATCGCACGTTCCGCCTTGAAGCGCGGCCGGTCTGCGATAGACGAACCAGAAGGCCGCGCCGAGCAGCAGGACCATGGCGGCCAGGACGTAGGGTTGAAGGAAAGCCAGACGAGCGAGGACGACAGCACCGGACACGCCGAATATCGCAACAGCCCAAGGCGCGCCGCAACAAGCGGCTAGAGCCGCGGCAAACCCTCCCAGGCCGACTGCTCCGCCTGCCGCTCCAAACGCCTTCAGATCCACACCTTTATCCTTTGCCCGACTGGTTGACCCCGACTGGAGCTCATCGTTACCTCCGTACCGAACTACGGGGTCAACGTATGGCGATGAGCTATTCAATCGGGGTTCTGTCGAAGCTGGCTAAAGTCCACGTTGAGACGATTCGCTACTACGAACGAAAGGGACTGCTTCGTCAGCCACCCCGGCCATATGGTAGCATCCGCCGCTACACGGACAGCCATTTGGCACGCCTTCAATTCATCCACCGTGCGAAAGCCGCCGGCTTTACGCTGGCCGACGTCGCCTCACTGATCCGACTCCAGGAACGGCCGTCGTGTCAGGCCACGCGCAGACTGATGTGGGACAAGCTGCGCAGCGTCGAAACGCGCATCGCCGAACTGAAGACCGTCCGGGACGAACTCCGGAGCTGGGTGGTTCGGTGCGACGCAAATGACGACGAGACGGCTTGTCCGACGCTTGCGGACATCGATCAGCCCCTGGCTTCCTGATCGAATACGGCCGCGACTGCATTCATTCCATGTGCTTGAGGCCCGTTCGCAGATAATCGTAGCCGGTCACGAGAGTCAGCGCCGCGGCAGCCCAGAGGCTAAACACTCCCACCCAGTGAACCCACGGCTGGGCCGGCAATGCCCCGCCGAGGATCAGGGCTCCCAAAGCGACCAGCTGAAAGGTCGTCTTCCATTTAGCGAGAGCGCTGACCGGAACGGATATTTGCAGGCTGGCCAGGAATTCGCGAAGCCCCGAGACAATGATTTCTCGGAGCAGGATTATGAGCGCGGGGATGACGTTCAAGTCCTGAATGATTGGCACATCCCCATCCGCTTTTCGCGACGCCATCAGCATGACGATGACGGCGGCCACCATGATCTTGTCCGCGATCGGATCGAGGAACTGACCGAGTTTTGAAATCTGCCCATGCGCGCGGGCGAGATAACCGTCGAAATAATCGGTGATGCCGACGACGCAGTAGAGCACGAAGGTAATGGCATAATCCCAAGGCGCCGGTTTCCACAAAAGGAACACAAGGATCGGCACCGCAAGGATTCGCGAGAGGGTCAGGAGGTTAGGCAGCGAAAGCATCATTCCCGAACGGAAGAGTTATAGGGTTTGGCGGCTTCAAGAAAGCTGGCTATGCGGGTTGCCCAACGTCCATGGCAGTCAGCGCGCCCCAGCTTTGATTCAGAACGTCACTCATTTGCTGCGCGCGCGGCGATTCCTGCCCCTGTTCACGACGCAGTTCCTCGGAGCGTTCAACGACAGTCTGTTCAAGCAGGCAGTCGTCTTGTTCGTGACCTATCAGCTCTATTCCAACCCGGCGAAGGAGTTTCAGTTCAGCGCAATCGCCCAAGGGCTCTTCATCCTCCCCTTCTTCCTCTTCTCGGCGCTTTCGGGGCAGCTAGCGGATGATCATGACAAGGCGCGGCTGATCCGAATCATCAAGCTCGCTGAGATCGGAATCATGATCCTTGGCGGCGCGGGAATCATGCTCGCCAACATCCCGCTGATGCTCGCCGCCGTTGGCCTGATGGGCGTGCACTCGACATTTTTCGGTCCGATTAAATATGCGATCCTCCCCCAACACCTGGGCAAGGACGAAGTGCTCGGCGGAACCGGGCTGGTCGAGGCCGGAACCTATCTCGCCATTCTCGGCGGCACGATCTTGGCGGGAGTGCTCTCTTCGAGCCCATCCGTAGCCGCCGCGGCGACAATTGGAATCGCCATGGTCGGTTTTCTGGCCGGCCGCCAAGTGCCCGCCGCCCCGCCCGCCGCCGAGCGGATTCCCTTCGACCGACACATTATCCGAGCGTCAGTCGCGCTGGTGAACGGGACGATGCACATCCCGCGACTGTTCCTCGCGATCTGCTCGATCAGCTTCTTTTGGACTATCGGGGCGGTCCTTATCATCATCTTCCCGCCGCTGGTGAAGAACGTGCTCGGAGCAGACGAACGTGTTGCGAGCCTGTTCATCGCTGTTTTTTCCATCGGGATCGCGATCGGCTCGGTACTGATCAATCGCCTCTTGAAGAGCGAAGTCTCGGCGCGGTTCGCGCCAGCATCCGTAATCACGATGGGCGGCTTCGTATTGCTCCTGCACTTCGTTTCCCTGACCTGGGACAGGCATAGCGACACGCTGGTGACGCTTGGCAATTTCATCTTTCAGCCCATGGCCGGGCTGATGATCCTGACGCTTCTTGGAGTCGCCATTACCGGCGGAATGTTCGTGGTGCCGCTTTATGCCTTTTTGACGACGACGGTGCCCAAAACCGAAACCGCGCGCACGGTCGCCGCAAACAATATCGTGAATTCCGGTGCGATGGTCATCGGCTCGCTGATCGCCTTCGCTCTCAGCAGCCTTGGAGTTGGCCCCGTCGGACAATTACTATTGGTCGCGGCGATGTGCCTGATCTCGGCCTGGCTCGGCTGGAAGCTGCACCTCGCCTGCGATTGAGCTTACTTCAGCTCAAGCACGACCGGACCTGATACCGGATCCGTGACACCAAGGTCCCCTCCAAAATCATCGAGCGTATCGCGGAACGTGTCGAGCGTAGCGAGCATGTTGGGCCGGGCCGCGGCCAGGCTATCCATATCGCTCCATTCGCCGATGATGCAGTAATCATGCTCTCCGGTCTTGATCAGATTGACTCGTTCGAGACCAGGCCAGTCCCGATCGACCCGCTGATGAGCGTCGAGGAATTCTTGATCCCTGCCGGGTTTCACCCGAAAACGCACGGCGTTGAACGCGGTCATGCTGCTTCTCCTCTGTCGAAGACGGGAACGCGGGTTCTACTCCCACGGCCCAATCCGGAAAAGCGGCCGAAGCCCTTCACCCAATGAATATGGAAACGAAGAGAAAGCCGCCGATGAACGTCATCGTAAACAATTTTAGATCGGCGCTAACGCTGGTCCACGTTGAGCGCGGCTCCAAGGCCCGCGCGCGGGCACGTCCGAATGAACGTGGGTCGGCCGCGAATGCTGGTCGAGCGAACAACATGGCAAATCCTTAACGCGATTTTTACCATGTTCTCAACTGGCAGCGGGGTTGATCGGTCGCACCCGTCCCGTGGCGGGACAGATGGTTAATCGGCGGACGTATCGACTAGCCGTTGATGACGTCGGGTAATGTTTGATTTCCGGAGCGGCCGCGCATTTCCAGCAGTTCCGCAGCGTCGTCGGCCGGCATAGGC
>JBKPLG010000072.1:0-50278 GCA_046731515.1 Pseudomonadota bacterium | reverse complement strand
GCAAGCGCGACGATTTCGACAATTACCTGCAGCGCAACGGACTCATCGATGAGGGCGGAATCGTCGATGGCGGATTCGAGCAGACGGTCGAAGCTCGACGCAACGAAACGATCGGACGCTTGAGCTGGACTCGCTCAAATCTTGCCGGCTTGTCGTTCGAGGCCGGCGCCGAAGCATCGTACAACACGCTGGATTACGGTCTCGAGTTCTTCGAAATCGATGAGAATGGCGAGCGCGTTCGGATAGACCTTCCGCTCGACGATGCGTTCGTCAAGGAGAAGCGCGGCGAGCTTTATGTGAGCGTCGGGAAGACGCTCTCCCCTGCCCTTCGCGTCGACGGCGGTGTCAATTACGAATTTTCGAAACTCACCGTGACTGGCGATACTGAGGCGGCCAGAACGCTCAAGTTTCTGAAGCCGAACCTCTCGGTCGACTGGAAGCCCGGCGGGGGGTGGCACACCCAGGCTTCGATCAAGCGCACCGTTGCGCAGCTCGACTTCTACGACTTCGTCAGCATCGCCGACCTCTCCGCCCAGCGCGTCAATGGCGGTAACGAAAATCTGGAGCCGCAGCGTACGTGGGAGGCGCGGATCACAGCGGAACACCCGCTGTTCGGCGAGGGTCTATTCAAGCTCGACCTCGGATACGATCTCATCAGCAAGCTCCAGGATCGGATCCTGATCTGTGACGAGGATGATGTTGATGTCTGCCTCGACGCTCCCGGAAACATAGGGACCGGCAAGCGGGCCTTCGCTTCACTAACGCTGGATGCGCCGCTTAACCGGTTGTGGAAGGGCCTCCGCGTCAAGTTCACCGGCACGATCCAGCGTACGCGGGTGAAGGACCCGATTGACGGTCGGATGCGCAACTTCAGCGGCTTCTTTCCCGATTGGCAATGGGAAGTGGACGTGCGCCGCGACATCGGGCGCTTCTCATACGGATTCGTTCTCGGCGACCGCGACCGCTTCACCTTCTTTCGCACCGACGAGTTCGACAGCAACTTCAACGGCGGACCATACGGCACCGCCTTCGTCGAATACCGGTTCAATCCACGGACTTCGCTGACTCTCGACCTCGACAATGCAGTGGAGACCAGCGGCAACCGTGACCGCCTGCTGTTCCGGCCGAACCGCGCGACCCCCGAGTTCATCTTCGACGAATTCCGCCATCGCGACCGGCACATCAGTGTCGGCCTAACCTTGAAGCAGAGCTTCGGCGGTTCCGGAGGAACGGAGGTGGCAAAGTCGAAGTAACAAGTCTAAGGAGCCCGCGACTTTTCAAAACATCGCGAGGACCCTCAAGTTGGCGACTTCACGCATCGCGGACGTGCCAGGCCATCATGAACCGCAGCTCCTGCCCTTCGATTGGCAGGATCCGTTCGATCTCAATCATCAGCTGAGCGACGAGGAGCGGCTCGTCCGCGACACAGCCGAAGCTTATGCGCAGGAGAAGCTCCTCCCACGCGTGACCAGCGCCTATCTTGAAGAGCGGTTCGATCGTGACATCATGAGCGAAATGGGCGCGCTTGGGCTACTCGGCGCGACCATCCCTCCCGAATATGGCGGTGCCGGGCTTGGCTATGTGAGCTACGGCCTCATCGCGCGCGCCGTCGAGCGCGTCGACAGCGGTTACCGCTCGGCCATGTCCGTCCAGTCCAGTCTCGTGATGTATCCGATCTACGCTTACGGATCGGAGGAGCAGCGCCAGAAATATCTACCGCGCCTGGCGACCGGCGAGATCGTCGGATGCTTCGGACTTACCGAGCCGGATGCCGGCTCCGATCCCGGCGGCATGCGCACTCGCGCACAAAAGGTCCAGGACGGCTACCTGCTCTCCGGCACCAAGATGTGGATCACTAACTCGCCGATCGCCGACGTTTTTGTCGTTTGGGCGAAGTCGGACGCGCATGACGGCAAGATTCGCGGATTTGTGCTGGATAAGGACGCTGCCGGCCTGACCGCTCCCAAAATCAAGGAAAAGCTGTCGCTTCGCGCCTCGATCACCGGTGAGATCGTGATGGACGGGGTTGAGGTTGGCGAGGACGCGCTCCTGCCAAATGTCGAGGGCTTGAAAGGCCCATTCGGCTGCCTCAACCGGGCACGATATGGCATCAGCTGGGGATCGATGGGTGCGGCCGAGGCCTGCTATCACGCGGCGCGACAATATACGCTGGACCGCAAGCAGTTCGGGCGCCCCCTCGCCTCGAACCAGCTCGTGCAGCTCAAGCTCGCCAACATGGCGACGGAGATCACGCTGGGCTTGCAGGCATCGCTCCGCGTTGGGCGCCGACTTGAAGCCGGCGAGCTCATTCCTGAGACGATCAGCCTCATCAAGCGGAACAATTGCGGGAAGGCGCTCGAAATCGCGCGAATTGCCCGCGACATGCATGGCGGCAACGGCATTTCGGCGGAGTTCCAGGTGATGCGCCACGCCGCGAACCTCGAGACCGTAAACACCTATGAGGGAACGCACGACGTCCATGCGCTGATCATGGGCCGGGCGATCACGGGGTTGAGCGCTTTCTGAACGTTTTCCCCTCACTGCAAGAGGCAAAGCGGACATATAAGCGTGAGTCCCGCAGCGTTGACACCCGTGAGAGAGTGGCGTTTAAGAACTCCTATGGGGACCGCGATCACCCCATGAGGCGAAAGGCTGAAGCATCGCGTCCTGGCTAAAAAAGGGGACGCTTTATGCCTGCCTTGAATAGCATTTCTCCCGACAAACTCTTTCGTCTTATCGGGACATCCAACTGCCCTGCGATCTTTGACGTCGGGCTCGAGGGTAGCGGTTTGATTCCTGCGTCGACTAGGCGAGTAGCTGATGAGGTTGCGACGTGGGGAACCGACGTGGCCGCCGACAAAGTGATAGTTGTTTGTGTGCATGGTGGCTCAGTGAGCGCTGGGGTCGCGGCATGGCTGCGACATCAAGGCGTTGACGCCGAAATCCTAGAAGGCGGATTTGCCGGCTGGGCCCATGCAGGGCTGCCGGTTCTCAACGAAAATCTGCTGCCACCAAGAAACCTTGAGGGTCGTACTGTCTGGGTTACGAGGGGAAGACCTAAGGTCGACAGGATTGCCTGCCCGTGGCTCATTCGCAGATTCGTCGACCCTTCGGCAGTCTTTTTGTTTGTCACCCCTTCCGACGTGGCCGGGGTGGCCGCGCGGTTCAACGCCGCCCCATTCGATGTCGAAGGCGTGTTTTGGAGCCATCGGGGTGAACAGTGCACGTTCGACACGATGTTGGAGGAACTCGGACTCCAGGGCTTTGAGGCGCTGGAGCGGCTCGCAGTGATCGTCAGAGGTGCCGACACGGCACATCCGGAAATCGCTCCACAGGCCGCGGGACTGCTGGCGGCATCCTTGGGCCTTTCGCGGATGTATCCTGACGATTTGGAGCAGCTTGAGGCTGGGATGGTCCTCTACGATGCCTTCTATCGCTGGTGCCGTGACGCGACCGACGAGACCCATGACTGGGTTTCGCACAAGCCTCGCGCACGGACGAAGGCAGCAACTAAGGAGTTGGTCGGCGAGTAATGGCCGGTAACGCCGAGCGGCCCACCCTATTGGCAATCTTCGGGCGTTTTTTACGCTTCGGGTTCCTCGCCTGGGGTGGGCCGGTCGCGCAGATTGCGATGATCAAGCGCGAGTTGGTGGAAGAAGAACGGTGGATCGAGCCGACGCGCTTCAATCGGCTGCTCGCTATTTATCAAGTTCTGCCGGGCCCGGAGGCGCACGAGCTCTGTGTGCACTTTGGCATGATGAAACGAGGGCGATCAGGTGGCCTCCTTGCCGGTCTGGGATTCATGTTGCCGGGCCTGGTGCTTATCCTCGCCATTGCCTGGGTTTACCGGCGATTGGACCTTCACCAGCCGGTAATCGCCGCAACTCTGCTTGGCGTTCAAATAGGCGTCATCGCCCTAATCGTCCGAGCCGTGCACCGCATCGCCGACCATGCACTTGGCGATCGATGGCTGTGGGCCGTCGCCTTAATCAGCTCGGCCGCCGCTGCGACTGGCGTTAGTTTCTGGATTACTCTGCCAGCGGGAGGCTTCGTATACGCTGCTGTCGTTGCAAGGCGCTACGTGATTGCCGCCGTGATCGTGATGCTCGCCCTGATCATCGCTGTTCTGACCGGCGGACTGCCAACATTGGTAGGCTCGCACGTTCCAAGCCATTCGCCGGCACTCATGTCGCAGGGCGCTGTCAGCTCGCTGACCTTGTTCCTGTCTGGACTTAAGGCGGGGCTCCTCACGTTCGGTGGCGCCTACACCGCGATACCATTTGTAAGGGGTGATGCCGTGGGTCGTGGCTGGGCCACTGACGGGCAGTTCCTCGACAGCCTGGCCCTCTCCGGAATCATTCCCGCGCCCCTGATCATCTTCGCGACCTTCGTAGGCTATCTCGCTGGCGGTTTGATCGGGGCGCTCGCGTTGACGGCGGGGATTTTCCTACCTGCATTCGCTTTCGCCTTAGTATTTTACGACCGGCTCGAGCGGGTCGTTGAAGATGAACGCTTGCACCGTTTCTTAGAGGGGGTAGCTGCCGGAGTTGTGGGCCTCATCGTAATAACCGCAGTCCAGCTCGGATTGAATGTGGCCGGTTCTGTGCCGCAGCTTCCTTCTGCCACACTAATCTTCGCGACCGCTTTGGCAGTGCTGTATCTCTGGAGATCAAAGCTCAGCGTGCCCGTGATCGTGCTTGGATCCGCGCTCGCAGGAATAAGCTTGTTTTCCTGAAGCAAACATCCGCAATGGATTCGCTCGCAATGACGGCTTTGCGGCTGAATCAATCAGCCCTATGTTCCGCCCTCAAAGAAATCGGGGGCGTTCATGGGCATTGCGGGCTGGATCATTCTCGCGGCGGTCGCTTTGCTGCTGCTCTACCTTATCGCCGTCTACAACCGGTTGGTGCGGCTGCGTGCGCTGGTGAAAGAGGGTTTTAGCGGAATCACCGTTCAGTTGCGGCGGCGCGCCGACCTCATCCCCAATCTCGTCGAGGCGGTTCAAGGCTATGCCACGCATGAGCGCGAAGTGTTCGAGGAAGTTAGCGAGAACCGTTCCAAGGCGCTTAACGCCGGAAGCGTACAAGCTACGGCACAGGCCGACGCGCAAATGACGGGACTGCTTGGTCGGCTCTTCGCAGTCGCAGAGGCTTATCCCGAGCTCAAGGCCAACACGAACTTCCTTCAGCTGCAGGATCAGCTGGCGAATATCGAAGGCGAGCTGCAAGGCGCGCGGCGCTATTACAACGCCACCGTTCGCGACCTCAATTCAACCATTCAGAGTTTTCCGCCGGTGCTGATCGCGCGCCCGATGGGGTTCACCGAGGAGCCCTTCTATCAGGATGAGGACCAGAACATCCAAAGCGCACCGAAAGTGTCGTTCGCTCGCCCGGCGGCCTGACCCATGGGACGCCCATGGCGCGCTCTTCCCGCGCTGTTCCTGTTTCTCGCGCCCGTCGCCGCTCAGGCCGACGAGCGAATCCTCCGTTATCTCAGCGACGTCCAGATTCAGAAGGACAGCTCGCTCCAGGTCACTGAAGCGATCAATGTCCGCGCCGAGCACGACCAGATCAATCACGGCATCTACCGCGACTTCCCGACGCACTATCGCGGCCGGCACGGCAGTCAGGTGCGCGTCGGTTTCTCCTTCGAGCGTGCAACCCTCGACGGAACGCCAGTCCCTGCGGAAGTCGAGCCATTCGGCAACGGCGTTCGGATCAAGGTGGGCGATCCGGAAAAATATGTGGACATCGGCGAGCATCTTTACGTGCTCCACTATCGGACCACCCGCCAGATTGGCCGTTTTGCCGATTACGACGAGATCTACTGGAATGCGACCGGCAACGGCTGGATCTTCCCGATCGATATCGCCGAAGCGCGGATTCGTCTGCCCGAGGCAGCGAAGTTCGGCCAACGCGCAGCTTATACAGGTCCGCAGGGATCGACTGCCTCCAACGCCGAGGTGGTTGAGGAAAAGCCGGGTGACATCCTGTTTCGCACCACTCAGCCTCTTGCACCTTACGAAGGCCTGACCGTCGCGGTCGCCGTCCCGAAGGGCGTGGTGGCGGAGCCCACCTCCAGCGACCTTCTGGCAAATTGGCTTTCGGATTACGGCCCTCCAGCCGTCGGTCTCTTGTCGCTTCTAGGGTTGGCAGGATTTTACTTTGTTGCCTGGAAGCGCGCCGGTCGCGACCCTCGTGCCGGAACCGTCGTGCCGATCTTCTCGCCCCCCGACGATCTCACTCCTGCCGGCATGCGCTACGTGACGAAGATGGCGTCGGACAATCGCGTCTTCGCCGCGGCTTTGGTTGACATGGGCGTTAAGGGGCACATTCGCCTGATCGAGGAAGATGGCGGCTGGTTTGCACGGGACAAGACGCGGCTTGATCGGGTGGCTAATCCAAACCCCCTCCCGCCCGAAGAGGAAGCAGCTCTCGCACAGCTCGCCATGAGCGGCGAATCGATCATGATGGAGCAGAAGAATCACGCCAAATTTTCTGCCGCAAAGAAGAGCTTAGACGAGGTTCTGCAGAAGGCTTACGAAGGAAGGCTCTTCAACAAGAATTGGGGCTGGGCGGTTGCAGGCCTGTTGCTCCTCCTTCTCGCCATATGGATGGTTTCGGGTGCAATTGTCGCGGCATTAGGGCTCGACGTGACGATGGTTTTGGCGCCTCTGGGCGCTGCGGTGACGGCCGCATTGCTATTTCTCTGGGTGCAAACGGCGTCGGCAGTCGGAAAGTGCCTCGTGTCCCTTCTCGGCTTCGCATTCGCGGCTCTGGCCATCAGCACAGGTGCGCCGATTCTCTTCCAAGCGCTGCAAAGCGGCTGGTGGCTGCCCCTCGCTATGCCATTGCTTGTGGTGCCCCTCGCCATCTCCGCATTCTTTTGGATCGACGCGCCCACCAAGGAAGGCCGTCAAGTCCTCGATCGCATTTCCGGTTTCAAACAATATCTCTCAATCACAGAGCGGGAACGGCTCGAGCGAACGACCGCTCCGCAGGACACGGCCGAGGTTTTCGAGAAGTATCTGCCCTACGCGATCGCCCTTGGCGTCGAAAATCGCTGGGCCGAACGCTTCGCCGGCGTCTTGGCGGCCGCAGCTGCATCAGGACAGCAAGGCTTTGCCTGGTATTCGGGAAGCAGCAATCCGTGGGATAATCCAGCCGGCTTCGCCGACAGCGTCGGCTCCTCACTGGCAAGCACGATCAGCTCGGCCTCCACCGCGCCTGGCTCCAGCAGCGGTTCGGGCGGCGGCGGATCGTCAGGCGGTGGCGGCGGAGGGGGCGGCGGAGGAGGCTGGTAGCCGTCCTGGCCGGCGGAACATCGCTATCGGCGCGTCACGATAGATGGCGTCAGCCTGTCTCACAAACCCGAGGCGCTCCGCCAACTTTATCGACGGTGCATTATCTAGATCGATGATCGCCGGATAAGATTCGGCTGCGAGTTCCCTCTCTGCCCAGTCGAGCGCCGCTCGGCACGCCTCGAATGCGATGCCCTGCCCGTGCACGGAGCGGTCGAAGATCCAGCCCATCTCCGGCTCGCCAAGGATCATCGGTGTCATGTCGCGCTCAAACTGAAAGAAGCCGCAGTGGCCAACCATCCGCCGGTCGGATTTCCGCTCGACCGCCCACGGGCCCATTCCGATCAACGACCACATGCCCACTCCCGACATCAGTCGACGCCAGCTATCCTCGCGATTCATCGGTTTACCGCCGATGTGTCGCATCACCTCTTCGTCGCCTAGCGTCGCCGCATGCGCGTCGAGATCGCCTGTGCGAAACTCGCGCAGGATCAGGCGTTGAGTTTCGATCCGCGGGGCCGCGCGGATCAAATCGTTTATTTCTTACCGAGAGAGAGACCGCCGAAGCGCTTGTTGAAGCGCGCGACCTGGCCGCCTTCCTGGACTTGGCGGGTGCCGCCGACCCAGGCCGGATGCACCTTCGGATCGATCTCGAGGTGCAAAGTGTCGCCTTCCTTGCCCCAGGTCGAGCGAACCTGGAACTTGCTGCCGTCGGTCATTTCGACTGTGATCATGTGGTAATCGGGGTGGATACCGGATTTCATTGCGTGATTTCCTTGGGTTAGCGGCTGGTTTCCGACCAGCTCCGCAAGGTTGAGCGGGCGCCCTACAAGGAGCGCCTGAAAGTTGCAACCTCAGGCCGGGTGTGGCTCCTGCCGAGACCGGAGGACCGGCACGGCCCGCTCCAGAAGTGCAAAGCCGCCGAATAGCAGCCCGCTGAAAAACAGGTCGCCCGCGAGCGTATTCTGGAAGAACGGGATAGCGGCGACATAGCAAGCGGCTAGGCCGCTCACGGTCAGGGGGTACATCCCGCTGAGGGCCCAGGTGCCGAAATTTGTGACAAGGAAGAACAACAAGGAGCTTGCAATTGCGGCCCCGGCAATCCGCACGAGCGACACCCGGTCCAGAGCACCCCAACCGATGAGTACGACGAGTGCGACGGTGAGGTATTGGACCCACATCCCGGCATAGAAACCGAGCACCAGGTCGCTAAACAGCAACGCTGCAAGTGGCGCGACGAACGAGAGTAAACGGCGCCCCAAATAAGCACCGCTGAACAGGGCCATCGCGTCAATCGGCGAGAAATTCGGCGGATGCGGGGCAAGACGCAGGGCTGCGGCTACGGCTATCGCCGACAACAAAGCGAACAAACGGGCATGGCTGGTCGTCATGGTGCCCTCACATAAACGTGGCAACGGCAATTTGACAGTCCGCGGCGCGCTCGAATAGCAAGGTCCCTCGATCAGGGTGCCGCCCACGAGCTTCGGTTCGGCGGGGGCGGTTCAAAGGGAAGCCGGTGTGAATCCGGCGCTGTGCCCGCAACTGTGAATGCCGGCTTCACCGGCAAAGTCAGGAACCTGCCTTGATCGGTCGTCCGTTTCTCCGGTCGGGACCAGCCGCGGGAGCGTGGGCCGAACGCTGCCACGGCGGCGCATCCCTCTGTGACGACATGTTCGTCAAACGGAGGATTGCATGGCCGCTTTACCCATCGACACCAACCAGATTGTCATCACAGCCTCGCGTGCACCTGAGAGCGAAACGCAAACGCCCGCGAGCGTCACCATCATCGACCAGGATCGTATCACTCGCCTCGGTGAACCGTTGGTTCCGGCACTCCTTCGGCTCACGCCGTCGGCCGCGATCACTTTGCAGGGACCGACGGGCCTTTTCACCGAAGTCCGGATCCGCGGAGCTGAGAACAATCATACTTTGCTGTTTATTGACGGCATTCGAGCCAACGACCCAGCGACGGGCAATTTCCCGCGCTTCGAGCTCCTCAACGCCGACCTTGTGTCACGGGTCGAGGTCGTTCGCGGCCCACAGTCGGCGCTTTGGGGGTCCGAAGCGATCGGTGGCGTTATTGCCGTGAATGGGACGGCGGATTCCCGGGGAACCGCAGCCATGACCGAGGGCGGCTCGTTCGGTTCTCTTAGAGGCACCGTTTCGGCGTCGCTTGGCTCCGAGCAATCGAACCTCAGCGGGGCGGTCGGGTGGCAGCGCGCCACCGGAATCGACAGCTTCAGCGGAGGCCATGACGGTGGCGACAAGGACGGTTATCGCAACCTCTCCGCTCGGGTTCGCGGGGCGATTCCCATCGCTCCCGATATCGCGCTTGGGATGGCCGGGTTTGCCCTCACCGGGCGAAGCGAGTTCGACGGCTTTGACCCGTTAACGTTCGAGCGCGCCGATACGCTTGACAACAGCCGCAATCGGCTCGCCGCCGGTCGTCTCTGGGCAGATTTCGGAAGCGAGGTTTCAGAATGGTCGGGCCGGATCGCCGTCGCCCTAGTCGGCTCCTCCAATCGTAATTTCCTCGACGACGATGAGCTGAATCGGACCCGGGGCACTCGGCGGACGTTCGACGGCCAGGCCCTGCGTCGCTTTACGACTGGAGCGCTTCAGCACACGCTGATCCTTGCAGCCGAGGCCGAGCGCGAAACCTTCCACGCCCGCGATACGATTTTTGGCGGGCTGACTAACCAGGATCGCGATCGCTCACACTATGCCGTGACGGCGGAATGGCATGGCACGATGAAGGGGCTTACCGGTGACATTGCGGTGCGCCGCGACATCTTTAATCGCTTCAGAGACGCCACTTCGTTGCGGGCATCCTTGCTCGCCGAGGTCGGCGCAGGTTTCGCATTGGCTGGTTCCTACGCGGAAGGGATCGCCCAACCCACCTTCTTCGACCTGTATGGCTTCTTCCCAGGAGATTTCATCGGCAATCCGGACCTCAAACCCGAGAGTTCACGCGGATTCGAGGCGTCTGTGCGCTTCCGGCGCACAAATATCGCCGCGTCTCTGACGGCCTATCGGCAACGCCTGCACGATGAGATCGTCGACAATGCGAGCTTCACGAGCGTGCTGAACTCGGAAGGAGTCAGCCGTCGCTGGGGTGTCGAAGCTGAGGTCGCTTGGCAGCCGGCCGACAGTCTGCGGCTGACCGCAAATTACGCGTATCTGAAAGCAGACCAACCTAGTGGCGCGGTGAACGAGCGGCTTGAAGAACTGCGGCGGCCGAAACACAGCGGCTCGGTTGCAGCAGATGGCTCGTCCGGCAAATGGACCTACGGTGCCTCGCTTGCCTATGTTGGTTCGCACCTGGATCGCGAAGAGGTATTTCCATTCGGCATCGTCGGCCTGGATTCCTATTGGCTGGCCGGCGCACGATTGGCCTACGCCGTGACTGACAAAGTTCAGATCTTCGGGCGCGTCTCGAATCTCTTCGACGCGCGCTATGAGGATTCGGTCGGCTATCGAACGGAAGGTCGCGGACTGTTTGTCGGGGTTAGGCTGGCGGGTCGGCGATCATCGCCGTGAAGTTCGCCTCCGCGACGACCTTCCCGTCGACGCTCGCGCGGCCACTGAACTTGCAGACCGTCGCACGCTTCTGAACGAATTCCACGTCGAGCCTGAGCAGCACTCCGGGCTCGACGGGCTGGCGAAATTTCGCACCCTCGATCGCCATGAAATAGACAAGCTTGCCTGATCCAGCGAGGCCGAGCGCTTCGACCGCGAGCACTCCGGCCGCTTGCGCGAGCGCTTCGATGATCAGCACTCCCGGCAAGATCGGCCGAGACGGGAAATGGCCCTGAAAGAAGGGCTCGTTGATGGTCACCGCCTTGATCGCGGTGATCCCCTTCTCCGGGTCAAGGCTTTCGATCCGGTCGACAAGCAGCATCGGATAACGATGCGGCAGCGCCGCCATCACCCGCTTGATGTCGAGCGGTCCGATGGCGGCGCTGGTCGGCTGATCGTTCATCCGCCTAGCGGCTTTGGGGAGTCTGCTGCTGCTGCGTCGGGGCGGTCGTCTGGATGCTCGGCAATGCCGTGTTGAGCGCGGTTAGCACATCGTTCGTCACGTCGACGGTCGTGGCGGTCGCCAAGGTGGACCCGGTTTCCATCATCACATTGGCGCCGCGACGCTGCATCACCTGTTGATAGATCGGTCCGAGCTTGTCGGCGACCTGCTTCTGAATATAGGCCTGATTGCGCTGAATCTGCTGCTCCTGGCGCTGAAGTTCCTGCGCACCCTGCTGTTGCTTGGTCTGGAAGGCTTTGACCCGATTCTGAAGCGCGGCGTCAGGCTCCTTGCCGTTGAGCGCGTCGATCGCAGACTGGATCGACTTGCCTTCCGTCTGCAGCGGAGTGGTCAGCTGCTGTTGGCGGGACTTGAGCGCATTGACCTGCCCCTGCAGCGCTGCAGTCGCCGTCTTGCAGGCGCTGCAGTCCCTGGTCACTCGTTCCAGATCTACGACAGCGATCACGGCGGCCGGAATAGCCTGAGCGCTCGCAACCGACGGCATGAGCAGCGAAGCCGCGAGTGCGGCGGAAATGAGATATTTGTTCATTAGAATGCGGTTCCTACGTTGAAGCTGAAGAGTTTAGTATCGTCGCCTTTTTGCTTGAGCAGCGCCTTGGCGAGGTCGATACGCAGTGGTCCGAAGGGCGAAACCCAGTTCACACCGATGCCGATCGACAATCGCGGCTTGGGCGAATCGCCGACAAATATTTCTTTGAAACCCGGACTGGCGTCAAACTTGGTCGGGTCGGGAACCGCGTCCCCATTGGCGAACTTGGTGCAGTTTGGTGTCGGGCTTTGGAAGGGAGTGAGGCCGGTAGTTCCCGCTTTCGGGCTGCAAACGGCAACCACGTCGATCAGGAGGGGTTGAGTGATGTCCCACAGCGAGCCGATATCAATGAACGCAGACGGCCGCAGGCCAATGTTCCGAAGGCCGGAGCTGGTCGGGAACTCGAGCTCGAGCCGGCCCATATAATAGGCGCGGCCGCCAAGGGCGTCCGTTACCTTCGCTTCGTCAGTGGCCAACGTTCCGTCGGCATTATAGGGCACGCGCTGAACGCGCGGGCCGATGCCGCGGATGTCGAAGCCCCTGAGCTGGGGGCCGAAGAAGCGGTCCGTCAAGCGGATTGCGTCCTGGCCTGGGCCAGGCGAACTCTGCAGCGGGTGAATATAGCCGCCCTCACCGTGAACGGAGAATACCCAACCACTGCCGAATCCCATGTACTTCGTCGCGTCCGCACGGGTCCGCAGGTACTTAACGTCACCGCCTAGGCCGGCGAAATCCTGGCTGAAGGTAAGTCGCTGGCCTCGCGTTGGCCGAATGGCATCGGTATTGTCGAAGACGGTCGAATAGCCGATCAGCGATGCCGTGCGGGTGCCAATTTCAACGCAGAGGTAGCGGCCAGCCTTAATGGGATCGCACTCCGGTTCGAGTGGTCCGTCGGGCCCATCTGGATCGGTAAAGAAGGTGCTCTTGTCGAGCTTGATCTTGTCGACAGAGAGCTGATAGCGCGTTCCGACGCTCCAGAATTCCGTAAGCGGGAAGCCCAATCTCACCGCACCGCCGGTGCTTACCGACTTATAGGTGGTGTTGCGTTCGCTGCCGATGGTATTGAAGCTGCTATAGTCGCGACGGAACAGCGCTCCACCGAGTAGAATCGGCTTATCCAGGAAATAGGGCTCGGCGAACCCGAGCTCGAGCGATTTGGCATAGCGCGAGTAGTTGATCGCGGCATCGAGCGATTGACCCATGCCCCGGAAGTTGTTCTGGGATACGGCAAGCTGGACGACGAAGCGCTCTAAGCTCGAATAACCGCCCGACAGTGACAGCTGACCGGTCGATTTCTCCTCGACGTTCACTCCAAGGGCGACCCGGTCAGACGACGAACCCTCCGTCTGCTTCACCTCGAGTTTCTCTTGGAAGAAGCCGAGGCTCTGGATGCGGTCCTGGCTGCGCTTGACCTTCTGGGCGTTGAACGCATCGCCTTCATTTAGCCGGAACTCTCGGCGGATGACCTTGTCGCGCGTGGTGGTGTTGCCGGTGATGTCGATGCGCTCGACATAGACGCGCGGAGTCTCGTTCACCTTGATGGTGAGGTTCATCAACCGCTTTTCGGAATCACGGTCGTAGGCCGGATTGATGTCGGCGAATGCATAGCCAAGGTCGCCGGCATATTCGTTGAGCTCGGTGACCGCGTCCTCGACTTCCTTCGCATTGAACCAGCTGCCGGACCGGATCTTGAGGAGCTCCTTGACCTTCGTTGCCGGGAAATCGCGAAGCGCACTGTCCGCCTCGACAGTGCCGAACTTGTAGCGCGGACCTTCTTCGACAACGTAGGTGATGACGAAATCGCGCCGGTCGGGAGTGAGTTCGGCCAGCGCCGAGACGACACGGAAATCGGCATAGCCTTGGGTAAGATAGAAGGCGCGCAGCTTTTGCTGGTCAGCCGCGAGCCGGTCAGGGTCGTAGGTGTCGTTCGATTTCAGAAAGCCGAGAATGCCTCCCGCCTGTTTCGTGTACATCTCCTTGATCAGACGTCCATCCGCGAATTCTTTGTTGCCGATAATGTTGATCTTGCGGACTTTGGCGAGATCGCCTTCGTAGATCTCAAACACCACATCGACGCGATTCTGGTCGAGCTGGACGATCTTTGGCTCGACCCGTGCAGCGAAGCGCCCTTGGCGTCGATAAAGCTCAAGGATCCGCTCAACGTCTGCCCTTGCACCTGAGCGAGTGAAGATCTGGCGCGGAGCAAGCTTGATTTCGGGCAAAATCTTGTCGTTCTTCAGCCGCTTGTTGCCCTCGAGCACAATGCGGTTGATAACTGGATTCTCCTTAACGCTGATAACGAGGTCCCCAGTCTCGCCGCCAGTGATTGTCACGTCCGCGAATAGCTGGGTCGCGTAGAGGTCCTTCAGCGCCTGATCGAGCGTCGCCGCAGTATAGCTCTGGCCGGGGGTCAGGTTCGCGTACGAACGAATCGTCTCCGGTTCCAGGCGCTGGCTGCCTCGCACGGCGACCGAACGGATGACTCTGGTTTCGGCCACGGGCGCCGGCGCGATAGTGGCTCCGGGCGCGGCCGTGGGACCTGGTGCCGGCCTTGGCGCGGGCGGTGCTTCATCTTCGGTCGGAGAGGGCGGCGGGGGCGCCGGTGGCGGGGGGGCCGCCTGGGCCAGCAGCGGCGCTGCCCACCCCCCGAGCATCGTTCCGACAAGAAGCAGCGCACCTGTACGCCTGCTGTAGCTATTCAACCTTGAATCCACTTCCCCGCCTTTTTTGCGATTGGTGCGACGGCCCGCTCTGCCGCCAAGCCCCTGCTGCCCCTGCCCCAAGCCTCCTATCCAATCAAGCGCTGAAGCCGGTCCCAAAGGCCGATCGAGCCCAAATCGTTCAATGTTGTGAAGACGACCAACGCGAGAATGACGGCGAGCCCGCCGCGGAAGGCCCAGTCCAGAGCGCGCGCGCTGAGTGGCCGGCGCCGAACAGCTTCCATGGCGTAGAAAACGAGGTGCCCTCCATCCAGCATCGGGACTGGCAACAGGTTGATGAATCCGAGATTAATTGAGAATAGAGCCAGCAGCTGAACGAATGGCAATGCGCCGAGTGACGCCTGCTGACCGGCGATCTGCGCAATTTTGATCGGCCCGCCGACGTCCTCAGTACCGCGACGGCCGCTGATTATTTGCCCCAGACCATCAATCATCGAGCGAGTGACGACGAACGTATAAACTGTCGCCGCGGGAATGATCTCCGCCGGAGGGACGCGCTCCAGGACCTGCTGGGTTTGAATCACGCCCAGCATGCCGATGCGGTATGACTGGCCGAAGCGATCCCGTTCGGTCCGCACTCCGAGGGTCGTCTGAACAGACAATTCCTTCCCGGAGCGATTGATTCGCAGGACTACCGTTTCATTGGGACGCATGAGCACGATACGCTGCAAATCGGCGAAACTTGAGACGTCCTGATTCGCCACGGAATCGATCCGGTCGCCCGGTTTCAGGCCCGCCCGCTCGGCGGGGCTTCCCGGCTGAACCAGCTCAACAACGTTCGGTGCGCGCGGCATGCCGACGATTACCATGAGCGCTGCGAAGATCAGGATGGCGAGAAGGAAGTTCGCAGCGGGGCCCGCGAGCACCACGAGAAAGCGTTGCCAAACCGGCCGAAGCTGGAAGGCTCTAGCGCGCACTTCCGGTGGAAGGTGGCTAAGATCGGCTGGATTGCCGGCAGGACCCATGTCACCGACGAATTTCACATAACCGCCGAGTGGCACCCAGGCGACCTTCCATCTCGTCCCCTGTTTGTCAGTCCAGCCAAAAATCTCGCGGCCGAAACCGATCGAAAACACCTCGGCGGGAATCCGAAACAGGCGGGCTACGAGGTAGTGACCGAGCTCATGGAAGAAGACGAGCGGCCCGAGCGCGCAAATGAAGGCGATAAGGATCAGCCAAAGGGGAGGTTGAGGAAGCATTAGGAACAGCTTGTCTTCATCATTGAGTCAACGCGGGCGCGCGTCATTCGGTCGATCCGTAGCACATCGTCAATCGAAGTCGGCGCCTTGTGATCAATTTGGCCGAGCGTCTCTTCAACGATCCGCACAATCTCCGTGAATCGAATCTGACCGGCGAGGAAGCTCGCGACCGCAACTTCGTTCGCCCCGTTGAGGACGATGGGAGCCGACCCGCCGTTTTCGAGCGCTTCTCGCGCAAGTCGAAGGGCGGGAAAGCGTTCAAGATCAGGGGTTTCGAAATCGAGGCGAGCAACGGTTGTAAGATCGAGCCGCTGTGCTGGAGTGTCGATCCGTTCCGGCCACGCAAGCGCGTAAGCGATTGGGATCCGCATATCGGGCGAACCGAGCTGGGCGAGAACGGAGCCGTCGACGAACTCGACCATCGAGTGAATTACGGATTGCGGATGGATCAACACATCGATGCAATTCGAAGGAAGCCCGAACAGGTAATGCGCCTCAATGAGTTCCAGCCCCTTGTTCATCAGCGTGGCCGAATCGACTGAGATCTTTGCGCCCATCGACCAATTCGGATGAGCGACCGCCTGCTCCGGTGTCGCTGCTCCGATTGCTTCAGCTGAGGAGCTTCGGAACGGGCCCCCGCTTGCAGTCAGGATGATTTTTGCGACATCTTCTTTGCGGCTGCCCGCAAGACATTGGAAAATTGCATTGTGCTCACTGTCCACCGGGAGGAGCGTTGCTCCGCTGCGCCGACCGGCATCGATCATCAGTTCGCCCGCGGTGACGAGCGCTTCCTTGTTGGCGAGCGCAACGGTTCGCCCGGTCTCGACGGCGGCCATCACCGGCGCCAATCCCGCGCAGCCGACGATCGCCGCAATGACCAGATCCGCCTCCCCCGACGCGGCCTCGATCAACGCTTGTCCTCCCGCAGCCGCGCGGCAGTCGGTACCAACGAGGAGGCCCTGCAAAGCCTCCAGTCGCGTTTCTTCAGCGATTACCGCAAGCTTTGCGCCGGTATGCTTCGCAATCTGCGCTAGGGACTCGACGTTGGATGCCGCGGTCACCGCGACAACTTCGAACCGTTCGGGATAACGATCGACCAGATCGAGCGTCGATTTTCCAATGGAGCCTGTCGCGCCGAGAATCGCGATCTTGCGCATCATGTCAGCCCCAGTAGCTGGGCTAGCGCGGTAAGCACAGCCACCGGCACGAGTCCATCGAGCCGGTCGAGCACTCCGCCATGGCCGGGCAGCCAATTGCTTGAGTCCTTCACTCCAGCTTGCCGCTTCATCCGGCTCTCGAACAGGTCCCCGCCCTGTGCTGCAGCGGCGAGGATCGGAGCGAGCACCAAGAGCGGCCTTCCGAGTTCCATAGAAAACATAACCCACGCCCCGCCAAGCAGGGCCGCAGCGATGATTCCGCCATACAGCCCTTCAACCGTCTTCCCGGGGCTTATCGACGGAGCGAGCTTGCGGCGGCCGAAGGTCCGCCCAACGAAATATGCGCCAATGTCGGTCGCCCAGGTGACGATGAACACCCAAATGACCAGGTAGACGGCGTGCTCGTCGCGCTCGCGGATCCACAGCAGGGAAAGCGCCGGAAGCAATGCGTAGAAGAAGCCGAAGACGTGCCATGCGAGCCCCCAGCCGCGGACAAGCCGGGTCCATTCGTAGAACATGATCGTAGCGATTGCAGCGACGACCAAAGCAAACAGATTCCCGCCATGAACAGCCGCGAGCACCGCCGCCGCCATCAAAACGACACCGGTCAGAGTTCGAACGAGGAGTTCGTTCACCGACCACCGAAACGGCGCTGGCGCGCGGCAAAACTTTGCAACGCGTCGGCGAACGTCTGCTCGTCGAAGTCAGGCCAGAGCGTGTCGAGGAACAGAAGTTCGGCATAGGCGACCTGCCACAAGAGGAAGTTCGACAGCCGCAATTCCCCACTCGTGCGGATCAGAAGATCGAGATCGGGCAGACCATGCGTTTCCAGCTCTTGGCCAATGGCTTCCTCGTCTACCTCGTCTGGTTCGATCGCTCCCGAAGCGGCTCTCGTCGCGAGAGTCCGCGCCGCCGTGGCGATTTCAGAACGCGACCCATAGTTGAGTGCCACGACGAGCGTCAGGCGCTTGTTTTGAGAGGTGTGCTCAATCGCCTTCTCGAGGCGCTTGACGAGGTCCTGACCGAATGCCGAATAATCACCGATCAGCCTTAGCTTGACGCCTTCCTTGTGGAGCGTCGAGAGCTCGCGTTCGAGATAGAAACGCATCAGGCCCGTGAGATCGGCAATTTCCTCAGTGCTGCGCCGCCAATTTTCCGAAGAAAAGGCATAGAGAGTGAGCACTTCGACACCCTGGTCGACGGCCGCTTGCATCGCCCGCCGGACTGCCTCGGCGCCAGCCTTATGCCCGGCAACCCGCGGCAATCCACGTTGCTCCGCCCATCGGCCGTTGCCGTCCATGATGATCGCGACGTGGCGCGGGACAGGACCTCCGCCCTCGCCCCTGGCTTGGTCCGGCGCTGCGGCAGGGGTCACTTGCCGAGGATTTCCTTTTCCTTGGAGTGAGCCAGCTCGTCGATCTCCTTGATGGTGTCGTCCGTCAGCTTCTGCACTTCATGTTCGAGCCGCTTACGCTCATCCTCACTGATCTCGTGCTTGCGTTCGTCCTGCTTGAGATGATCCATGCCGTCGCGCCGGACGTTGCGGACGGCGACTCGGGCCTTCTCCGCATATTGGCCAACGAGCCTGGCCAGCTCCTTGCGGCGCTCCTCGGTGAGCTCTGGAATCGGCAGGCGGATAACCTGCCCATCGGTAATTGGATTGATCCCGAGGCCGGCGTTTCGGATCGCCTTTTCGACCGGTTGAACGTTGGAGCGGTCCCACACTTGCACTGACAGCATCCGCGGCTCGGGCGTCGATACTGTCGCTACCTGGTTCAAGGGCATGTTGGTCCCGTAAACCTCGACATGGATAGGATCGAGCAAGGCCGTGGATGCGCGTCCGGTGCGCAGGCCTCCAAGATCATGCCTCAGCGCCTCGAGCGCGCCATGCATGCGGCGGTTGAGGTCAGGAGTACTGATGCTGGTGGTCATTGCTTACTCTCCGGTCTGAACGATCGTTGCGGTTCCGCGCCCTTCGATCACTTCGGCGAGGTTGCCCGCCTGGCGGACGTTAAACACGACGATCGGAATGTTGTTGTCTCGGCACAAGGCGACCGCAGCCGCGTCCATCACCTTCAAGTCGTCGGCCAGGACCTTGTTGAAGCTCAAAGTTTCGTATCGCGTTGCTTCGGCGACCTTCTTCGGGTCAGCCGTGTAGACGCCATCCACGCTGGTGCCCTTAAACACAGCGTCACAGTCCATTTCGGCTGCACGCAAGGCCGCAGCCGTATCGGTTGTGAAATAAGGATTGCCCGTGCCCGCGGCGAACAGAACGATGCGCCCTTTTTCGATATGCCGCAAAGCGCGGCGGCGGATATAGGGCTCACTGACGCTGGACATCGGGATCGCCGACAGCACTCGTGTGTCGACGCCCAGCCTTTCGAGCGCGTTCTGAAGCGCCAGGGCATTCATGACGGTTGCGAGCATGCCCATATAATCGCCGGTAGCGCGGTCGAAGCCTTTCGCCGCGGCAGCCATTCCACGAAAGATGTTGCCCCCGCCGACCACCAGGCACAGCTCGTGCCCCTGCTCCTTGGCTGCCGCGATTTCGCCGGCGAGACCGGCGACGGCGTCCGGATCGATCCCGAACTGCCCCTGCCCCATCAATGCTTCGCCTGAAAGCTTCAGCAGAATCCGGTTGAAGCGCGGGCGGGTCATCAGGCGGGATTGTCCTTCAGTTGCAGCAAAGCGGCCAAGCCTTTATGGCGCACGCCGCCCGTTGCCAACTGCCTTACTTGCCGCCGTGATAGTTTCGGCGCACATGCGCGCCAAGGGGGCGGCGCATGGCCAGCGTGTTCCTCAGCTATGATCGGGAGGATACCGACAGGGCGCGGCCGCTTGCCTTAGCTCTGGAGAAGGCCGGTCACTCCGTCTGGTGGGACCTCCACGTGCGCAGCGGGGCTCAATTCACGAAAGTTATCGAGGAGGCACTCAAAGCTGCGGACGCGGTCGTGGTGCTGTGGTCGAGGCGTTCAGTTGATTCTGCGTGGGTTCGCGATGAAGCGGCGGCCGGCAGGGATAGCGGACGGCTGATTCCGGTATCGCTTGATAAGACGGAACCGCCGTTAGGTTTTCGGCAATTCCAAACAATCGACCTTTCTGCCTGGAGAGGTCGTGGGAAACCGGTGCAGTTGCGAACGCTGTTTGCCGACGTGGACGCAACGGCCCACGCGAGCTCTGCCTCCGCTGCCACAGTCGGCCTGGCGCCGGAACCACGCCCCGTTTCGGAGCCTCGGCGGCGCATCGCGTTAAAGCCGATTCTGATTGCCGCCGCCATTCTCCTCGTCGTCATCGCCGGCGTAGTAGGATGGACGCTGCTTCGACCTTCCTCCGGTGTCCCTACCGTCGCGATCCAAGCATCGGAGCAATCGGAATCATCTCGCGCGCTAGCCCACGATCTGCTGGTGAAGCTCGGCAGCCTCCAGGGGTCCAACGCAGGCTCGCTCCAACTCGTTGAGGCAAATTCCGGCGCAAAACCCGACCTGATCTTCGAGGTTGCCGGCGATGCCGAGGGATCACCACCACACGCCGGCGTCGTACTTCTCGGCGGCAAGGATCGTTCCCTATTCTGGTCGAAGGATTTCGAAGCGCCCACCGGGCGGGCTGCAGACCTGCGGCAGCAGCTCGGCGTTACGGCCGCTCGCGTCGTTCGCTGTGCGGTCGAAGCCCTTAATGCGAAGGGTAAGCAACTCAACCAGACCACCGCAAAGCTCTATCTCAACGCCTGTGCGGCATTTGCTGAAACGACCGGATTGGGTTCGGAGAACGTTGTGCCCATGTTCCGGCAGCTCACCGAAGAAGCTCCCCACTTCGAAGGAGGATGGCGGGGACTCTTGCTTGCCGAAATTGAAGTGTTCCTCGGCAGCGGCAAGGAGCGGATGCGCGAAGAGATCGAGCGGGATGTGGTAGCGGCCCGCAAGGTCAATCCAGATCTAATAGAGGCGATTCAGGCGGAAATCGACTTGTTACCTGACAACGGATTCGCGCAACGGATGCGCCTCGGCGAACGAGCCGTCGAGGTAGGTCCGAACAATCCGCTGGCATACGCGGCTCGGGCCGGAGTGCTTATGTCCGTTGGGCGTATGAACGCCGCGGTCGAGGACGCCCAAAGAGCCACCCAACTCGACCCTCTCTCGCCCCCGCTGCGCGATTATTACATTCAAAGCCTCCTCTACGCCGGTCGAACGGACATCGCCCTACAGGAGTTGGAAAAAGCAGAGCGCCTTTGGCCTGGAGCGAGCAATCTTAAGGAAGCGCGCTTCCGGATCAACCTGCGTTACGGCGACCCACAGGAGGCGCTCCGCACTGTACGTTCCGATCCAGCTGCGGCTGGTTGGGTGAGCATGCAATCGTTTTTGGAAGCACGGATCGATCCTTCAGCAGGAAACGTGGACAAAGCGATCGACGATGCCCTTCGGACCTACCGGCAATATCCCGGCGTCATCTCGCAAGTAGTCCAGGTCTTCGGGGAGTTTGGGCGCGAAAAGGAGCTTCTGGAAATCCTGCTCCGGGCGCCTCAGGCCGACGTCATCACCGCAACTGACGTCATCTTTCGCCCCGCTCTGGCCGAATTCTGGAAAGATCCTCGATCCTTGATGATCGCGAATCGGGTCGGGCTGCTGCAATTTTGGCAGAGCAGCGGGAAGTGGCCGGATTTCTGCGACGATGCGAGCCTTCCCTACGACTGCAAAAAAGAGGCGGCCAAGCTGCTTTCCTGACCGCCTCCCAGAAACACTGACGAAGTTTACTAAGCGACCGGTTCGTCTTTTTTCACACCTGCAGCGGCCGCAACCTCCGCAGCGAAATCGTCCTGCTTTTTCTCGATGCCCTCGCCGAGTTGGAACCGGGCGAAGCCCTTGAGCTCGATGCCGGTGCCCGCCTCCTTGGCCGCAGACGCCACGACTTCGGCGACAGGGGTCTTGTTGTCGATCACGAACAGCTGAGTCAGAAGCGCATTCTCTTTGCGGAACTTGGCAAGGCCTCCTTCCACCATCTTTTCGACGATGTTCTGAGGCTTGCCGCTCTCCTTCGCCTTTTCCATCGCAATCGAGCGCTCGCGCTCCACCAGCTCAGCCGCCAGATCCTCGGCTCCAAGTGCGACCGGATGGGCAGCCGCGACGTGCATCGCGATCTGCTTGCCGAGAGCCAGCAGGGTCTCGGCTGGAGCTGCACTTTCAAGCGCAACCAGCACGCCGATCTTGCCCAGGCCCGGAACAACGGCATTGTGGACGTACGATACGACGGCTCCCTCGGTCACTTCCAGGACTACGGCGCGACGGAGCGATTGGTTCTCACCGATCTTGGCAATATTGTCGGTTAGCTTCTCCGCCACCGTTCCATCGCCCGGGTAAGCGGCAGCGCCGAGCGCTTCGACATCCGTTCCGTGCTCAAGCGCGAGCTTGGCGACGTTGCGCACAAAGTCCTGGAACAGCTCGTTCTTGGCGACGAAGTCAGTCTCCGAATTGACTTCAACGACTGCGCCACGATTGCCTTCAATAGCGACTCCGACGAGGCCCTCGGCGGCCGTGCGCCCAGCCTTCTTGGCGGCCGCCGCAAGTCCCTTAGCGCGTAGCCAGTCGATCGCTGCTTCCATCTCGCCGTTGGCCTCGGCGAGCGCCTTCTTGCAATCCATCATGCCGGCGCCGGTGCGCTCGCGCAGTTCCTTCACAGTTGCGGCCGTGATCTCAGCCATTTGTCTTGTCCTTTTGCATGAAATCCCGGGTGGCCCCGGCTCATTTCAAAGATGGGAATTGGCGGTTCAGGCTTCCAGCGCGGGTTCGACCGGCGGCTCCGCCATCTCGCCGATATCCTGACCGCGAGCCTGGGCCTCGCCCGTACGGCCTTCGTTAACCGCCTGGGCGACCGCATCAGTGTACAGCCGGATTGCGCGGCTCGCATCGTCATTGCCCGGAACCGGGAAGGCGATGCCGGTCGGATCCGAATTTGAATCGAGGATCGCGACGACTGGAATGCCAAGAACATTGGCTTCCTTGATGGCCAGCTCTTCCTTGTTTGTATCGACGACGAACATCACGTCGGGAAGACCGCCCATGTCGCGAATCCCACCAAGGCTCTTTTCGAGCTTATCGCGCTCGCGAGTAAGCTGGAGGACCTCTTTCTTGGTGAGGCCGGCGGTGTCGCCCGACAACTGCTCCTCAAGGCTCTTGAGGCGCTTGATCGAGTTCGAGATCGTCTTCCAGTTGGTGAGCATTCCGCCGAGCCAGCGATGATTGACGAAATGCTGACCGCTGGTTTGAGCGCTTTCGGCGATCGCTTCCTGCGCCTGGCGCTTGGTCCCGACGAACAGCACCTTGCCGCCGCGGGCGACCGTCTGCTGAACGAAGTCGAGAGCGCGCGCGAAGAGCGGCACGGATTGAGAGAGATCGATGATGTGCACTCCGTTGCGGTCGCCGAATATGTACGGCTTCATCTTGGGGTTCCAACGGTGGGTCTGGTGGCCGAAATGCGCTCCGGCCTCGAGCAATTGCTGCATGGTGACGACGGTCGTCGCCATTGTTCTTCTCCTTCCGGTTCTGCCTCGACGGAGCCATCTCACCAGCCTTTCGGCCGGCACCGGTATTGTCAGCTCCGTCTGCGGGATGGCGGGGCACGTAGCGAAAGCCGTCCGCGCTTTCAAGGGTTTGAGAGGCTATTTAGGCGCCGGCTTGACTTGAAAGAACAAAACAGAAACACTAGTCGGTCTCAAAGGAGGCCTGACGTGATGATAGCAACTTTAGGCACCCTGCCCTTTCTTGCGACCCTGTGGCTTCTGGTCGTGCTTGGTGCCCAAGCTCTTGAGGAGAGCGGCGCAAAGATCGCCGCCGCCCTCAAGGGCAGGTCATTACCCGTCCTTCATCTGATTTCATCTACGCGAGGGACAGTCCCTCGCCCGAGGGACTGTCCCTCCGTTGCTAACGCCGAACCGCGGTGGCGCGCCGCCGCTTGACGCGGGCGTAACTCGCGAGGCCGAGGGGAATCATCAGCAGGTAAAGAACGGCCAGCAGAAGCAGCGTCTGCCATGGCGCTACGATCAACGCCGCTCCGAACAGGGCTACACCGGCCAAGGCAAAAAGCCGCCAGTCGCGGCGGATGCGGATGCTCGCCCAACTGTACGTCGGTAGGCTGGAGATCATGAGCAGCGCGATGAAGAGCGTCCAGGCCATCACCAGCGCCCAGTGGCGAAACACGTCATTACTCGTGATTAGCCAGAGATAGATCGGCACGAAGGAGAGCCCGGCGCCGGCAGGTGCGGGTACGCCGGTATTGAAGCCCGCGGACTTGTGCGGCTGCTCAGCGGCGTCGAGCCGGGCATTGAACCGCGCGAGGCGAAGCGCACAACAGACAGCCAAGGCCAGCGCGGCAATCCAGCCGAAGCGCGGCGCCGTCTGCAAGGACCAGAGAAAGAGGATCAGCGCGGGCGCGGTTCCGAAGGCGATATTGTCGCTCAATGAATCAAGCTCCGCCCCAAATTTGCTCTGAGCTCGAAGCAGGCGCGCAATTCGTCCATCAAGTCCGTCGAGGACCCCGGCGAGGACGATCACCGCAAGAGCCCTCTCCCACTCGCCGCGAACCGCAAGGCTGACTCCTGTCAGTCCCAGGCACAATGCAAGCACTGTAATGGTGTTCGGTATCATCGCACGGAACGAAATTCCGCGCGGACCGGCGTCGTCAATCACTGGCTCGAGCCGGTCAGCGCCGGGTCGACGCCGACCTCCGCGATCACCGTTTCGCCGGCGATCGCTCGTTGACCGAGCAGAACGCGGGGCCCGGTCCCGGCCGGCAAATAGACGTCGACCCGGCTACCAAAGCGGATAAGTCCCACCCTCTGGCCCGCCTCGACGACGTCGCCCTCACGAACGAACGCAAGAATGCGGCGCGCGACCAGTCCGGCGATCTGCGTAAACCCGATTGTCAGGCCGCCCGCGCCCTCGATGACGAGGTGTTGCCGCTCATTGTCCTCGCTCGCCTTGTCGAGATCGGCGTTGATGAATTTGCCCGGCACATAGGCGACTCGTTTCACTCGCCCGGAAATCGGCGAGCGATTGATGTGCACGTCGAACACGCTCATGAAGATTGATACACGCGTATATTCGTCGTCTGCCAAGGCTTCGGGACCGCGCAATTCGGGCGGCGGCGATACCTTCGTGATCGTCGTGATCAGCCCGTCAGCGGGCGATACGATCAAATTATCTCCACGCGGTGTAGTGCGTATCGGATCACGAAAGAAGGTCGCGATCCAAATCGTCGCTCCAACACACAACCACCCGAGGAAATGGCTAAGTAAATAGATCAGAAACGTCACCCCAGCGGCGATCACCACATATCTGCGCCCCTCCGGATGGACCGAGGGAAAACGCCATTTGACATTAGTCGTGAGCGGGCTGTTCGGCTTGTCGAGCTCAGGCATAGGCCGCCTCTATCTGCCGTGCGGACGCGACACAATCGCAACTGCCCGCCGAAGCCGGAAAGACGGGCGGCGGCGAAGGTTTGGAGGGGTGTCGCACCGCGTGATAGAATGAGGCGATGGCGAGCGCGGACCCCAGGGTTACTATCATCATCCCGACCTACAATTGGAGCTCCGTGCTGCCGTACTCGATCGGTAGCGCGCTCGATCAGCGCTTCGCAGATTTCGAACTGATCGTCGTCGGCGACGGCTGCACGGATGATTCGGAAGAGGTTGTGGCGGCGATGGGCGATCCGCGGGTTCAATGGGTGAACCTCTCGGCGAACAGCGGGCACCAGTCAGCGCCAAACAACGAGGGCCTTCGGCGGGCGCGGGGCGAGTTCATCGCCTACCTGGGTCACGACGACCTTTGGCTCCCACACCATCTCGCCTGCCTAGTCGCGGCGATTGATGCGGGCGCGGACATGGCTTTCGGCATCACGCGCATGGTCCCGACTCGGCCCAAGCTCCAGGCCCTGACGCTCATCGACGGCTATGGGCCCGGCGCCTGGATACCGCCAACGGCCACGATCCACCGGCGGGCGCTCACCGAGCGGCTGGGGGGCTGGCGCGACTATCGCTCTCTCATCGCCGATCCCGAGGCTGAGTTGTGGTCACGCTTCCACCTCGGCGGCGCTCGCATTGAAGCGGTCAAGCGGCTTACGGCTGTCAAGTTCCCGGCTCGGGCGCGGCGGGACGTCTATCGCGAAAGGCCAAGCCACGAGCAGGCCAGGTGGTTGACTCGGATTCGCCAAGAACCCGATTTCGAGGCCACGGAGCTCAGCTGCATGGTTTTGGAGACGGCAGCTGCGGGACGGGAGCCACCGTTCCGTGCGTTGATTGGCCAGGTACTGCGACGAGGCATCGGCGGTATCGGTCGGCGGCTCGGGCGAACCACTCCGCGCCGGAGCGCCGGTGAGCGGATGGAGCACTTCCGCGGCATCAAAGGTCTGACGGCATCCGTCAGCGTTCCGGGAGGCGAACAATGATCGAGGGAGCAATCAAGGACGGACCGTTAAACAACTCCGAATGGCAAATGCTCCGCCAACCGATCGACGGCGTGCACGCGCGCGAAGTACTGCATGTGCCTCGGGATCACGGGATTATCACGGAGATGTATCGGCCCGAATGGGACCCGAGCGGCCTTCCCGTCGTCCACGCCTATCAGTCCCGCCTCTTCCCAGGCGCGATCGGCGCGTGGAGCTGTCATGCCATCAATGTCGACCGGCTGTTCGTCAACGAGGGGCACGTTAAGCTCGTCCTATACGATGGCCGAGAGGACAGCCCGACCCACGGCCGCCTCAACGAATTTCATGTCGGCGATGCACGGCCGACCTTTGTGGTCCTGCCACCCGGTGTGTGGCATGGACTTCAGAACCTCGGCAGCAGCGACGCCCTGATGATCAACTTCCCGTCGAACGCCTACGACTACAACGACCCCGACCATTATCGCCTGCCAATGGACACCGACGAGATCCCTTACCGCTGGGGCGGAACGGCAGGCGTGCGGTTGCGCAAGGACGCGCGGAAGTAGCGAGGCGATTTGGCAGAGGCGCGCCTGACGAGCTGAAGGCTCGGTTGATCGGTGAGCCGCCAGCTTCTATGCCGCGCGCCAATCCAAACTCAGCCGAGGAAAGTCGCGCCGCGCATGGCCAAGATCAAGGTTAAAAATCCGATCGTCGAGCTCGACGGCGACGAGATGACGCGGATCATTTGGCAGTGGATCCGCGAGCGGCTGATCCAGCCCTTTCTGGACATCGATCTAATCTATTTTGACCTGTCAATTCAGAACCGCGACGCGACGGACGACCAAGTCACTGTCGAAGCCGCGAACGCGATCAAGCATCATGGCGTCGGCGTCAAATGCGCGACCATCACGCCCGATGAGGCACGCGTCGCGGAATTCGGCCTAAAACAGATGTGGAAATCGCCCAACGGGACGATCCGCAACATCCTGGGAGGAGTCATCTTCCGCGAGCCGATCGTAATTTCCAATGTGCCGCGGCTAATTCCGGGCTGGACCGACCCGATCGTCGTCGGCCGCCATGCATTTGGCGATCAGTATCGTGCGACCGATTTCCGCATGCCCGGGCCCGGCAAATTGACCATGAAGTGGGTAGGCACCGACGGCCAGCAGCTCGAATATGAAGTGTTCGATTTTCCGGGCTCCGGTGTCGCAATGGGGATGTACAACCTCGACGCTTCTATCCGCGACTTCGCCCATGCCTGCTTCAACTACAGCCTCGGCCGCGGTTGGCCACTTTATCTCTCTACCAAGAATACGATCCTGAAAGCCTATGACGGGCGCTTCAAAGACATCTTCCAGGAAATTTACGACAAAGAATACAAGGCGAAGTTCGAAGCTGCTGGGATTGAATATCAACATCGCCTGATCGACGACATGGTGGCTAGTGCGCTCAAATGGAGCGGCAAGTTTGTCTGGGCCTGCAAGAATTACGACGGCGACGTCCAGTCGGATTTGGTCGCACAGGGATTCGGCTCGCTTGGCCTGATGACTTCGGTGCTGATGACGCCCGACGGCAAAACCGTAGAAGCGGAGGCCGCTCACGGCACGGTCACTCGCCACTACCGCATGCACCAGCAGGGCAAGGCGACTTCGACTAATCCAATTGCCTCGATCTTCGCCTGGACCGGGGGACTCAAATATCGCGGCAAGTTCGACGATACGCCCGAAGTCGTGCGCTTTGCCGACACGCTCGAGCGCGTTTGTGTCGAAACGGTCGAGGGCGGACAAATGACCAAGGATCTCGCGATTCTGGTCGGGCCGGAGCAGGCGTGGATGACGACCGAGCAATTCTTCGAGGCGATCGTAAAGAACCTCGAAGCGGCGATGGCTGACTGGAGCGAACCGGCGACGGCATGACGTCATCTGGCCGGCGTCCGGTTACAATTCCCCTTCCCACTGCTTAAAACGCAATATGGAACGCGAATTCTCGACGTCCGGCTTTAGCGATGCCTTGGTGATTCTCGGCGCGGCCGGGATCGTGATTCCTGCTTTCGCCCGAATCCGGATCAGCCCGATCATCGGCTTTATCCTGATCGGCATGCTCGTCGGGCCGACAGGGCTCGGAGCGCTGAGCCGCGATCATCCCTGGCTGCACTATGTCACCATCTCCAACCCGCATTCGATCGAGCCCTTCGCGGAGTTGGGGATCGTGCTTCTGCTCTTCTCGATCGGCCTGGAACTGTCGTTCCGGCGGTTGTGGGGAATGCGGCAGCTGGTGTTCGGCGTTGGAATCGCCGAATTGCTCGGATCGGCCGTTATCATCGGGGGCGGGCTCTACCTCGCCGGTGAAACGACTGCCGCAGCGATCGCGCTAGGCCTTGCACTAGCGCTGTCCTCGACCGCAATCGTGATCCCCCTTGTGGGAACGCACAGTCCGGTAGGCCGCTCAGCGCTGGCGATGCTCCTGTTCGAGGACTTGGCTCTCGTGCCGATCGTCTTCCTCTTGGGAGCGATGGCTCCGCAGGCCGCGGACGCGGGTGTAGGCTCCCTGCTCAAAACCCTCCTCATCGGCGGGAGCACTGCAGTGGGCATGTTGTTCCTCGGCCGGCTGCTCCTTCCGCCTCTGTTCGCTCAAGCCGCCCGGACCAAAAGCCCGGAGCTATTCCTGTCGGCCTGCCTGCTGGTCGTGATCGTAGCCAGCCTGGTCACGTCGGCCATCGGCTTTTCCGCCGTCCTTGGAGCGCTGATAGCGGGCATTGTAATTGCGGAGACCGAGTATCGCGGCGAAGTCGAGCTCATCACGGCCCCGTTCCGCGGCCTCGGCCTCGGAATCTTTCTCATCACCGTCGGAATGAGTGTCGGTTTTCGCGAGGTGGTGGCTGAATGGCGCAGTCTTCTCGCTGCCCTCATCGCGGTCCTGGTGGTGAAAGCCGTGGTCACCGCGCTGCTGCTGCGCCTGGGTGGAGCACGGACCGCGGTCGCCGCCGAGGCAGGCGTGCTGATGGCCTCCCCGTCGGAGACCACATTGATCGTTCTTGGGTCAGCCACAGCCGCGCAGCTGATCAACCGCGACGCGGCAGCATTCTGGCAAATCGTCACCGCCATCGGCCTCACGGTAACGCCTCTGCTCGCCAAGCTCGGCCGGGCAGCCGGAAGCCGGTTTGCCGGCCAGTCCATGGCCAGCCAGTTGGATGCTTCGCTCGAGGCTGCCAAGCTCGGCCAGGTCTTGATCCTCGGGTTCGGCCGTGTCGGAAGGATGGTTGCGGACATGCTTGATGCCCACGGGAAGGATTATCTTGCGATCGACAGCGACGTTGACGCTGTCGGCGCTTCCCGTAACGAGGGCTATGACGTGCTGTTCGGAGATGTGGCCCGGCCCGAGCTCATTGGGCGTCTCCACAAGCGCAAACCAAGCGCCTTCATCCTGACGATGGACAATCCGGTGCTGATCAATCGCATCGCCCGCAAGCTGAGGCGCGCCTTTCCCGACCTGCCGATCATCGCCCGCGCCCGTGACACGGCTCATGCGGCTGAGCTCTACCGGGCTGGCGTCACCGATGCCGTGCCAGAAACGCTTGAGGCCTCGCTCCAGCTGTCCGAAGCGGCTCTCGTGGACCTCGGCGTGCCGATGGGCCCGGTGATCGCCTCGATCCATGAGAAGCGAGACGAGCTGAGAACCGAGATCAAGACAGAGGCTGAACTAGAGGAAAAGCCGCGGCTTGGCCGACGCCGGCTGCGAGACGCTCATTCGTCGGAGACAGGCTCGAACCGAAGCACGCCGGCCGTATAGGTCGTGTGCGTCGGGTTATCGCTCGGATGACGATCGCCGTCGTACACGACGACCTTTGCAAAATCGAAGGGCGATACCCCTTCTAGGCAGGCGACGTTCACCCCCAGCTGTTTTGGGTTCGAACGCCTCTTGTGGTGCGTGTAGATGCCGCAGACGGTGCAGAAGTGATGTTCGGCCGTCTTCGTATTGAAGCGATAGATCGCGAGCTTGTCCTCTCCTTCAGTGATCTTGAATCCTTCATGCGTCGAAGTGACCGCGATCGCCCCGCGCATCCGGCAGATGCTGCAGGTGCAGCGCCTCGCTGAGGCGAGGCCTTCCGGCAACTCCGCCGTGAACTTCACCGCCCCGCAGTGGCAGGCGCCGCTGAGAGTGATGGGATCGCCGGATTGCGCGTCGATCAAGCCGCCACCTTCTCCAGCGCATCCCTGACCGCTTCGAGCGCCTCCTTCGCCTTGGCGCCGTCCGGCCCACCGCCCTGAGCCATATCGGGCCGGCCGCCGCCGCCTTGCCCGCCCAGGGTCGCGACTGCGGCCTTGACCAGCTCGACCGCGCTCACTTGGCCGGCAAGGTCGTCGGTGACTCCCACCGCAACGCTGGCGCGACCCTCGTTCACGACGACCAAAGCGCCGATGCCCGAGCCGAGACGTTTCTTCATCTCGTCAACAGCGGCCCGCAAGCCTTTGGGATCGAACCCTTCCACGATTTGGCCTAGGAACTTGTGACCCTTCACATCCACGGGCGATGGACCTTCGGTCTTGGCCGCTCCACCACCCATAGCGAGCTGCTTTTTCGTGTCCGCGAGCTCCCGTTCGAGCCGCTTGCGCTCCTCGACCAGGGAAGCGATTCGCGCCGGGACCTCGTCGGGCGAGGACTTGAGCGTCGCCGCAGCCTCACGGAGCTTCGCTTCACGTTCGTTCAGCCATTGACGCGCGGCTTCGCCGGTCAGCGCCTCGATGCGCCGGACGCCTGACGAAACGGCACTCTCCGAGATGATCTTTAACAACTGGATGTCGCCGAGCGCACGAACATGAGTACCGCCGCAGAGTTCGACGGAATAATCATCGTCGGCCTCTCGGCCCATCGAAAGAACGCGCACCTCGTCGCCATATTTCTCGCCGAACAAGGCCATCGCGCCCGCGGAAATCGCCTCGTCGGGGGTCATCAGCCGCGTCGTGACGGGCTCGTTCGAGCGGATCTGCGCATTCACCTCCGCCTCGACTGCCTCGATCTCCTCCCGCGTCAGCGCCTTTGGATGAGAGAAATCGAAGCGGAAGTAATCGGGCGCCACCAGGCTGCCCTTCTGTGTCACGTGCGTGCCGAGATGCCGACGAAGTGCGGCGTGAAGTAAATGCGTCGCGCTGTGATTGGCGCGCACCCGGTTGCGTCGCTCGGCATCGACGACCTGGTGCAGGGTTTCGCCGACCGTCAACTCACCGGCGACGATCTTGGTTCGCAACACGTGAAGCTTCCCCAGGGGCTTCGATGTATCCTCAACTTCACCAATGAACCCTTTGAGTGAAGTCAGTTTTCCCATGTCACCGATCTGGCCACCACTTTCACCGTAAAAAGGGGTCTGGTTGAGCAGGACATCGACCGTTTCGCCGATCTCCGCGGTCTGCACACGCTCGCCATCCTTCACGATGGCGAGCACGACACCCTCACCCTCGTCACCGGAATAGCCGGTGAACTCGGTCGCTCCATTTTCCTCGGCAAGATCGAACCAGATGTCGTCGCTGGCCTTGGCGCCCGAACCCTTCCACGCGGCGCGCGCCTTGGCCTTCTGCTTGGCCATGGCGGAGTCGAATCCGGCGCGATCGACGCCCAGGCCCCGCGAGCGAAGCGCGTCCTCGGTGAGGTCATAGGGGAAGCCGTAGGTGTCGTAGAGCTTGAAAGCCGTCTCTCCCGATAGCGTGCCGCCTTGCTCCAGATCAGTTGTCGCTTCATCCAGCAGCTTGAGGCCGGTTGCCAGGGTATGGCGAAAGCGCAGTTCCTCCTGCTGCAGCGTCGCCTCGATCAAAGGCTGCGCGCGAACCAGCTCGGGATAGGCAGCTCCCATCTCCGCGACGAGCGCAGGCACCAGGCGCCACATCAGCGGTTCTTTTGCCCCAAGGAGATGCGCATGGCGCATCGCGCGGCGCATAATGCGCCGAAGGACGTATCCCCTGCCCTCGTTGGCCGGCAAAACGCCGTCGGCGACCAGGAAACCGCTGGCCCGAAGGTGATCGGCGATCACACGGTGGCTCGCCTGATTTTCGCCTTCCGCTTTTGTGCGGGTCAGCTCCTCGCTCGCATGGATCAGCGCTCGAAAGATGTCGGTCTCATAATTGTCGGTCGTACCCTGAAGGGCGGCGGCGATCCGCTCGAGGCCCATCCCGGTATCGATCGACTTCTTCGGAAGCTCGGAAACGATCTCGCCCGCCGCTTGCTCGAATTGCATGAAAACGAGGTTCCAGATCTCGACGAAACGGTCGCCATCTTCGTCCGGACTGCCTGGAGGGCCGCCCGGGATATGCTCGCCATGATCGTAGAAGATTTCTGAGCACGGTCCTGCAGGCCCGTCGTCGCCCATCGACCAGAAATTGTCCTTGGTCGGAATTCGGATGATCCGACTCTCGGGCAGGCCCGAGATCTTCTTCCATAGCTCAAATGCCTCGTCGTCGGTATGGTAGACGGTCGCAGTCAATCGGTCGGCTTTAAGCCCCCACTCTTTCGTCAGCAGGTTCCACGCCAGTTCGATCGCGCGATCTTTGAAATAGTCGCCGAACGAAAAATTCCCGAGCATTTCGAAGAACGTGTGGTGGCGCGCCGTATAGCCGACATTGTCCAGGTCATTGTGCTTGCCGCCGGCGCGAACACATTTCTGTGAGCTTGCCGCGGTCGAATAGGGCCTCGTCTCAAGCCCCGTGAAGACGTTCTTGAACGGGACCATTCCAGCGTTGACGAACATCAAAGTCGGGTCGTTTTGCGGGACGAGCGGCGCCGACGGCACCCGCGCGTGTCCGTTCTTCTCGAAAAACTCGAGGAAGCCGCGGCGGATATCGTTGGTCGAGGTCATAAGTCCGATGTAAATGCGCTGCTGCAGTGCGGCAAGGATCGCGCCTTTCGGCCGCCTGCCGTTTTGGCTAGGCGTGCAGCCGAAACGCAGCAGCAGTCGCCAGGGGATTGCGTCGTGGTCCGGTCGTTGTTGAGCCTTACCGAGATCGTGAACGTCAAGAGCGTGGTCATCAGCGCGCTCGCGGTCGTTTCGACCTGGCTGTCGCTGAAGCTGGGGATCAAGGCCGATTTCCCGTTGACCCTGATCGCGACCGCGATTGTCTTCCCACTCGTGTTCTCGATTAGCACAGCCTACACCCGACGCGAAAAGGCGCTCGAGGAATATGGAGCGCTCAAGGCGAGCGGCCGCGCCCTCTATCGCGCCTCGCGCGATTGGACGTCCCATCCTGACGAGCAACGGGACGCCGACCTGAAATCGGCGCTCTACGAGCTCCTGAGCGCGACCCGGGACATGTTTACGCGGCCCGTTGCGGAAAGCCGCCGTTACGAACCGCGCGTTTACGCTGCGTTCGAACGCCTTTCCCATTTCGTGAAGGAAATGCGGACGGCTCATCTGGCGCCGACCGAATGCTCGCGGCTCAATCAATATATTGGCCGGATGATTGTCGCGTTCGAGAACACCAGGAACATCTATGAATATCGCACACCCCGGACGCTCCGCGCATTCAGCGAGTTCTTCATCATCCTGCTGCCGATCCTCTACGGGCCGTATTTCGCGTTCCAGGCGGTCGAGTTCAGTCGCGAGCTTTTCTACGTCATGCCGATCCTGTTCGCGCTGATCCTCGTCGGATTGGCGAACATCCAGGACCATCTGGAAAATCCGTTCGACCAGATCGGCGAGGACGATGTCGCGATCGATCCGGACAAGTTCATCGCCTCACTCGATACACAGGTGACGCCGCGTGCGTCTGCCCGCTAGACGGCTGAAATGGCGAAGCGATCCCGGTCGAGAATCCCCCACTATAAGCGCCGACGGCGGCCCCGCTCGTGGCCACGGCGGATCTTCGGCTGGATCGTCAAGCTGGTCGTCGCCTTCTTGTTGATCTCTCTACTGTGGGTGTTCGCCTACCGCTTCATCAACCCCCCAATCACTTTCACGATGATTGGAGACCTGATCGCAGGTCGCGGCGCTCACAAAGAGTGGATGCCAATCAAACAGATCGACCGCGACATGGTTCGGGCCTCTATCGCGGCAGAGGACAGCAAATTCTGCTCGCATCGCGGGTTCGACTTCGAGGCCATTGAAGATGCGATGAAACGCAACGCGAGCGGCGGACGGATCCGCGGCGGATCAACCATCAGCCAGCAGACTGCGAAGAATGCCTTCCTCTGGCAGGGCGGAGGATACGCCCGCAAAGGATTGGAAGCGTGGTTCACCTTCCTCATCGAGCACATGTGGGGAAAGCGGCGGATCATGGAAGTGTATCTCAACCTCGCCGAGACCGGAATTGGCACATACGGAGTAGATGCCGGATCACAGCGCTATTTCGGCCATGATGCGAGTGCGATGAGCGGGACCGAAGCTGCTCGCATTGCTGCCGTCCTCCCGCTTCCCAAGGAGCGCGGGGCAATCGCGCCCAAAGGCTTCACCCGCCGCTACGGCAACACCATCGCGGCGCGCATCGGCGTCGTCGGGCGCGATGGTCTCGACGCCTGCGTCTACAAGGGGATCCTGGCGCCCGTGAACAAGGCGCCGCCGCCTGTGGCCAAGAAGGCGCGGCCGCTGCCCGGTGAGGAATATGAGACGGCCAAGCCCCTGCCGCCGCTCGAGAATGCCATCAGCGAGTTGCCGCCGGCGACGACCGAGCCCGTGAATGTTTCAGAGCCGGTCCAGGCGGAGTCCGTAAACGCGACCGATGTCGTGCCGCCTCCGGAGCAATCGCAGGAGCCTCTAAACGACCTTTAGCGAACTCGCCAAATGGTGACCTAAAGCGTCTCGCAAGAGGAACGGCGCACCCCTCCCGACCGTTTAAGCGGCAAGCCGGACAAGGAGGAATGCAATGGCCATACGCACCCAAAATCGTTCGCCAAACCGCACCAGCAGCAGCACCCGCCGATTGGGCGAAGGCGCAAGCCGCAATCGCCGAACCCGGACGCGGAGCGCCTTTTCATGGGGCGACAATGCAGGCCCGATCATCGGCGCGGCCCTTACGGGCGCAGCGATCGGTATCGCCGCGAACTTCGGGCGCAAGGCGTTGATTCAGGGTCTCGAGGCGCAAGCCGGCGACTGGGACGAGATCCTAGCGACCGAGCATGACATGGCGCTCGCCATCTTCGACAAGATGCTGGCGACGGACGAGACGCAGAGCTTCAAGCGCAAGATGCTTCTGATGAAGCTAACGCACGCGCTCGACAAACATGCGCATCAGGAAGAGATGGTCGTCTATCCAGCGCTGCGTGAGGCGAATGAAGAGGGCAATGCCGATGCGCTGGAAAGCGAGCACGGCTACGTCAAGACCTTCCTCTACGAGCTGAATGAAATGGGGCCGAAGGCCTCAAACTGGCTCGAGAAGGTGCGTGAGTTCCGCGACCTCGTCCACCAGCACGCGCATATGGAGGAGGAAGAGGTCTTCCCGAGCTTCAAACAAGGGATGAACACCGAGCAAAACGACCGGATCACGAGTCTCGTCAACCGCGACGGGTTCTGGATGTCCTAGCCGACGAGCGCGAGTTTCGGCGGGCTTTGCACCGAAAGATCCACGCTCCCCTCGCCGGTGACACGCTCGATACGTGAAGCAAGGTCCTCGTCGAGTTCATAGTGGCGGCCGACGAGAACGATCGCCTCGCCACTTGGCGACAGCGGTATGACGAAGCGAATCGTACCACTGCCCCTTTTCGCATCGGCCAGCTCGAGCGAGAGCCTTTCGGCCGTCTCGGCGTCGGCAACCCGCACCGTCATCTGCAGCCGAGTCTGCTTGGCGAGTGCTTCGAGTGGCTGGAATCGCTTGACCGTCACACGCGGCGCTTCGTCGCCTGCGCGTCGGTCGAGCTCTACGGTCAGCAGCCCGCAACCACCCGTTTTGGCTGCCGCTTCGAGCGCTGCCGAGGGTTCCTCGTCGAACACTGTGGCTTCGAATTGGCCGGAGCGATCAGACAGGCTCGCGACCATATAGCGCCGGCCTCTGGCCGACACGCGCCAGCGGACGCCTTCGGCCAGCGCCGCCATCGTCGCACTGGCCCGTTCCCCCTCGGCGATCCGCATTTCGCTGAGTTCGGCAAAGGTCCGGACCTTGTGCGCCGCGAGCAAATGTTTTTGGGCTTCGACCGGGTGTGCGGAGAAATAAAAACCGAAGGCATCACGCTCCGCCGCCATTTTCTGCGCGAGAGTCCATGAGGCGTCGCGCGGCAAGCGGATCGGCGGAAGTTCATCGGCGGTCGCTCCGAAGAGTCCTGCCTGGCCTGTCTCCCTCTGCTCATGCGCGCTCGCCGCATGGGCGAGAATGGTTTCGCCCGCTGCAAACACCGCTGCGCGTTCGGGTTTGATGCTGTCGAATGCACCGGCTCCCGCAAGGCTCTCGAGCTGCCGTCGGTTGAGCAGGCGCGGATCGATTCGCGCTGAGAAATCCTCCAGGCTCTTAAACGGACCTCTCAGCTCGCGCTCTTCGACCAGCGCCTCCATCGCTTTCGCACCGACTCCCTTCAGCGCTCCCAGTGCGTAGCGGACCGCACCGCTCTCGACCGTGAAATGGGCATGGCTGGAGTTGACGTCGGGCGGACGGCACTCGATTTCGCCCCGGCGCATATCCTCGACGAATATTCCGAGCTTGTCGGTAAGAGCCATGTCGAAACTCATCGAGGCCGCATAGAATTCGGCGCAGTGGTGGGCTTTCAGCCACGCCGTCTGATAGGCGACGAGCGCGTAGGCCGCGGCGTGGCTCTTGTTGAAGCCGTAGCCCGCGAACTTATCGATCGTATCGAACAGCTCGTTCGCCTTGGCCGCAGAGATCTGGTTGTGGGTCGCACAGCCCTCGACGAAGCGCGCTCGCTGGGCGTCCATTTCCGACTTGATCTTCTTGCCCATCGCTCGCCGCAGCAGATCCGCTTCCCCGAGCGAGTAGCCGGCGAGCACCTGCGCCGCCTGCATCACCTGCTCCTGGTAGACGAAGATCCCGTAAGTCTCGGCTAGTATGCTTTCGAGCAAGGGGTGGGGATACTCGATCGGGGTCCGGCCATTCTTCCGGTCGCCGAACATCCCGATATTGTCCATCGGCCCTGGCCGATACAGCGCGACCAGCGCGATGATGTCGCCGAAACTGGTCGGCCGAACCGCCGCCAGAGTGCGCCTCATGCCTTCGGATTCGAGTTGGAAGATGCCGACCGCGTCACCGCGCTGGAGCAGGTCGTAGACCGCCGGGTCGTCCCAGGGGAGCCGCTCGAAATCGACTTCGATCCCCTGCTCCGAGAGCAACCGCTGGCCCTCCCTTAGGACGGACAGGGTCTTGAGGCCGAGGAAGTCGAATTTCACCAACCCCGCCGCCTCGACATATTTCATGTCGAACTGGGTGACTGGCATGTCCGATCGCGGGTCGCGGTAGAGCGGCACGAGCTCGTCGAGCGGACGATCGCCGATTACCACCCCCGCGGCGTGCGTCGAAGCGTGGCGCGGGAGGCCCTCCAGCTTCATCGCCAGGTCGAACAGTCGTTTGACGTCGGCGTGGTCGCGATATTCGGACGCAAGCTCCGACACTCCGTTCAGAGAGCGCTCAAGCGTCCACGGATCGGTCGGATGATTGGGTATCAGCTTCGCCAGCCGGTCGACATGGCCATAGCTCATCTGTAGGACACGGCCCGTGTCCTTGAGCACGGCGCGGGCCTTGAGCCGACCGAAGGTGATGATCTGGGCAACACGATCGCGCCCGTATTTCCGCTGGACGTAAGCGATCACTTTGTCGCGATGGGTTTCGCAGAAGTCTATGTCGAAGTCGGGCATCGACACGCGTTCGGGATTGAGGAAGCGCTCGAACAGCAGGTTGAGCGCGATCGGGTCGAGGTCTGTGATGGTCAGGGCCCAGGCGACAACCGAACCCGCTCCTGAACCGCGTCCTGGACCGACGGGAATGTCGTTCGCCTTGGCCCATTTGATGAAGTCGGCGACGATCAGGAAATAGCCGGCAAATCCCATTCCGGTAATGATGTCGAGTTCATATTCCAGGCGCTCAAGATATGGCTGCCGCTCTTCAGCGGTCCGGTCTTTCAGGCGATCCGCCAGGCCCGCCCGCGAATCTTGGCGCAGCTGCTCGTCTTCCTCATTGCTGAGGCGCGGCAGGATGGGCTTGCGCGTTGGCGCGGCCACGGCGCAGCGCTGGGCGATGACCGCGGTGTTTACGAGCGCCTCCGGCAAATCGGCGAACAGTTCGGCCATCGCCGCCCCGTCCTTCAGCCAGGCATCCGCTGATGACGTCACGCGATCCGACGTTTCGACATAGGCCGAATTGGCAATGCACAGCATCGCGTCATGGGCGGCGTGGAAACTGGGATCCGCATAAGCCGCGGGGTTGGTCGCGACCAGCGGCAGTTCTCTGGCGTATGCCAGTTCGATCAGAGTTTCTTCGGCGGCGGCTTCGATCGGATCGTTCCGTCGGGCAATCTCGATGTAAAGCCTATCCGGAAACAAGGCTTGCAGGCGGTCCAGATAAGCCTGGGGCTTCTCGCGCTGACCTTCACCAATCAGTCGCGCAAGAGCGCCTTCAGCGCCTGCGGTCAGCGCAATCAGTCCCTCGCTTAGTCCGTCGAGCGTCGTGAGCGGTACGTGCGGTTCGAGTTCGACTGGACGATCAAGATGCGCCGAGGAAACGAGCTTGCAGAGATTGGCATATCCTTGATCATCCTTTGCAAGCAGCACCAGCCAGTCGATCATGCCTTCGCCGCCCCCCAATTCCGGCGGGCGTCCGACGCCGAGGAGACTTCCGATGATCGGCTGCACGCCCTTGGCGATGCAGGCGTCGCTGAACGGCATCGCGCCATAAAGACCGTTGCGATCGGTGAGCGCGATTGCGGGAAAGCCGAGCATCGCCGACCGCTCCGCGATGACCTTGGGCTCCATCGCCCCTTCGAGCATTGTGAATGAGGAGAAGACGCGAAGTGGAACGTAGGCCTGTGTCACCCTCCGACTATGGGGATTTCAGCTGCGGATGAAAGCGGCCGGAGCACCTTTTTCCACAACTACTTGGGCGGTGCGGATGCGCTCTTCTTGTAGGTGAAGTCGAAGGCCGCCGACCACGTCTTGCCATCCTCGCTGCGTGCCTCGCCGAACTGACGAACGGATCCGTCCGGATTGCGGGTCCAGGTCGTACGCGTAAACGCCTTGGTCCCCGGTCCGTTGACGCCCTCCCACCAGCCGGAAAGAACCATTGCTCCGTTTTCGAACTTACCTTCAAAGACGCCCCAGCTATTGCCCGAGTCTGTCCAAATCTGCTTCCAGACTTTTTGTTCGGGCCGATAGGCATTCAGACTGCCGCCGCCCATTCGGGTCCCCGGCTTCCAATTTTCGCGGATGGTACAACCATCATATAATTTCTCGATGAGGCTGTGGGCGACGATCTGATCCTTGCCGGTCGGGTAAACGTCCCACCACCCAACCCAGAAATCGAACTGGCGATGCTCTGGCGCAGTGCATGCGGGAGGCGGCGGCGGGCTCGCTCGGGCGAGCGCCCGTCCGCCTCCGCATTCGAAGACGATTAACAGGGCGAATTGCAGCGCAAACGGCCCTTTCATGACCCATCTCCTTGTTAGTACTAACGGAACCATAGTACCGTCGCAGGAGCAAGAATCAGTGCTGCGCCTGCCAGCGTCCTTCTACGATGTCGCGGATCTCGCGCATCCTTCCGAGATAGGCATCGGCGATGCATTGGCGGTCGCGGCAACGGTCGCGATAACTAAAGAAACGGTTGCCGGTCCATTCCAGCAATTTGCGGTCTTCCGGAGCGGCAGCGGCCACAGCTCGGCGATATTGCTTGGCCATGTTGACGTCGAGCGCCGACAGGCCCGTGTCCGAGCAAACCGCGATCTCCCCGCGGGAATTCGCCTGCGAGCAATCGAAGCTTGGCCGTCCCGGATAGCGCTTTGGTGGCGGCGACGGTGGGGGCGCGGGCTGAGGCGCGGGCTGAGGCGCGGGCTGAGGGGCAGGCTCGGGTGGGGCCCCCGGTTCCGGCGCGATGAGATTCCCCTCGATCAGCTCCGAAGCGATTTCGTTCAGCTCCGGCGTCGACTGCAACGGCTCACCTATCCGCGCCAGGGTCGCAAGCGGAGCGATGATTCCATCGACGTTGCGTAATTGAACGGCGCCCCCGGGCTCCACCGTATAGTCTAGGTCCGATATCAAGGTGCGTCGTCCACCGGCCACCGCGACTCCAGGCGGCAAATCAAGTGACAGGGATCCCGAACAATTGACCGTCCCGGTGGAACTGTCCTCGCTTTCCATGACGGGGTTGTCCATCCGCACGACAGCGTAGCCGGCGAGCTGATCGTAGGCCGCCTTGTCGCTCCCGCGGAGCTGCGCGGCACGGCGGAACAGCTCGCGTTTGATCAATTCGTAAGTGGCCTTGGACGAGCAGAGTTTGTCGCTCGTCGGCTGAGGTTGTTCTGCAATGACCTCGTTCGTGGTGAGCTTGTCCTGATCCGCATTCCGGCTGGTCGCGAAAAAGACAACCAGCAGCACCACGATGACGAGCCCGCCGATAAGCGCGATCGTCGTCCAGTTGAGCTTGCGCACGGGCCGCTTCGTATCATTCTGTCGATCGGGATCCACTATTCGAGTCTTCCCTCGTGCAGCCGCACGATGCGGTCCATCTTCGCCGCGAGGCGCTCGTTATGAGTGGCGACGAGTGCAGCGCTACCCTCTCCACGAACCAGGTTCAGGAACTCGGCCAGAACGGCGTCAGCGGTATGTTCGTCGAGATTACCGGTCGGCTCGTCGGCGAGCACCAATGGCGGTTTGTTGGCAAGGGCACGCGCTACGGCGACGCGTTGCTGTTCGCCCCCTGAAAGCTTCGATGGGCGATGGTCGAGGCGCTGGGACAGCCTCAGAGCACCGAGCAATTGCTCCGCCCTCGCCCTCGCTGCCGAGGCCTCGGAACCACGCACCAACTGCGGCAGGATAACGTTCTCGACCGCGTTGAATTCCGGCAGCAAGTGGTGGAATTGGTAGACAAAACCCAGCAGCTCGCGGCGGAGGCGCGTACGGCCTTCGTCGTCGAGCTCGGCCGCTTCCTCGCCGCGAAGGCGAATCGAGCCCTCAAAGCCGCCTTCGAGCAGGCCGACGGCCTGAAGCAGGGTCGACTTGCCGGACCCCGACGGCCCGAGGAGAGCCACGATTTCGCCCGGCGCGACCTCGAGGTCCGCGCCGCGCAGCACCTCGATGGTCACCTCACCTTGGACAAAGCTGCGCTTGAGGCCTCGCGTAACGAGGACCGGTTCACTCATAGCGTAGTACCTGTACCGGGTCGGTGCTCGCCGCCTTGTAAGCCGGATAAAGCGTCGCGAGGAATGACAGGATCAGCGCTGTGAGAACGATCGCGGTGACCTCGAACGGATCGGTCTTGGACGGAAGATCGGTCAGGAAGCGCACCGACGGATCCCACAGATTCTGCCCGGTGATCGCCTGAATGGCGTTCACCACGTCCTGGCGGAAGAACAGGAAGATTGCGCCAATGACGATGCCAAGGACGATGCCCAACGAACCGATAGTCACTCCCACAGTCACGAACACCTTCATCATGCCGCGCCGGCTCGCGCCCATGGTTCGCAAGATTGCGATGTCGCGCGTCTTCGCGCGGACGAGCATGATGAGTGAGGAGAGGATATTGAATACAGCGACAAGCACGATCAACGACAGCACTACGAACATCGCCACACGCTCAACCTCGAGTGCCTGAAACAGGGCCGCATTCATCTGCCGCCAGTCAACAAGCACTCCCCGGCCCTGGACCATCCGCTGCAGCGGCGCCAGGATCTCCTGCACGCGGTCGGGATTGCTGGTCTGGATCTCGATCGCGCCCACTTGGTCGCCCAGCATCAGCAATCCCTGCGCATCCTGCATTGGCATGATGACGAATGCCTTGTCGTAATCGTAGACGCCGACCTCGAAGACCGCTCCGACCGTGTAGCTGACGATACGCGGTACGGTGCCGACCACCGTCGAGCGGCCTTCCGGACTCAACAAGGTGATCTGGCTCCCTGGATAAGCGCCGAGAGCGTCGGCCAACCGCGATCCGATCGCGACCGTCCCGCTTCCAGGACGGACGGACTTTAAATCCCCCGCGACGACGTGCCCGGTGATGGTCTGATTGCCGAGGATATCTTGGACGCGCATTCCGCGGACCAGCACGCCCTCGACGCGCCCGTTCGCCGACGCCATCAACGGCTGCTCGATCAACGGCAGCGCGGACGTCACTCCCGGAGTCTTCTTTGCGGTGTCGGCAATGCGCTGCCAATCCGCCAGGCGTCCGTCATAGCCCTGGACGATGGCGTGACCGTTCAATCCCACGATCTTGTCGAAGAGCTCAGCGCGAAAGCCGTTCATCACGCTCATGACAATGATCAGCGCCGCGACTCCGAGCGCGACTGCGATCAGGCTGATCGTTGCGACAAGAAAGATGAAGCCTTCGCCCTTGCCCGGAAGCAGGTAGCGACGGGCGAGCATCCGTTCGGCGCGGTTGAGGATCATGCGGTCAGTCTCGCGAGTGCGGATTCCATGCTCAGTTCCTCGCGCTCGCCGGTTGAACGCCGCTTTAATTCGACGGTCCCGGCGCCAATTCCGCGTGGGCCGACGATCAACTGCCAAGGCAGTCCGATCAAATCCATCGAGCCGAGCTTAACCCCGCCCCGCTCATCCCGGTCGTCAAAGAGCGTTTCGACCCTCCCCCCGACCAGCTGGTTATAGAGAACCTCCGCCGCCGATACACTCGCCTCGTCGTCCGCTCGCATGGTGACGATCCCGACCCGCCAGGGAGCGACAGCTTCGGGCCAGATGATCCCCGAATCGTCATGGCTCGCCTCGATGATCGCCCCGACAAGACGCGACACACCAACGCCGTAGCTGCCCATCATCGGAGTGATGGGCGTACCGTCGCGTCCGGACACTTTTAGACCCATCGCGTCCGAATATTTGTCGCCGAAGTAGAAGATGTGACCCACCTCGATCCCGCGGCCCGTTCGCCGCTTGTCCTCGGGCACCACCTCCCATTTCACAACGTCGTGCGTTTCATCGGTGGCCGCATAGGTGTCGTTAACTCGGTCGAACAGGCTTTGGAGACCAGCTTCGTCGCCGTACATCAGGTCCGGTTGCTGCCAATCGAATTGCTCGAACGCGGAGTCGTAGAAGACTTCGCTTTCGCCGGTCGGCGCAAGCACGATGAACTCATGGCTGAGATCGCCTCCGATGGGGCCGGACGCGGCCTTCATTGGCACTGCCTGAATCCCCATGCGCTGGAAGGTGCGCAGATAAGCGAGCATCTGCGTGTAGTAGCTTTGCCTTGCTCCGGCCTCGTCGAGGTCAAAGCTGTAGGCATCCTTCATCAAAAACTCGCGTCCGCGCATGACTCCGAAACGGGGACGGACCTCGTCACGGAACTTCCATTGGATGTGGTAAAGGGTCCGTGGAAGATCGCGATAGCTCTTCACTTCGTCTCGGAAGATGGCAGTGATCATCTCCTCGTTGGTCGGGCCGTAGAGCATCTCCCGTTCGTGCCGGTCACGGATCCGCAACATCTCGGGGCCGTAAGCGTCGTAGCGGCCGCTCTCGCGCCAAAGTTCCGCCGATTGCAGCGTGGGCATCAGCATTTCCTGCGCACCTGAGCGGTCTTGCTCCTCGCGGACGATTTGTTCGATCTTCTGGAGGACTCTGAATCCGAGCGGCAGCCAGGCATAGATGCCGGCCGCCGTCTGGCGAACCAGGCCGGCGCGCAGCATCAGCTTGTGGCTCACAATTTGGGCGTCTGTCGGGCTATCTTTGAGGACAGGGAGGAAAGCTCTGGACCAGCGCATGGCGCCGCGCTGTAGCGGTGAGGTCTGACTCCGGCAACCGGAGGACGATGTGGCGCTATCGCAACAGCTCTTCGACAAAAAGCAACGCAGATCAATTGCTACCGTGACAGGTCGCTCTCAGCGGCTTACGCCCGCACAACCCGAACAAGCTGGCTCTTGGGTCGTAAGTTCGGTGTGGCAGTTGAGTGACTGGGGACGCTTAGTTGCGACGACATCCAAGGGGGCTGACGAGCAATCGTCACGCACGACGCCCGGATCGCATATCGATCCGGGCGTTTGCTTTGTCTGCGACCCATCTTTGATGTAGGAAGCCGCGCGCTGGCCATTGTGTTGGCAGTTGCGCGCCAGCACAGCGCAACAAGGAGGACGCCATGCGAATAGGCATGTTGCTTGCCGTGCTTTTCGTCACCACAACGATCGGTCCGGCCTCCGCTCAGCCTTCGGATAATGCGCGGGGCGGTATTCCCACCGAAACACAAAACCGGCTAGCCGGAGGGATCGGTTACGATGTGATCTGGAACCTAATCGGGCTGGTCGGTCTGCTCGGCCTGCTTGGGGTCCGCAAGGAACATGCCGACGACAGCTACCACCCGTCTTCGATCGAATAACAGGAGGAAAAGCATGCGGCCCACAATTGCAATGATCATTGCTGGGGCAGCGCTTGGGCTGACACCGGCAGCGGCCCAAAACGCCGATACTGCCGTAACCAACGAAACAACAGCGACCGCGCCTGACGCCAATGCCGCCGCGCCAGTCGACAATATGGCGGCTGCGCCTCCGATGGACGCGAATGCCGCGTTGCCGCAGGAGACTGTGCCCGAAGAAACCGGGGCGCCTCGGCCGGCGCCGGCCCGCAACACCGCGCTTCCATGGGGGCTGCTGGGACTGCTCGGGCTGGTCGGCCTGTTCGGACGGAAGCGTTCGAGCTAGGCGCGGCGCACCGTTCCGGATTCCCTCGTGCGCTGCCATAAGCAGTGCGAATGAGCGATCGCGATAAACGGCAATGGACGAAGCTGGTCGAAGGTGGCCGGCGGAAGGATTGGCGTGGGCGCCTCGTCAACCCGCCGGTCGAACGCGCGTCGACGATCCTGTTCGATAATGTCGAGGAGCTGCACGGAAGTCGTGCCGGCCTCGGCGAATATCGGTACGGTCTCCAGGGCACTGCAACTCAATGGGCGCTTGCCGATGCTCTGACTCAACTGGAGCCGGGCGCTGCCGGCACTGCCCTTTACTCGTCCGGGCTCGCCGCAATCACAACCGCGCTCGTTGCGGTGCTTTCGCCTGAAGACGAGCTGCTCGTCACCGACAGCGTGTACGGGCCAACCCGGAAGTTCTGCGAAACGATCCTCAAGCGCTTCGGTGTCGCGGTTCGCTATTATGACCCGCTTGTTGGTACGGGCATTGCCAGCCTGATCACCGAAAAGACTCGCGCGATCCTGCTCGAAAGCCCTGGCTCGCTGACGATGGAGGTCCAGGATGTTCCGGGCATTTGCTCAGCGGCCCGTGAGCGAGGGGTCGTCACCGTGCTCGACAATACTTGGGCGACGCCACTCTTCTTCCCGGCAGTCGTCGCGGGGGTAGACATCACTATGCTCGCCGTAACCAAATATGTCGGCGGGCATGCGGACGTGATGTTGGGTGCAGTCACCGCGACGGAGGAATATTTCCAGCGGATCGAGCGGACGGGCTGGGATCTGGGCCACAGCGTCTCGCCCGACGACGCCTGGCTCGGCTCACGCGGGCTGCGGACGATGGGCGTCCGGCTTAAGCAGCACGAAGCCAGCGCTCTGAAAATTGCGCATTGGCTGAAGGAACAGCAGCAAGTGGGTCTGGTGCTTCACCCTGCCCTGCCCGATTGCCCCGGTCATGAATATTGGAAACGCGACTTCAAGGGCTCATCCGGTCTGTTCGCGTTTGAGCTCAAGGGCAGTAGCGACGATGGACGAGCCGCGTTCGTCGATCGCCTCGAGCTTTTCGGCATCGGCTATAGCTGGGGCGGATACGAGAGCCTCGCTTTACCAGTCGATCCGGTGCGAACCGTCTCGAAACCGCCCGCACCAAATCTCGTGCGCTTGCATGTTGGCCTGGAAGATCCCGATGACCTCATCGAGGACCTCGGCCGAGCCCTTGCTCGACATTCGGCCTAGCAAGGGGGTTTGGAAGGCGGACATCAGATCTGCAGCTGGCTTCCCAGCTCAACCACGCGGTTGGTTGGCAGCTTAAAAAATTCCATCGCGCTTTCGGAACTGTGCAGCATCCAGGCAAACAGTTTCTCGCGCCACAAGGCCATTCCTTGCCGCTCCTTGGTCGGAATCAGCTTTTGTCGGCCAAGGAAGAAGCTCGTGCGCATCATGTTGAATGGTTCGCCGCAAGTCTTGATCGCGACCAGGTCGCGGGGAATGTCGACTTCTTCCATGAAGCCATAGTGAAGGATGACTCGGTAGAAGCCCTGCCCGGCATCGTGGATCTCAACCCGTTTGTCCGGCGGAACGTGCGGGACTTCCTCGATCTTCACATGAAGGATCAGAACGCGCTGGTGCAGCACCTGATTGTGTTTGAGATTGTGGAGGAGCGCGGCTGGGACTGTATCCGGTGCCGCCGACAGGAATACCGACGTTCCGTGGACCCGATGGACCGACGCCGCGGCCGACTTAATGAAAACGACCAGCGGAAGCGCGGCCTCAGCAAGCCGTGCGCGTAGCAGCTGCCGGCCCTTCGCCCAGGTCGTCAGCACGATGAACCCGATCGCCGCGACTAGCAGCGGAAACCAGCCGCCATCGGGGATCTTCGTGATGTTCGACGCGAAATAGGCTCCATCGACTATTAGGAAGAGACCGATCGTGGCGCTTGCCAGCACGCGGTTCCACTTCCACACATAGAACACGAGCACCGCGAGCATCAGGGTCGTGATCAGCATCGTTCCAACCACTGCGATCCCGTAAGCCGATGCGAGATTGGTCGACTGCCGGAAGCCGAGCACCAGCAGGATGACCATTGCGAGCAGGCCCCAATTCACCACAGGAATGTATATCTGGCCGGCTGCCTTCTCGCTGGTGTGCTTGGTCTTCAGCCGTGGCAGGAAGCCGAGCTGGACCGCCTGGTGTGTGACGGAAAACGCACCCGAGATGACCGCCTGGCTCGCAATGATTGTCGCTAGCGTCGCGAGGAACACTAGCAGCAGCCGCGCCCATTCCGGAGCAAGCAGGTAGAAGGGGTTGGTTGCCGCCTCGGGACGGCCGAGCAGCAGCGCGCCCTGGCCCATGTAATTGAACACCAGGCAGGGATAGACCAAGGTCAGCCAGGAAACGTTGATCGCCTTGCGCCCGAAATGGCCCATGTCTGCGTAGAGCGCTTCAGCACCGGTCACGCACAGGAAGACCGAACCGAGCGCAAGGAAGGCGAGCCTCGGATTATAGGCGAAAAACTTGACCGCCCAGGCTGGGTTGAGGATTCCGACGATTTCCGGATGTTCGAAGATATTCGCGATGCCCAGCGTGGCCAGCGCCGCGAAATAGATGAGCATCACCGGCCCGAACAACGTTCCGACCGTCGCCGTTCCGCGCGCCTGCACCAGGAACAGGCCGATCAGGATCCCGATGGAGAGCGGAACGACGAGAGGCTGAAGCTGCGCCTGTACGACCGTGAGGCCCTCGACCGCGGACAGGACCGAAATCGCCGGGGTAATCATCGCGTCGCCGAAGAAAAGGCAGGTGGCCAGGACGCCGAGAACGACGAGCGTCGGGGTCCACTTCTTCCTACCCCCGAGATTGCGGGCAATCAGCGACAGAAGCGCAAAGGAGCCGCCTTCGCCACGATTGTCGGCCCGCATCGCCACTCCGACATATTTCAACGTGACGATCAGCATCAGCGTCCAGAAAATGAGGCTGAGCACGCCGAAAATGTGCAGCGGATCGACCGCGAGCGGATGCGGGCCGAGGAAACTCTCCTTCATCGTGTAGAGCGGCGAGGTGCCGATATCGCCGTAGACAACGCGGATTGCGCCAAGCATCAACTTGGGGAGCGCTTCTTTTGGCCCCTGGTCGGAAGAAATGTTGTCGGCATAAGGCGCGGCATTGGGGAGTGCGGTGGCCATGCGCGCCATGTGAGGTTCATGCGTATAAAGATTCTATGTGGATTTCATGCGCCTCTAAAGGGAAGCTCGGTCTGAGGGGCCGCCCCTTCCCCTTGGCGAGAAGTCCGGCCGAGCGCAGGTAACGGCAATGATGGCAGCCCAATCCTCCCCTTCGGTCGCCGGTCGTTCACACAGCTCGATCGCGGACCGCATCCAGGCCTACACGGGCAGTCTCGCTCTAGTCGCCGTCTCGACCCTCGTTGGCCTGTGGATTGCACCTCGATGGGGCACCGCCGCGGTTGACATGATCTACCTGCCCTCGGTGCTCGCGGCCGCAGCCTTGTGGGGCGTCGGTCCCGGTCTCGTCGGAGGCCTGGTGGCGGTGCTGGCGTACAATTTCTTCTTCACCGAGCCCGTCCATACCTTCCGTATCGACCGGGTCACCGATGTCGTGACCGTCATTGTCTTGTTCATCGTCGCGCTCGTGACTAGCAGGCTGGCTGCCGGCATCCGATCGCAAGCGCGGATCGCTTCCGCCCACGCGACGCGCAATGCGACGATTGCCGGCTTCGCCGGCCGGCTGCTGACCTGCAGCACTGAGGAAGAGATCGCCCGCACGGCGTGCGCTGAGCTGCGCCAATTATTCGCATGCAACGCAATGGTGGTGAGCGGGTTTCCGCAACCGCGCATCGTCGCCGCTGTCCCTGAAGGCAATCGGCTGACTCCCAGCGACATGGCCGCTGCGGCGTTCACGATCGAAAGCGGCGAGACGGCCGGCCGGGGCACACCGCGCATCCAGCCCGCTGAATGGGTCTTCCACCCGGTGCGGGCCGGCCGAAACATCATTGCCGCAGTCGGTCTTGCCCGCGATGACGGCGTACCTCCTGTCGGCGAACAGCAGCTGCCTCTTCTCATGAGCCTGTTGGATCAGCTTGCGCTCGCACTCGAGCGCGCCCGACTCGAGGCCGAAGCGAGAGAGTTTGAAAATCTCCGCGAGCGCGACCGGCTGCGTTCGACCCTACTCGCGTCGATCGGTCAGGACCTCAACCCTCCGTTATCGACGATCAGCCGCGCCGTCGGCGAACTGAGGCGCAGCGGGTCGGGCGACAAGGAGGTCGTGTCCACCATTGCGACCCAAACCTCAAAGCTGATGCGCTACCTTTCAAACCTTCTCGATCTCGACCGCGAGTCGGAGCGAGGCCCGTTAGAAATAGGCGCAGTGACGATCGATCTCTTTCGGCGTGCCGTAACGAGGAACGGAGAGGACGTGCATCTCACTCCAAAGGAATATGCGGTCCTAGCGGAGCTCGCCAAGCAGCCCGGTCGAGTGCTGACCCACGCGCACCTGCTCAAAGCGGCGTGGGGGCCGGCTCAGGAGCGGCAGACGGAATATCTGCGCGTTGCCGTACGCGCGCTTAGGCAGAAGCTCGAGACAGATCCCTCACACCCTGCCCTGATCGTCAACGAGCCGGCCGTGGGCTATCGTCTGGTCGACGGAGCCGAATTGCCAAGCAGCTCACGAAGACCAGTTACTACGATCTAGCAGCGGACGTTATAATTATAGTGCGGCTGGCCGTATTGGTCGATCCAATAACAATATCCGCGGCTATCATGATAATAGGTATGCGTACCGATTATTGAGCCGGTGATCGCGCCGACGCCCGCGCCGATCGCCGCGCCGGCCCCTGTGCCTATGCCCGGAATGACTGATCCCGCGATCGCGCCGGCGCCCGCGCCGAGCGCCGCTCCCGCGGCTGTGGCACCGAGTGCGTGTTGGGTGGCCGGGTCCGTTGCGCAACCGCCTAGTGCCAAACTAGACACGGCAGCGGCTGAAATGAGCAGACGTTTCATGATTCGTCCTCCGGGCTGCGCACTCCCCCCGTGCAGTAATGCTTGCAGCAGGAGTTTGTGCCAAAAAGTCCGTGAACTGTTCCGGAAACCGAAGGTATCGGGGGAATCTCGGACCGACGCCGATCGCATGCGCTTCATGACCGTCGTGTTCGCGCTGTTTAAGCACTATGA
>JBKPLG010000071.1:0-9282 GCA_046731515.1 Pseudomonadota bacterium | reverse complement strand
AAGGATGCGGGGGCATAGAAAATTTTCCCCAATAGCTTGTGGTGAACCACGGGCGACGCCCGACGGCCTAGACCCTCGCGGCGCCATGACCTAAGGGCCGCTGGCACTCCCGCATTTGAAGGACGTCCGCGACCCCATGGCCGCCCAATACAGCTTTGTGATGAAGGGCCTGACCAAGGCCTTCCCGGGCCAGAAGCCCATCCTCAACGCCATCCACCTGCAATTCTATCCTGACGCCAAAATCGGCATTGTCGGACCCAACGGCAGCGGCAAGTCGACGCTGATGAAGATCATGGGCGGCCGCGACAAGGAATTCACCGGCGAAGCCTGGCCGGGCGAGGGGATCACGGTCGGCTATCTGGAGCAGGAGCCGCAGCTAGACCCCGCGAAGACGGTCAAGGAGAACGTGATGGACGGGGTGCGCCCCGTCGCCGACATGCTTGAGCGGTTCAACGCCATCTCGGCGCAAATGGCGGACCCGGGCGACGACTTCGATGCGCTGATGGCGGAAATGGGCGAGCTTCAGGAAAAGATCGACGCGGTCGAGGGCTGGACGCTCGATAACCAGCTCGAGATCGCGATGGACGCACTGCGCTGCCCGCCCGGCGACAGCGCCGTCACGAATCTGTCAGGGGGCGAGAAGCGCCGGGTGGCGCTCACCAGGCTCCTGCTCGAGAAGCCTAGTATCCTGCTCTTGGACGAGCCGACGAACCACTTGGACGCTGAGAGCGTCCAGTGGCTGGAAAAACATCTGATCGACTATCCCGGCAACGTCATCCTGGTCACCCACGACCGCTACTTCCTCGACAATGTGGTGAAGTGGGTGCTGGAGCTCGATCGCGGCCGCTACTACGTCTACGAATCCAATTATTCCGGATATTTGGAGAAGAAAGCTAAGAGGCTGGAGCAGGAAGAACGCGAGGAGGCAGGGCGCCAGAAGGCGATTTCCGACGAGCTCGAATGGATCCGCCGCTCACCCAAGGCGCGACAGGCCAAGTCCAAGGCGCGGATCAAGGCGTTCGACGAGCTGGTCGAGGCGCAGGAGAAGCGAACGCCCGGCAAGGCCCAGATCCTGATCCAGGTCCCCGAGCGCCTCGGCGGCAAGGTGATCGAGGCCAATGGGCTAACCAAGGCCTATGGCGACAAACTGCTATTCGAAAATCTGAGCTTCAGCCTTCCGCCGGGCGGCATCGTGGGGGTGATTGGGCCCAACGGCGCCGGCAAGACCACTTTGTTCAAGCTGATAACCGGCCAGGAGCGGGCTGACGGAGGCGAGGTTACCGTCGGGCCGACCGTCCACCTCGGCTATGTCGACCAGTCGCGTGACGCGCTCGACGGCAAGAAGAACGTTTGGGAGGAGATTTCCGACGGGCTCGACCTGTTCAAGATCGGCAAGAATGACGTCAACACGCGGGCTTACGTTGGCGCGTTCAACTTCCGCGGCCCCGACCAGCAAAAGAAGGTGGGCCAGCTATCGGGCGGCGAGCGCAATCGCGTCCACCTCGCCAAGATGCTGAAGGAGGGCGGGAACGTCCTGCTCTTGGACGAGCCGACCAATGACCTCGACGTCGAGACCCTTCGCGCGCTGGAGGAGGCGCTGGAGAATTTTGCCGGCTGTGCGGTGATCATCAGTCACGACCGATTCTTCCTCGATCGCCTCGCGACCCACATCCTTGCTTTCGAAGGTGATAGCCGGGTCGAATGGTTCGAGGGCAATTTCGAGGCCTATGAGGAGGACAAGATCCGGCGGCTGGGCGAGGAAGCGACGAGGCCGCACCGCATGACGTATCGGAAGCTCACGAGGTAAGCTTCACCCCGGGCTTGACCCGGGGTCTACCTGTTCTTTGATTGGGAGCATGGAGCGCATCCCTTCCGTCTATCTGCTCGCGAGCGGCTTTCATGGAACGCTCTACACAGGCGTGACCTCGGACTTGGTCGGCCGAACGTGGCAGCATCGCCAGGAGGTGACCGGCGGTTTCACGAAGCGCTACGGCGTTAAGCGCCTCGTCTGGTTCGAGGTTCATGAAACAATGGACGGGGCCATCAGACGCGAGAAGACCATCAAGCGTTGGGCGCGAAAATGGAAGATTGAGGTGATCGAACACGAAAATCCGACCTGGCGCGATCTCGCGGAGGATTTTGGCTTCGACTCGCTGATCATCAAGAAGGTGGATCCCGGCTCAAGGCCGGGATGACGGTTGTGACCGAACCCACCTTCTTCGCAACCGAAGCCGATTTCCGCCGGTGGCTTGACACCAATCACACGACTGAGCCCGAGCTGCTCGTCGGCTTCTGGAAGAAGGGCAGCGGCAAGCGGTCGATCGACTGGCCGCAGGCGCGCGACCAGGCGCTATGCTTCGGGTGGATCGACGGGGTGCGCAAGTCGCTCGGCGACAACGCCTACACCGTTCGCTTCACCCCGCGGCGCAAGGGCAGCATCTGGAGCAAGGTCAATGTCGAGCGCTTCAATGCGCTGAAGGCCGCTGGACTCATGACGTCAGCCGGCGAGCGGGCGTATGAGGAGAACAAGGCGAAGAGCGGGCTTTATGCCTACGAGCGAGAGCTGACGAAGCTCGAGCCTAGCGAGGAGAAGCTGTTTCGCAGGAACAAAACCGCGTGGGATGACTGGGAGAAGCGGCCGCCGGGCTATCGCAAGGTCGTTCTTCACTGGGTTACGAGTGCGAAGAAGCCGGAGACGCGTGCCAAGCGCCTTGCGACTTTGATAGCGGACAGCGCTGCGGGCAGGAAGATTGCCGGTTACGACATCGGCAGGAAGAGTCGCGATGATCGACAAGGCAGATAACGCTCAAGTCCTCGTACGACCTCCTATTGCTCTGCTGATCGGTATCGCGGCCGGAGTCGCGCTTGATTGGATCGTGCCGCTGCCATGGCTGTCGGCCGACCTCCCGAAAGGCTGGATCGGCTGGGGGCTCTTCGGGCTGGGTTTTGTGCTGATTGTCTGGGCCGCGGTCAGCATCAGGATGGCCGGTTCGAACGTGCCGACGAATCAACCGACGACTGCCATCGTTGAAGCGGGTCCGTACCGTCTCTCGCGCAACCCGATCTACATCGCAATGTTCGTGGCGCTAATCGGCCTCGCCGTCGCGATCGACACGCTTTGGTTATTGGTCATGTTAGTGCCGTTTGCGCTCGTCATCCGCTACGGCGTCGTGGCGCGTGAGGAACGGTACCTCGATCGCAAATTCGGCGATGCCTACCGAAGCTATCGCTCGCGCGTACGGAGGTGGCTGTAAGGCCGTGATCACCGTCACTGCGCCCTTGTGGCTGTGGGGCGGCGGGAGCTGGCATTTCATCACCGTACCCGCGGAAGAAGCAGTCGAGATCCGCGCCCACAGTTTGATGAACCGTGGCGGCTTCGGTTCGGTGAAGGTCGAAGCGACCATCAATGACGTCACTTGGCGAACGTCGGTCTTCCCGCAAAAATCAGGCGGTTACCTGCTTCCGGTCAAGGCTGAGGTACGCCGCCGGGCCGACATCGCCAACGGTGATCTGGTGACCGTGAAACTGGGGCTGCTCTAGCGGTCGTTGTCGGCGCGGAGTTCAGCCGCGGTGCGATCAAAGCCCACCGCCATGTCGCCGAGCATCTTGCACGTCTGCCGATCAAAAACGGCCTGCGCCAGACGACGGCAGCGATCGGCCTGAAGGTGGAGGACATCCTCCTGTTCCTGCGTAACGTCGATCAACATATTAACGGCTCCGCGGAGGGAGCCGTCATCGGCGAACAGGGGTGTGGGGTAGGGGCGAAATGCTCGGCGAGTGCCGTCGGGACGTTCGGCAATCGCAACCGCGTCACGGACAACTTTTCGCCATCGGATCGCCTGCGCCATTGGACACTGATCGTGGGGAAGTGGCTCTCCAGATGTCGTATAGAGCTGCCACGTCACGCACCACCGATCGCGGCCGAGTTCCGGCTCGCGGCCAGCAAATTTCACGCAGGCCTGGTTCCAGTAGGTCACGGCGCCCGCGGCATCGGTGACGTAGATCGGGACCGGCAGCTTATCGAGTACCGCCCGCCAGTCGGACAGGGTCGATAGAGCATGCAGCGCTGTGTCGAGGAATTCCTCGGGGTCTTGCTTGGCCAGCATGTCACGCAGTCTGATTTAGGTTGGCCGCACAACCAGTCAGCGCAGGGGTGGTTCCGCCGGCACGTCGAAATGACGGCACTGTGTCGGGGGGACAACAGTTTAGATTGCGATCAGCGCAGCCGCTTCACCAGCAGGCGCCCGTCATCGCCATTCTTCACCTCGAAATTGGGGACGGCCTTGATCAGATCCGAGAGGCGCGTGAAGCCATAATTGCGCGCTGCAAAGCTCGACACCGCCTTGGCCCGCTGGCCCAGCTCAGAGAGCGGAGTATAGCCCTCATCGTCACGTTTCGAGGCCTTGTAAGCTGAGCCGAGCACCTGGAGCAGCTCGGGATCGACTGGACGCTGGCCGGCGGAGGTCTTGGGCTGCTCCAATTGTTCCTCTTCGTCGAGCGCGAGAGCACCGACATCGAAATAGCGGGTGCAAGCCTGCTGAAAGGAGAGGGGAGTCTTCGCCGTTCCGAAGCCGTAGACCGGAAGCCCATCTTCGCGGATACGCTGGGCGAGCGGAAGGAAATCGCTGTCCGACGACATGATCCCGAAGCCGTCAACATTGCCGCGATAGAGCAGGTCCATGGCATCGATGGTCATGCGCATGTCCGTCGCGCTCTTGCCCTTCACGACGTCGAACTGCTGCATCGGGATGATCGAGTGAAGACCGGTGAGTTGACCCCACCCTTTGAGGCTGGCCTTGGCCCAATTGCCATAGGCCCGCCGGATGTTGATGGTGCCGAGCTCGCCGAGCACCAGCAGCACATCGTCGAGATGCTCGGGTGACGCGTTATCGGCATCGATCAGTAGGGCAATATTGGATTCCTGTTCGGGCATCCGGTCGCGCATGGTGATTCCTTTTTGGTCTCTCTAGCGCGGCGTGGCAGAATGACCACAGCCGGGCGCGCGGTTGCGCTTGTACATGAACCGTACATGATCGATGCGGGAACGAAATGTCGTTTGGAGCACTGAGGTGGCATTGGAGGCGAGTAACGTAGGGAAGGGACGAGACGATGAGAAAAGTTGGACTTGCAGCACTCCTCGCCGCGGGGATCGCGACGACTGGCTGCGCTACTTATCCGAACCAGTATGGCTATGACCCGTATCAGAGCAACCAAGGCTATTATTACGATGACCAGGGCCGGCGCATCGCGACCGGTGCCGCGATCGGCGGCGTCAGTGGCGCTGTGGTCGGCGCAGTGGTGCCGGGTGTGAGCCCGATAGGAGGAGCGGTCGCCGGCGCAGTGCTCGGCGGAGTTCTCGGCGCCGTTATCAAGGGCAGGCAATATTATCGCGATACGCGCGGTTACTGCTATTACGTCGACCAATACGGACAGCCGCACTACGACTATAATGTGAGGTGCTAGTCAGCATTTCATTTCAAGATTGAGCTAACCGGCTAGACGGGGCGGAAGTCTCCTTCCGCCTCGTCGAGTATGTAAAGCTTGCCCTCCGCGATCGAGAAATGCGCTCCATGGAGCCTCAGGCTTTCCGCCTGCTCCCGCTCCAGAATCCAGGGAAAAGTCCTGAGATTCGTCAGACTTACCTTCACCGCTTCACGTTCCATTTCCAAAAAGGCATCGCGATCGAGCTGCGCATGTTGGGCGCGGACGAGATCCCGCGCGCCGCTCAACATGCGCACCCAGTCGGCGATGAAATGCCCATCGCCCGGTTCGGTATCGTCGAACTGCCCGGTCAGCGCGGCCGCGCAGCCTCCGCACAGTCCGTGGCCCATCACGAGTATCTCGCCAACGTCGAGCTGGGTTACGGCGAACTCAAGGGCGGCCGAAACGCCGTGGAAGCCACGCGTGGTCTCGTAGGGCGGCGCCAACGCCGCGATGTTGCGGACGACGAACATCTCACCGGGTTTGGCATCGAAGATATGGGCGGGGTCGACGCGGCTATCGGCACAAGCGAGAATCATCACCTTGGGGCTCTGGCCTTCCGCCAGCTCGGACCAACGTTCGCGCTCTCGCGTCCAGTCCTTAGTTCGGAAGCGGCGATAGCCTTCAATCAGTTGTGAAAGATAGGGCACGGATCGGCGCTAGCCGGGCGAGGGCAGGGGTGGCAAGCCAAGGCCGCAGTCGCTATTTCGCCACCCATGAACGTTGCCGCGGCCGTACCGAAACAGCGCAAGCCCGACTGGATCCGTGTCAAGGCTCCGGTCAGCGAAGGGTATCACGCCACTCGCAGGCTGATGCGCGAGCTCAATCTCGCGACCGTGTGCGAGGAAGCGGCCTGCCCGAATATTGGAGAGTGCTGGACGAAGAAGCACGCGACGGTGATGATCCTCGGCGACACCTGCACCCGGGCCTGCGCGTTCTGCAATGTGAAGACTGGCATGCCAAGGGCCGTAGACCCGCTGGAGCCCGAGCACGTAGCGACCGCCGCAGCCGAGCTTGGCCTCGAGCATATTGTGGTGACGTCTGTCGACCGCGATGACTTGCCGGACGGCGGCGCGTCGCAGTTCGTCAAGGTGATCGAGGCGCTCAGGAAGCGTACGCCGTCGACGACGATCGAAATTCTGACCCCGGACTTCCGGAATAAGAGCGAGAAGGCGGTTGAAGCGATCGTCGACGCCGGTCCAGATGTCTACAACCACAATCTCGAAACGGTGCCGCGGCTGTATCCCACGATACGCCCCGGAGCACGTTATTACGCTTCGCTGCGGCTGCTCGAAAGCGTCAAGCGGCGGGCAGGGCAAATGTTCACCAAGTCGGGGTTGATGGTCGGTCTCGGTGAAGAACGGCTCGAAGTCCATCAGGTCATGGACGACATGCGATCGGCAGGAGTCGATTTTCTGACAATTGGACAGTACCTCCAGCCGACGCCGCGGCACGCCAAGGTCGAAGAGTTCGTTACTCCGCAGGCGTTTGAAGCTTATTCGGCAATTGCGCGCGCGAAGGGCTTCCTCCTGGTTGCGGCCTCGCCGCTGACCCGCTCAAGCTATCATGCGGGCGACGATTTTAAGAGAATGCAGGCGGCCCGTGCCGAGCAATTGACCAAGGCAGGTGTCGATGCCGCGGCATAGCGAGACCCGCTATCTGCCTTACACTCCTGAACAATTGTTCGATCTCGTCGCGGACGTTGCGAGCTATGACGAATTTCTTCCTTGGGTGGTTGCGGTCCGGGTCCGCTCGTCGAGCGAGACTGAGACGGTCGCCGACCTCGTGGTTGGCTTCAACGCCTTCAAGGAGCGCTTTACAAGTCGAGTTGTGAAAGAGCGGCCGACGCGGATCTGTGTCGACTATGTCGAAGGTCCACTCAAATACCTTCACAACGAATGGACGTTCGATCGCGCAGCACGAGGCGGGACCGACGTGCATTTCGCGGTCGATTTTGCGTTCAAGTCGCGGCTGTTCGAGAGTATCGCGGGAGCCATGTTCGATCGGGCGCTGCGGCGAATGATCAGCGCCTTCGAACAGCGCGCAGCGGCGCTTTATGGCATCAGCAGCTCGAGCGCGCAGACCGCTGCCTGAAAACGCACCCCGGCGCGGGTCTTTTCATCGAAGAATTTTTGATCGGCAACGATCTTCGCCGGGTCCGCCTCACGTTCGGCGCGGGCGAAAACGACCGTTCCGACGGGTTTTGACGGCGTTCCTCCACCCGGTCCGGCGATGCCCGTGATCGCGACGGCGACATCCGCCTCAGACGCGGCAAGCGCGCCTCGGGCCATTGCCCAGGCCGTCGCGACGCTCACGGCGCCGAAGGTTTCGACGACTTCTTCGGATACCTTCAGTTGGCTGATCTTGGCTGCGTTCGAATAAGTGACGTAACCCGCCTCAAAAACTTCGGAAGACCCAGGGATTTCCGTAAGTGCAGCGCTGACAAGACCGCCAGTGCAGCTTTCGGCGACAGCAATTCGGCGGCCGAGCCTGCGGTTGGCTTCGACCACTTGGAGAGCCTTTGCGACCAGGTCCTTGGCGAGAAGTGCGTCCATCAGCTCAGGCGCAGATCTGGAAATCGTTTTTGCCCGCCGCATCGCTGCCTTTGCCGTCGGCGGCGATGATCATCCCGATCAAACGGGCAAGGTTTTCGGGAGGGAGCGGAGCAAGGGCCTCGACCAAGCCATCGGCGGTGACGCAATCCTTCGGCTTGAGATCATCCGTGATGGTCGTCGCAAAGGCAGCGGTTAGAAACGGACGGAGCGCCGAGTCAGGTAGCTTTTTCATGACCTCGTCCTCACCGACCATTTTCACAAAGGCCACTCGTGCCTGCGGCCACAACATGTCGGCCCGAGAACGGTAACGCGCTTCCAATTCTCTGGAATGCGAGGAGAGAAAGGAATTTGGAGGCAGAGTTGCATTGCACTTGTCACGAACACCGGCGACAAGGTCCGGGAGAACATAGCCGATCATCGCCGAGGTTTCTGCTTGTGTCAGACAGGTCGTTTGGGCCCGAGATGCCGACGGTACCGCCACCAGCGCCAAGATGGCCGCAGCCTTTCCAATCACCTGCATCTCACGCTTCCCCCAAACGAAAGTTCCAAACCACCATAGCGGGAAAGCGCTAGAAACGTGACAGGCGAATGCTTGCGACCGCCTGCGCGGCGAGACCTTCGCGACGACCGGTGAAACCGAGGCCTTCGGTGGTCGTGGCTTTGATGCTGACTTGATCCGGTGAAAGACCGACGATTTCGGCAATCCGCATGCGCATGGCTGGACGATGAGGACCGATCTTCGGCTCTTCCCCGATAATCGTACAATCTACGTGATCGATCATTGCCCCACTGGCCCTGAGCAGGCCGGCGGCATGCCTGAGGAAGCGGTCGGACGAAGCGTCTTTCCATTGCGGGTCGGACGGCGGGAAATGCTCGCCGATGTCGCCAAGACCTGCAGCACCTAGCAATGCGTCCGTGATCGCGTGGAGTACGACGTCCGCATCGCTGTGGCCGGCGAGCCCGCGTGAGTGGGCCACTTCGACTCCGCCGAGCATGACAGGACCTTGGCCGGCGAAGGCATGGACGTCGAAGCCCATGCCGGTGCGCGGCACGAGGCCGCCGGCGATCCATTGCTCCGCCCGAGCCAAATCCGCCGGAGTGGTGAGCTTGTCGAGCACTGGGTCACCTTCAACTGCAGCCACCCGCATTCCCGCCGATAGCAGCACTGTTGTCTCGTCGCTCGGAGCATTTCCCGACCAGCGCACGTAGGCTTGTCGTAGGGCGTCGAGGCGGAACGCCTGGGGCG
>JBKPLG010000070.1:0-7513 GCA_046731515.1 Pseudomonadota bacterium | reverse complement strand
GCCTTCGCCCCTTGTCGGTGCGTGCCTTGAAGCTTGCTTCCAGGCGGCCGAGCAAACCGGCCCTGGCACTCCATGCCTCGGCACTTCGTTCGAGAGAAGCGCGCATGTGAGCGCTGAGTGTCGTCGATGCGCGCTCGCGATCAGACGCTGCGAATGCTCGGCACCTACTCGGCCTGCTGATCGTTTGCATGCTGGAGGTCTGCGTCTTCGACGCTCGCCTCGGGCTGTGTCGATTCCTCGGCGGACTTCAGGTTCACCGCGCTCATCTTGCCGCGATTGTCCTGTTGGAGGTCGTAGCTTCGCCATGGATCCGCCGAACTTGGTCGGTTGAGTGAAAGGCGATGAACTGCCGCGAGAAGGCTCGGTGGTACGGTGCACAGCGGTCGGCAGCGCGAAAGGCTCCAACTGCTGTTGCAAGCGGTGTAAGCGAAGTGTCCGCTTTGGGTCGAAAGCAGACATAAGGCCAATGTCCGTTTTGGGCGGAAAGCGGCCACTCATTTCGTCGTGCTGATGCAAGTAAAAGCGTTCTCGGGAACCTACACGCAGCAAAGTCGTTACGGGCGCGTCGTACAGCGACCGGCTGCGTAATCTGGCCGGTCGCCCATCCTTGTATGGTATGCGACATGGCGGAAAACATTGGCTCGAAATACAGGCTCTATTCTTTAGACGGCGGCGGCCACATCAGTCTGGCCGAATGGCTCGATGCCGAGAACGATCGAGACGCAATTCGTCAGGCGCAGTTCTTGAAACGGGATGCACGCAAGTTTGAGGTGTGGGTCGGTCGGCGCTTGGTCGCGCAGCTCGTAGACGGACGTATATGCCCCATCGAGCGGCAGGACTCGGCGGCCTGATCCCGCCGCGCTTGTGAGCGGGAGATCTTTCGACAAATACCAGCGCGTTTTTCCCTAGAGCCCGAAGTCTTTACGATCGCCCTGGAACTGAACCCTCAGCACCCAAGATGTCGATCGGCTCGGCTTGACCAGCATATAAAGGCCCTTGCCGTCCGAGTGACGGCCGGGCTTCGCGTGCTTCACTTCCTTCATGGTTAGCGGCATGGGACCCCTTTTATAGTTGGACTGTGGTGAACCAACAAGGGACACACGGACACAGTGTTCTAACTGTGTTCCGATTTTCCATTCACGGCCTTGGTTTGTTCTGAAATGTCCTGAAACGGCCGGCTGGTGGAGCTGAGGGGAATCGAACCCCTGACCTCTGCAGTGCGATTGCAGCGCTCTCCCATCTGAGCTACAGCCCCGCGCCCCAGCCTGGCCGCTCGGCGCGATCACGATCGGGCCGTTGGGAAGCGGCTCCCTAGCCGCGATTTCCACCCCTTGCAATCGCTTGTCCCGCCGTACTTTCGGCCCGCCGATTTGTGATCATTAACAATGCGTTTCGACAGGAACGGCCGTCAGCGCCCGTTCGTTTTTCCTTCGGGTTCAGGCCGGCATCCCCACCGGCTCGGGTTTCAGCGACTGGAGGACAATATGGCATATGACCGGTACGACACGCGGGACGCCCCGCGTGATGAGCGCTCGCGATGGCGGGGCGAGCGGTTTGAAGGGCGCGACCGCGGCTATTCGGGACGCGAAGACCGCGGGTTCTTCGAACGAGCTGGCGACGAGATCGCCTCCTGGTTCGGCGACGATGAGGCGGAGCGGCGACGCCGCGAGGATCAGCGGATGATGGAACGCGAGCGCGGCTACGGCTACGGTGGTACGCGGCGAGGTGAGGAACGCGGCCGCTTCTTTGGCCGCGGAAGCGATTGGGACCGCGATCGTTTCGACCGCGACGAAGACCGCTATCAAAGCGCCGGGTCAGCGGGACGCGAGCGCGAACGCCGCTATCGGCCTATGGCGGGCGACTATGGCCGCGGATCTGATCAATTCTTCGATTCCGAACGCGACCGCGATTGGCGCGAGCGCGAGCCCTACGGACGCGATGAATTTCGGCGCACGAGCTTCGCCGGTTCGCCCAATTTAGGCCGCGAATATGACCCGCACTATCGCTCATGGCGCCAACGCCACATGGGCGAGCTCGATCGCGACTATGACGACTATCGCCGCGAGAACCAGGCCCGGTTCGAGACGGACTTTGGCACCTGGCGCGAACGGCGGATCCAGAAGCGCGGCCTGCTCGGCCAGGTCCGGGAGCAGATGGAGGTAGTCGGCAGCGACGATCAGCATGTCGGCACCGTCGACCGGATCGCGGGCGACCGGATCATTCTCACTAAGTCGGATCCGGAAAGCGGCGGAGTCCATCACTCGCTCAGTTGTTCGGACATCGATCGGGTGGAGAACGATCGCGTGATCCTCGACCTCGATTCCGAGCAAGCAAGGCAGCGCTGGCGGAATGAAAGCCGCGAACGCGCGTTATTCGAGCGCGAGGACCAGGGCGAAATGGGCCCGCGGATGCTCGATCGCAGCTTCGAGGGCACGTATCGTTAGGGTGGTCTGACGCAACCCGCCTCCGTCACTGGAGGCAAGATTGGCCCGGCCGTGCGCCCCTTCACGGCCGGACCTTTCTGTGCTCTTCACCTTTCTTGGAAGGGTAGATTGCCTATGCCCCGCGCCTGGCACCTGATGAGCCGTCCCCAAGGGCTTCCCGCGAACGAGAATTTCAAACTTAAGGAAATCGAGCTTCCGCCGCTCGGCGACAACATGGTTCGGATCAGAAACTCATGGCTGTCAGTCGACCCCTACATGCGCGGACGAATGAACGACGTGAAAAGCTACGTTCCCGCGTTCCAGATCGGCGAGCCGATGGATGGCGGCGCGATCGGAGAGATCGTCGAAAGCAAGGCGGAGGGTTTTGCACCCGGAGACATCGTCCTCCATATGGCAGGCTGGCGCGACGAAGCAGTCGTGCCGGCGCGAGCCGTCAACAAACTGCCCAACCTCGGTGTCCCGCCCGAACGTTTTTTGGGAGTGCTGGGGGTGACCGGAGCGACCGCGTACTTCGGCTTGCTGGATGTCGCGGCGGCAAAGGGAGGCGACATCGTCTTCGTCTCCGCGGCGGCGGGCGCAGTGGGCTCTGTGGTGGTCCAGATCGCCAAGGCAAAGGGCATGACCGTGATCGGTTCGGCGGGCGGGTCGGAGAAATGCGATTTCGTTCGCTCGTTGGGCGCCGATCACCTGATCGACTACAAATCGGGACCGATCTTGAAGAGCCTCGCAGCCTCCGCACCGGATGGGATCGACGTCTATTTCGACAATGTCGGCGGCGACCATCTAGATGCCGCGCTCGCGGTCGCCCGCAACCAAGCGCGTTTCGCGATCTGCGGAATGATCGAAGGGTACAATAAGCCCACTCCGCCAAGCTTCCGTTTCATTCAGCGGATCATCGCCGCACGGATCCGGCTTCAGGGATTTCTCGTCCTCGATTTTCAGCCCCGGATGGGTGAATTTTATCGCGAGATGGGACCATTGCTGGCGAACGGCGCAGTGAAGGCCCACGAGACGATCATCGAAGGACTTGAGAAAATGCCCGAAGCGTTCCTTGGCCTGTTCGAGGGCGCGAACGTCGGAAAGATGCTCGTCCGGCTCTAGAGATTCCGGCAGGACGCTGGATCGGCGCTCTGCATTCCTGTCCGAAGGGCTGCCATTCGCTGCGCCGCGGTGCCGTGAGTGAAGCTCTCGGGGACGACCACGCCTTGCGACTGGCGCTGCAGAGTATCGTCGCCGATCGCTTCGGCGGCGCGCATTCCTTCCTCGACGTCTCCCGGTTCGAGGATCGATCCTTGGGCGTCGCGAGCATTCGCGGCCCACACTCCAGCGTAGCAGTCGGCCTGGAGTTCGACCTTCACCTGAATCGCATTGCCTTCGGCCTCGCTAGCGCGGGCCTGAAGCTCGTGCGCCTGGTTGAGCGTGCCTTCGAGATCCTGGATGTGATGACCGACCTCGTGGGCGATCACATAAGCCATCGCGAAGTCGCCGGGCGCCCCGAAGCGCTGCGAAAGCTCGTTGAAGAAGCTGGTATCCAGATAGATCCGCTGATCGTTCGGGCAATAGAATGGCCCCATGGCCGCCTGGCCGACGCCGCAGGCGGTTTGGGTCCCCCCGCGATACGCGACCAGCTTGGTCGGCGCATAGCGCTCGCCCTGCTTGGCGAAAAGCTCGTCCCAGGTTTGTTCTGTCGACCCGAGGACGCGGAGCAGGAAGGTCTTCATGTTCGGGTCGAGCGTCGACTGGCCCGCAGGAGCGTTTTGCTGCGGTCCGCCACTCGGCAGCAAGCCGCCTCCGCCGCCAAGTCCGCCAAGCGACGTCAAAACGAAATAGCCGACGATCAGGACGAGGACTCCGCCGATTCCGAAGCGGCTCATGATCAATGGGATGAGACAACCGAGCGCGTTCCCGCCACCGCCCCCGAACCCGAAACCGCCGCCGCTTTGCCCTGTACGGTCCTCGAAATTACTGCTTTCCGGTTCGCCGCCCAGCCGCATCCTGTCTCTCCTTGCCGCTTCAATGCGCCAACTCACGCACCGGTTGCAATTGGCCGATTGCGCGTCGAGGAGCCGCAACAAAGGAGGCGCCATGATTCTTCAAGGCAAAGTCGCGTTAGTTACCGGCTCGACATCCGGCATCGGCCTTGCGATCGCTCGAGCGCTCGCAGCGGAAGGCGCGAAGCTCATGATCAACGGCTTTGGCCAGGCGGATGAGATTGAGCGTATCTGCCGGGAGATCGGCGCCAGTCACGACGGCGCCGACATGTCCGACCCCGGAGCGATCGAGCGGATGATCACGCGCTGCGCGGAGGAGCTCGGCGGACCTGACGTCCTCATCAACAATGCCGGCATCCAGCATGTTTCGTCCGTTGAAGACTTTCCGGCCGAAAAATGGGACGCGATCATCGCGATCAACCTGTCAGCGGTGTTCCACACTACTCGGCTAGCCATCCCGCCGATGAAGGCGAAAGGCTGGGGACGGATCATCAACACGGCGAGCGCGCACAGCTTCGTCGCTTCGCCCAACAAGTCGGCCTATGTCGCCGCGAAGCATGGCGTTGCCGGTTTCACCAAAACGGTCGCTCTAGAAGCGGCGCGCGACGGGATTACCGTCAACTGCATCTCGCCAGGCTACGTTTGGACACCGCTCGTCGAGCATCAAATTCCGGATACGATGAAGGCTCGCGGCCTCAGTCGCGAGGAGGTGATGAATGACGTGCTGCTGGCTGCCCAGCCAACCAAGCGTTTCGTGACGCCCGAGGAAGTTGCCGCCCTCGCCGTCTATTTGTGCCGTGAGGAGGCGCGATCGATCACCGGCGCAAACCTCAGCATTGATGGGGGCTGGACTGCAGCCTAGGCTCCGCTGGTGAAACGTCTTGCCTTTTTCATCGTGCTGGCCCTCACGGTCCCCGCTTGCAGCCTTGTCAAGCAATCGCAGGGAATGCTGCCGCGGCAGACCGCCAATTGGCATGACATCGTCACGTCTGACGACCGCTCTCGCCTGCGCGGTTGGCGCAAGTCATTCGTCGAAGCGCTCGATGCCGCCCGCAAATCGGGGCACTCGGCGGAGATCGCTCGCGAAGGCGTGCTGCTTGAGCCGGACGCAGCGATTGGCGGCGAGCCCATTCCCGATGGAATGTATCGCTGCCGCGTTATCAAGCTCGGCGCGAGGAGCAGCGGATTGCTCGATTATGTCGCTTACGGGGCGTTCACTTGCCGCATCCGGCAGAGCGGCCAAGCACAGGATTTTCGCAAGCTCAGCGGTTCGCAGCGGCTCGTCGGTGTCATTTTTCCGAACGATGCACTGCGCCAGGTCCTACTCGGCAGCCTCGTTCTCGGCGACGAAGAGCGCGCGATCCAATATAGCCAGGACCAAACCCGCGACGTCGCCGCCTTCGTCGAGCGGATTGGTCCTAATCGCTGGCGGTTGGTCATGCCTGAGCCCCATTTCGAATCACGGCTCGACGTGATGGAGCTAGTCCCTTTAACTGACGGAGTGCGTTCGTGAAGAAACTGCTGTTCCTGGCAGCCGCTGCAATAACCGCGGCGAACCCCGCGACCGCCGCAACTTTGTCGGACTCGATTCGTGCCGACATGCCTCAACTGATGGCGCTTTACCGCGATCTCCACGCCAATCCCGAATTGTCGATGCAGGAGATCCGAACGCCCGCCAAGCTTGCCCCCGAGATGAAGAAGCTCGGGTTCGACGTGACTGAACATGTCGGCAGGACCGGCGTCGTTGCAGTGATGAAGAACGGACCAGGGCCAGTGCTGATGATCCGAGCCGACATGGACGCTCTTCCTGTCAGGGAACAGACCGGCTTGCCCTTCGCCTCCAAGGTGATGGGCAAGCTCCCGGATGGCACCGAGACACCCGTCATGCACGCTTGCGGTCATGACACGCACGTGACCAGCTTCCTCGCAACCGCTCGGCGTCTCGCGGCGATGAAGGACCAATGGTCCGGAACGCTAATGATGATCCTGCAGTCGGGCGAGGAGACCGGCGAAGGCGCTAAGGCGATGCTTGATGACGGACTCTATACCCGCTTCCCCAAGCCGAATTATGTGCTCGCCTTTCACGATTCGGCCAGCCTGCCTGCAGGCGTGATCGGCGTAACGCCCGGCTTCACTACCGCAAACGTCGACAATGTCGACATAATAGTGAGGGGCGTCGGCGGCCACGGCGCGGCCCCTCAGACAACCAAGGATCCGATCGTCCTTGCCTCACGTATCGTGGTTGCACTCCAGACGCTGATCAGTCGCGAGAAGAATCCGCTCGATCCGGCCGTCGTTACGGTCGGTAGCTTCCAGGCCGGATCCAAAAACAACGTCATCCCCGACCAGGCAAAGCTCCAGCTCACCGTCCGCAGCTACAAGCCCGAAGTACGCAAGCTCTTGCTCGACGGAATCCAACGGATCGCGCGGGGCGAGGCGATCGCGGCGGGAATTCCTGACGACCGAATGCCGGTCGTCACCATCCGCGAAGAGCAACATACCCCAGCAACCTTCAACACGGAAAAGCTCTCAAACCGGGCCCTGGAACTGTTCCAAGGTCATTTTGGAGCCGAACGAACGACGATTCTGCCGCCGCTGATGGTCGGCGAGGACGTCGGCCGTTACTGGCTGAATGACAAATCGATCGCAGGCACACTTTTCTGGGTCGGGGGCGTACCCAAGGCGAAGTGGGATGCGGTCGACGGCGACACAACCAAGCTGCCGTCGCTTCACAGCCCCTATTGGGCGCCAGATGCGGAGACGGTGATCTCCACCGCAACCGAGGCGATGACCGTCGCGGCAATCGACATTCTGAAAAAGAGCTAGGCCGGTACGGCCTCGGCGCTTGCCTCATCGAGCCGCCCGATCTGATCGGGCGAGAGGTTGAGATGCATGGCGGCGGTGAGCTCGTGTAACTGGTCGAGGCTCGTCGCGCTGGCGAGCGCGGCAACGATTCCCGGCTGGTTCATTGTCCAAGCCAGCGCAACCGTGGCTAGAGCCGTGGCGGTTTCGGCCGCGATTTCGTCGAGCGCACCGAGTACGCGCATGCCCTTCCCTTCCAGATAGGCAATGTTGCGC
>JBKPLG010000069.1:0-13721 GCA_046731515.1 Pseudomonadota bacterium | reverse complement strand
CGCCGGCGGCGAGCAGTGACTCCGCGCTGCAGCCAATGCAACTCGATCTTGAGCTTGGCGTCGAGCTTCTCCGCCGCCTTCGCTTCTTCTTCATAGATGCGTTCGGTCCATGCTTCGAAGCCGCCGAAACCGATCTCGGCTCGCCGGAGCTGGCGGCGGTCGAGCCACAGGCAGCTGTTGGTCAGCCGGGCCAGAAACGTGCGGTCATGACTGATCGCGATGAACGCCCCCTTGAAGCGTTTCAGCCATTCCTCGAGCCATTCGATCGCGCGCAAGTCGAGATGGTTAGTTGGCTCATCGAGCAGCAGCACGTCCGGCTTTTGAGCGAGTGCCCGCGTGATCGCCGCGCGGCGCCGCTCGCCGCCGCTGGCGGTAGCGACTGACCGTGACAGATCCACCTCGACCTGATGCGCGATGGAATCGGCTTCATGCCGTTCCGGAGCGTCGCGCCCGTGCAGCACCCAGTTGGATAGCGTGTCGAACCCAGTCATCGCCGGATCCTGCTCGAGCAACACCACATGTGTGCTCGGAGCGATCGTTCTCTTACCCTCGTCGGGGTCGATCATGCCGGTCAGGCATTTGAGCAACGTCGTTTTTCCTGCGCCGTTGCGCCCGATCAGCGCGAGGCGGTCGCGCTCCCCGACGTAGATGTCGAGATCACGAAACAACCAGCCTTCGCCGTGGATGAGGCCCAGGCTTTCGTAGGAGAGGATCGGCGCCGCCATGGGGCGGCCCTAACGGAGGAGCGCGCAGCGCTAAACCCCTTGACGAACCCTGAACATCGCCGTGCATTCGCATTAATAGCGCATTCAATGCGCTGTGATAGAAGGTCGACCCACGAGAGACGGATCATGACCCTGTTGCGTACCCTTCTTCTCGCGGCCGTTGTTGCCGCCGGACTGTTCAGCGCCCCGGCGCTGGCGGACAAGCCGCCGCGTGACCGCCCACCGCGCGCCCAGTCCGATGGCTCTGTGCGCGACCGGTCTCCGCGCGCCCAGTCCGATGGCCCCGTCCGCGAGCAGCAGCGCGCATTCGAGGCAACTCGCGAGGGTCGCTCCATGCCTCTTCCGCAGCTCGAGCGTCGAGTCATGCCGTTCATGGGCGGTGCCGACTATCTCGGGCCTGAATTCAATGGCGGCACCTATCGCCTCAAGTTCATGCAGAACGGCCGCGTGATCTGGGTCGACGTCGACGCCCAGAGTGGGCGGATCATCCGCCGGTCAAAGCCATAACGTCGCGATTGACATTCCCGGTGCAGACCCCAGCTTCGTTCCGGATAAGCAACCGATTGCCGTAACGCGGGTTGACGGCGCAAAGATGAACAGCTCCAGGAAGCCAATATGCGCGTTCTGATCGTGGAAGACGAACCCAATCTCGGGCGGCAGCTGCGCTCGACGCTCGAAGGCGCGGGCTATGCCGTCGACCTCGCGACCGACGGCGAGGATGGCCATTATCTCGGCTCCACCGAAAATTACGATGCGGTGATCCTCGATCTCGGCTTGCCTGAGATCGACGGCCTTACCGTCCTTGATCGGTGGCGCAAGGAGGGGCGCAAGATGCCAGTACTTGTGTTGACTGCTCGTGACAGCTGGTCGGACAAGGTTGCGGGCCTGGATGCGGGCGCGGACGACTATCTCGCCAAGCCATTCCAGACGGAGGAGCTGATCGCCCGCCTGCGCGCGTTGATTCGTCGCAGCGCCGGGATCGCAAGTTCGGAGTTGATAGCTGGAGACATTCGCCTTGACACTCGTTCGGGTAAGGTCACTAAGGCGGGCGAGCCGGTGAAACTCACCGCGCAGGAGTACAAGCTTCTCTCATACCTCATGCACCACAAGGGCAAGGTAGTCAGCCGGACCGAACTGATCGAGCATATCTACGACCAGGATTTCGACCGTGACTCGAACACGATTGAAGTATTCGTTACGCGCATCCGCAAGAAGCTCGGCGCCGACGTGATTACGACCATCCGCGGGCTCGGCTACAGCCTGGAGGAACCGGTTAGTTGAACGAGCAAGCCGCCCCGGTGACGGCGGCGGCCCCAAGGGCTACCGACGCTCGATTCACCGCCAGGGGCCTGATGCACCGGCGGCGCACAGGCTCGCTCACCCGGCGCATGATCGGAATCGCGGCGGTGTGGATCGCTGCGCTGTTGTTGATCGGAGGTTATGCACTCGACCGAGTGCTCACCCGATCGATCATCGACGATTTCGACAACCAGCTGATTCTCATCCTCAACAAGTCGCTGATCGCTGCATCGGAGATCGGGCCGGACGGCGAAGTCCGCTTCAACCGCCAGCCGGCGGACCAACGCTTCATTGAGCCTTACTCCGGCCTTTATTTCCAAATCAGCGGCGCCGGTGTGGAGACCTTCCCTTCGCGATCACTTTGGGACCGCCGCCTGCTCGTTTCCGAAGGCCACAACGACATCAAGCCGCATCTGTATGACAGCAACGAATTCTCGACGTCCGGCCATGCCGAACCGCTGCGCATCGCCGAACGCGACGCGCTCCTACCCGGATCGCCGGTGCGCTGGCGTTTCCAGGTTGCACAGTCGCGCGAGACCATCGACGACCGGATCCACAGGCTGCGTTTGACTTTGATCTGGAGCTTCACCGCGCTCGGAGTGGGACTCCTGATCCTGGCTGCTCTTCAGACGGTGTACGGCCTTTGGCCGTTGCGGCGGGTGCGCCGCGAGGTTTCGTCGATCCGATCAGGGGAGAAGACTCGAATCGGCCAGGATTTCCCGACCGAAATCCGGCCGCTGACGGAAGAGATCAACCAGCTGCTTGCCCACAGCGAAGAGCAAGCAGAGGAAGCACGGCGACATGCGGGCAATCTCGCGCATGCGCTGAAGACTCCGCTCACGGTGATCAACAACGCGGCGACGGCTAACTCGCCCGACCTGGATGAGACGGTGATCCGAGAGTCCGCGGCAATGCGGCGGCAGGTGGATCATCACCTCGCCCGGGCGCGGGCGATCGGCCGGCGCGCGACCTCGCACGCTCGCGCCAGAGTATGGGACAGCCTCGAGGCGGTGCAACGCGCGGTCGATCGTCTCTATCAGAACGTGACGGTGGACATTGCCGGCAGTCACCAGGCGCAGGTCCGAGTCGAACGCCAGGACCTGGACGAAATGATCGGCAACCTCGTCGAAAATGCCGCGAAATACGGCCACGGCCGGGTTTTCGTGACAGTCGAGCCCAAAGGCGAATTCGTGGACATCGAGGTCGAGGACGATGGACCCGGAATTCCGGAGGCCGAGCGCGGAAACCTGTTCACGCGTGGCGCTCGGCTCGACACGACGGGCAAGCCTGGCACGGGTCTGGGCCTAGCCATTGTGCGCGACGTTGCGGAGATTTACGGCGGGTCCATCCGCCTTGAGGAAAGTGAAGATCTGGGCGGTTTGCTCGCTCGACTCACGCTTCCTGCAGGCTAGGAAAAGCGGTGCTGCCCCGCTAGGGCGGCGCCGTGACCGCAACCGTCTACCCCTTCCGAAGCAAGACCGAGCCTTCACTCGATCCGCTGATTGAACTGGTCGCCTCCGGCATGAACGGCGTCAACGCGGTCATCCTCGAGCGGATGCAGAGCAAAGTCGTGCTGATCCCCGAGCTTGCTGGCCACCTCATCGCCGGCGGCGGCAAACGTATGCGGCCGATGTTGACGCTCGCCTGCGGAACATTGCTCGGCTATCCCGGAACCCGGCACCACAAGCTCGCCGCTGCGGTAGAGTTCATCCACACTGCGACGCTGCTGCACGATGATGTCGTCGACGGTTCAGGATTGCGGCGCGGAAAGCGGACGGCGAACCTCATCTGGGGCAATAGCGCGAGCGTCCTCGTAGGCGACTTTCTCTTCTCGCGTGCGTTCGAGCTGATGGTTGAGGACGGCAGCCTTAAGGTGCTGAGCATTCTCAGCCACGCCTCCGCTGTCATCGCGGAGGGCGAGGTCGAGCAACTGACGGCGCAGCGGCGTATCGATACCGACGAGGAACAGTATTTCGCAATCATCGGCGCCAAAACTGCGGCTTTGTTTGCCGCCGCCTGCCGTGTCGCGCCCGCCGTCGCGGAGGCGAGCGAGGAAACGGAGCTAGCGCTCGAGTCCTACGGGCGGAATCTCGGGATCGCTTTCCAGCTCACCGACGATGTGATCGACTATGCCTCAAACGAGGCGAAGATGGGCAAAGGAGTCGGCGACGATTTCCATGACGGCAAGGTGACCCTACCGGTAATCCTCGCACACGCCCGCGCGAGCAGTGAAGATCGCCAGTTCTGGCGAGACGCCATGGCAGGGAATCGAGTCTCGGACGAAGATCTTGCGCACGCGGTGTCCTTGCTCCGCTCCACCGATGCCTTGTCGGACACGATTGAACGTGCCCGCTATTATGGCCGCCGAGCAATCGACGCGCTAGCTATCTTCCCGGCGAGCAAGGCCAAATCAGCGCTCTCGGAAGCCGTCGAATTCGCAATAGCGCGCGCCTATTGACCGGCTTCAGCCGGCGCGAACATCACGCCGACAAAAATTACGTTCACGAGGCGGGCTTGATTTGCGCGCGGCGCTTTGCCACCGGGGACGACATGACAATCGCGCGCATTTCGGAAATCGAGCGGAAGACAACGCAGTCGGGTAAGGCGAACACCGGTTGCTGGCTGCTTGAGTTCGAGCGTCAGCAGGCGGTGCGGGCCGATCCGCTCACCGGCTGGAACGGATCGGGCGACACTAACACCCAGGTCCGCCTGAAATTCGCAACAAAAGAGGCCGCCATCGAATATAGTGAAAGGCACGGACTCGCCTATCACGTCGTGGCGGCGCCGCCGGTACGGATGAAAATTCAGGCTTACGCCGATAATTTCAGATAGCCGCTTGCCGTAACTCCGAGGCACGGAGCTCCAGCCGGAGCTAGGGGGAAGGCTGGACCTCGCCGATATAAGGCTGGTGATCGGGACCAGACCTGAAGCAATCAAGATGGCGCCCGTTGCTCATGCGCTCGAAGCGCGGGGTTTCAGCCCGATACTGGTGATCACTGGTCAGCATCCCGACCTCGATCCGAAGGATTTCGGACTGACGGATTTTGGTCGCGTCGAGCTCGGCTGCCCTGGCCAGACCGATCCGCACTCGCACGTCCGTGCCGTGAACGCTTCGCTGCTGCCCCTGCTCCGCGACCCTCCGGACCTTCTCGTGGTCCAGGGCGATACATCAAGCGCGCTTGGGGCGGCGCTGGCCGGATTCATTGCCGCCGTTCCGGTTGCGCATGTCGAGGCCGGCCTTCGGACGCACAATCCCCTGCTGCCGTGGCCAGAAGAGGAATATCGGACAGCGATCGACGCGGGGGCTGATCTGCTCTTCGCGCCAACCCACTGGGCAGCCACGAACCTTCGTTCCGAGCAGATCTTCGGAGAGATTCACGTCACTGGCAATACAAGCATCGATGCGTTGCTCGCGATCGAAGCGGCATTGCCACCGGCTTCTGTTCAACACGCGACCAATCCACGGCTGCTGGTGACCTGCCACCGTCGTGAAAGCTGGGGCGAAGGACTGGAGTCCATCGCCGCCGCTCTGATCGAACTCGCGCGCGACGAAACGGTCGCGATCAATGTGGTCCTTCACCCGAATGCCCATGTCGCCGCGACCATGCGTCGCCTGCTGGGCAACACCCGTGGAATAATTTTGGTCGCGCCCTGCAGTCATACCGAGCTGGTTCAACGAATCCGCGACGCCGATTTGATACTCAGCGATTCGGGCGGAATTCAGGAGGAAGCGCCAGCGCTTGGAGTTCCTCTCCTTGTCCTGCGCGACAAGACCGAACGGCCCGAAGGAATTGCGACGGGCAACATGCGGTTGGTTGGGACAAGTGCCGAGGGGATCGTGAGAGAGACGCGGCGCGTCCTTGGTGATCCCGCGGTGTACGGCGCGATGGCGCGCCCGGCTTTTCCATATGGTGACGGGACCGCCGGGCCGCGAATAGCGGCAATTATAGAGGAATGGCTGGAAAGGCGCTCCGCCGTGATGCGGTTGGCCTGAATGGTGACCCCTACGGGACTCGAACCCGTGTTTTCGCCGTGAGAGGGCGATGACGAGCCTTTGTTTCCAGCTACTCTGGTCGGTCTCAATCATGAACGGCAATTTTCAGCACTCGGTATTCGACGCGCGACCTGGTCCAATGCCGAGCCGATCCGAAAGATCTTTCGCCAAGCATTTGAAAGAGCCGGCCTGCCGTACTTCAATCCTCACAGCTTCCGAAAAACTCTCGCCAGGCTCGGAGAGAAGCTTTGCAAGACCCCAGAGGAGTTCAAAGCCTGGAGCCAGAACCTAGGACACGAGCAGGTCAGCACCACCTTATCGAGTTATGGAGCCGTTCCACGTCACAGACAGGGCGAAATCATCCTCGGGTTGGGACAACAAAGCGATGATGAGGAAGAGGACCTGAGGAGCTTACTTCAGCGAGTTGCGAGCATCGCAAAAAAGAAGGCTGCGTGAGGCCGTTGCCGTAATAGCGAGGCTCTTCCGTCTTAATCAGGAGCGAGCCGTCTAAGCACGTTCCTAACAGAAGAGGCGTGCCATTTGCCCCCCCGCGCCGCAAGAATACCCCGTTCGTTCAGCTCTCTCGCGATTGCTGTCAGGGACGTCGCGCCGCTTGCTCTCACATCTACGATAATCTCGGCATATTCCGACGCGCGGCCTGCGGCGTTTCGACGGACCGCATCCAGGGCCGCTGCCGTGCCCTTACCGGCGTGCCGGATGGACGCTGCACCGTTTGGGTTCCCTAGTTTCACGCCACGGGTTTTTGCAGCCGCGAGCGCTGCTTTCGTCCGCTCGGAGATCAACTTCCGTTCCCGCTGCGCGACAGCTGCAAGTATGTGGACAGTGAACTCGTCCGCTTCGGGCAGGTCAGCAGCAACGAACTTAGCGCCGCTCTCCTGGAGGGATGCGAGGAAGGCCACATTGCGGGAGAGCCGGTCGAGCTTTGCAATGACGAGCCGAGCACCAGTTAGTTTCGCGCGCTTCAAAGCGGCGTCTAGCTGAGGTCGGTTGTTCCGCTTGCCGCTCTCCACCTCAGTGAACTCCGTGATGATCTCCCATTCGCGCTGCCGACAGAGCGCTGCAACGGCTTCCTCTTGAGCCTCCAGGCCAAGCCCTGAACGGCCCAGTGACTCTGTTGAAACACGGTAATAGGCGACGACCCTGCACACCCGCTCGTCCTTACAAATCTGATTTGTAAGATATTCCAATCAGAATGTGGCGGCTCCTAATGTCTGCTTTCGGCCCAAAGCGGACATTCCGACTGTGGGTGCTGTCGCCCTTCGCAATGCGAATGTTCTTGGTTACTTATCGTTTTGGGGCGCTGTCCCATTTCTGATCATTTGGACGCTGGCCTTGGAGCACCGTTATTGGAGCGGATGCGGGTTTCGGTGTAGCGATGGAGGATGTTGGAGGGGGCCGGCAGGCAGGGTGACGAACAATCGATGCGCCAAGCGCAGGTGGAGTGATGCCCCGCCGAGACGTTTTGCGCGACAGGATCAGCAGGGCTGCCCTTGAAAAACTATTTCACGAGGTCGGCCTTTCGACAGCCGACATTGCAGAGCGTTTCGGAACGCGCTCTCAGCATGTGATCAGGCTTATGGACGAGTATGGAATGGAGCGACCGAGACGGAAACCTCGAAGAGCAATGAACATCCTCGCGAAAAGGGGCCTGAAGGCCCCGACACTCCGTTCGAAATTCGATTTAGGGCAATGTTACGATGACTGCTGGTGAAGCCTTTATTGATTACTACGAGATTCTGCAGGTTCATCCCAATTGCACTGCGAGGACCCTGGAGTCTGCATATCGCTATCTGGCAAAGATGTACCACCCCGACCGTAAGGACACCGCCGACACAACGAAGTTTAATGAGGTGATTGCCGCGTACAAGGTTCTTCGAAGCCCCAATAAACGCGCCAAGTATGATCTGCTCCATGCCCAGAATAATGGGAAAGTCTGGTCTGAATTGCCTTTAGGCGATGAAGGAGAGATTGACGAAAAACCCCCACTCAACGATGCGGACTCCCATGCCGGAATTCTTATGTTTTTATACAAGAAAAGGAGAGAGGATGCCCAGAACGCCGGCGTAGCTGGGTTTTATCTCCAGGAGATGTTGAACTGCTCCGATGAGCATTTTGAATTTCATAAATGGTATCTGAAGGAAAAGGGTTTCATTGCGATGACTGAACAAGGAACCCTTGAGATCACCATCCAGGGTGTCGATCACGTGATCTCCATGTGTCAAACCACGAGGGCCGAAAAGTTGCTGATTGCTCAATCAGGCAGCCGCCAGAACGGGGCAGGGTCCTAAGACGATCGAAGTGTCCGTGGAAGTCGGTTTCGAGTCCTCAGATCTTACTACGTGCGATGCAAGACGCGAGGCCAGCTGAACACGCGAACATTGCGCTGATCCACCACGTCCACGCGATCGGCCTGGCGGGTTTCGACGATTTGCTTGGCCTTTTCGTAAACCCAATCTGCGGTGCGCCCCTTGATAATCTCTTCGCCCACCCAGCGTTCCCGGACAAATTGATGAATTGTATAGTCCAATACCGCCTCCGTGGACGGGCGTAAGCATAGAGCCAGGGAGCCGAAGCGCGACTTATCGATCGTTAATCTCTGCAGCTAGTCCGTGAGTTCCGTGGGCCAGTCCTTCATCTCCTGATCGTGAGTTCTTCAATCAGGAGAATTTGTGCGCAGAATGAAATGTCCGCTTTCCACCCATTTGCGGACACTAGGCCAGGGGCAATCACGTCTCTGCGGAACGCTGTCGAAGTTCTCATTTTGAACGGTTAAGATGCGGGGGAGAAATGAGGGGGCCGCCCCTGGTGAGGCTATTTAGCGGCGATCGCGGAGGCCGGGATTAAGATCGAGCCGGGCCCATTTCTGGACTTCCGAGATCTGTGGGGCAATCTCATCGAAATTGTCGGTTACCAAAACATCCAGTTCACAAAGGCCGATCACGTGCTGCGCGGAATGCGCCTTTCCCACTTGCGTAAGAGCGAGCAGGCCATCCGCGAGCTGGCGGAAAAAGGCATGACGATCGATGTGCCGGTCGAGCCAGCGTGATTGCGAGAAACATCGTCCGCCTTAGCAGCTAGTGTCCGCTTTCGGTCGAAAGCGGACACTCTATCCGTAGGCTGTGCAAGCTAGCAGCCAACGCGGCGAACGATGGGCCAGCGGACGCGCTGGTCTGGGGAAAGCAACGAGGAGACCGGGTAGAAGGGCTTGGTCTATATGCCCGATCGACAGAGCGGAACGTCAGCGTTCGGTGCTGGTTCTCCGCCTGATGGTTCGGATGGCGATTGTCTGTTTGTTCTTTCTTGCGAGCTGTTCAGAAGGTCCAGCCGCGGATCTTCAATATATCAAACAAGCGAGTTCGCTGGCGGCCGAATGGGCACTTGTCAACGAGCAGGCTAATCGTGGCAAGCTGACCGGCACGTTCATCAATTCGATGCATTTCTGGCTGCGCGGCAGTATCGAGACTGCCAGTTCATCATTGACACGGCCTAATACGCGCTACGGCAACGAAATGAGGGCACTCCTCGCCGAACCTCCTGACGCCCGGCCGGAGGCGCTTCGGTCTCATGCCAACCTCCTTAAGCAGATCGAGGACAAACTTGAATCCGCTTGAGTTAACGCTTGGAATCATGACCGCCGTCGGCGGCTTCGTCGACATCAGCGAGCTAGTCTTCGCGGCCAAGGCCGGTTCGACATTTGGTTATGCTCTAATCTGGGTGTTCGCGTTCGCGACAATCGGTATCATGACCTTTTCTGAGATGAGCGGGCGGGTGGCGGCAGTAGCCAAGCAGCCGGTGTTCAACCTGATGCGGCACCGGCTCGGACTCAAGCTCGGCCTGATCACGCTATCTGCGTCGATCGTTAGCAATCTGATCACGTGCGCGGCCGAGGTTGGCGGAGTGGCCCTGATCCTCAACTATTTGACAGGCGCCCCCTACATGCTCCTCGCGGCGGGAATGGCAGTCGCGCTGATTGTTTCGATTTGGGTGCTGCCATTTCAGTGGATCGAGCGGACCTACGGCCTCCTCGGCCTTTTTATGATCGTTTTTGCGATCGCGCTGGTCGCCAACCATCCGCCGTGGCAAGAAATTGCCGGTGGATTTGTTCCGCAGATACCGAAGGGCTTGAGCACCAAGGAGTTACTGATCTTCGCCTACTTCGCCGTAGCGATCATTAGCGCCGTCATGTTTCCCTATGAGGTCTATTTCTATTCGTCGGGAGGAATTGAGGAGGGTTGGACGGCGAAAGACATGCTGACCAACCGAATGACGAGCATCATCGGGATGGGACTAGGCTCACTGCTCGCCGTCGCCATTTTGTCCAATTCCGCACAGCTTTTCGGACCGGTGAACGTCGACCCGGAAATCCCCGGAAGCGCCGCGCTTCAGGCAGCCATTCCATTCGGGAAATGGGGTCTCATACTGGCCCTGATGGGGATGTTCTTCGCGGTAGCGGGCGCGGCTGTCGAGACCTGTCTCGCCAACGCCTATTCGATCGCACAATTCTTCGGCTGGTTGTGGGGCCGGCACAAGAAACCATGGGAGGCACCCCGGTTTACGATCACCTGGATTTTGCTGTTCATCGCGGCGCTGGGAATCGTGCTAACCGGCGTCGACGTGATGACGTTGGTAGAGTTTGCAGTGCTATTTTCCATACTCGTATTGCCGCTCACCTACCTGCCGCTCCTGCTTCTTTCGGGCGATAAAAAGCTGATGCGAGAATACGCAAACGGTGCGCTGGCGAAGACCCTGGGCTGGCTCTATTTTGCCGTGGTCACCACTGCGGCAATTGCGGCGCTTCCACTCTACTTCCTGACATCCGGAGGCAATGGGTGACCCCCAATGGCCCGATCAAATTGGTCAGCGAATTGCTGGACCTTCCGCTCATCGACAGGGAGGGCAAATACTGCGGCATCGTCGACGATATCGAGCTTAGCGGGTCTCCGGGCAAGCCACTCAAGGTTAAAGGCCTGCTGGTTGGTCCCGGAGCGTATGCAGGTCGGCTGCCCGCTTGGGCGACGTGGCTGGTCCGGTTAGTCGTTGGCGATGGAGTAACTCGAGTTCCGCTTGAAAAAGTGCGGACGATCGGAGCCGCGGTTCATCTGAACTGCCGAGGCGAAGAGCTCGGCTTGCAAAAGAACGAGGACCGAGCCGCTCGCTGGATCCCGCGGACGGCAGCCTTCTAATGCGACTGTCGGATCTTCGCGACAAGCCGGTGCACTCGCTCGACGGCGAGCGACTCGGCCGCATCCACGAAGTCCATTGCAAGGACGGTCGCGTCACTGCCTTGGTGTGCGGGCCAGGAAGCCTCGTCGAGCGATGGACAGCGCGCAGCAAGGGCCGGCGGATTCCATGGGAAGATGTCCGCCGAATCGATCGGGACGCCGTGGTCGTCGCCCCCATTTCGGAGAGAAGGCTTTCGAAATCGCGGCGTCACGAACGAACTTAGAAACCGACACCGTCCCGCGGCGTTTGCATGACCATGCAGAATCCCGCAAACCACATTCTTTGGCCGAGGTGGGCTACCTGGGCATTGGTGGCCGTTGTCGTCACCAGCGTCCTAACGGTTGCCGCTACGATCAACGACATTTGGTGAGAAGCTAGCCGGTCCGTGTGTAAAGAAAAGCCGTGATGTCGCGCGCATCGCGCTTGCCGACTTTGAGATCGGGCATCGCTGTGCCCGGACTCACGTTCTGCGGATTTTGTATCCACTGCTCCAGATTGTCGGGCGAATTATTGAATTTACCCGCGATCATTGTGCGGACGGCAATGCCGTCGAGCGGCGGCCCGACCATTCCGCTCGCCTTACGCACGTGGGCAAGTCGATGGCAGGAACCACAGCCATATTGAATGAACAGTGCTTCGCCGCGAACAGGATCGCCAGCGGTGGCGGCCGCAGCATGGGCGCGTAGGTCGGCGCGGTCGTCGAGGGTATTGAAGACGATTGCCGTCGCAACAGCTGCCGCGGCGACGCAGAGGGCAGCTATCAGGCTCTTGCTAGCGGGCATGTACGGCATGTCCACTCTCGCTTTTCAGCCACCGATACAGCAGCCACAGTGCCGCGCCGCCGTGGACAACTCCACCCGGGATCCACATCACGAGTCCGGCCAGTTGCTGGTCGGTGGCAGGATCAAGCCCGATGCCAGACATGCCCATCGCCGCATAGGCTGAATACCAGGGGCTGTGTGACAGTGCCATCAGCGCCCCCAAGGCACCTTCCACGAGCGACGTCAGGAACAGGCAGGCAGCGGAGAGTAAGTAGCCGCCGCGCCTTGGATGAAGCATCGCCGACCAGAACAGCAGCGATGCGACTATGAAGCTCAAATGCTGGGCGACGTGCCAGCCGCGACTGTCGAGAGCGCGATCGAATAGAGCCGGGGCGTGCCACGCCCACATCACAACGGCTTGGACGATAGTGGCAGTCACGGGGTCCTCAAGCTGGCGCCAGAGCAACGCCAGCGGCGCCTTCCATCTGCGGCCGAGCAGTTGTCGAGCCGGTGCAGGGAGGCCCCATGCGATGATTCCGCCGCTCTTCGAGGCGGCAAGCAAGAGGGTCGCAACGAGCATGATCAGCTCATGCTCGATCATGTGCAGAGTAAAACTGCGTTCACCCGCTTCGTGGAGCGGTGAAACGAGCGACCCCGTTAAGACTATCCATCCGCTTAAGAACAGCCCGGGTGAGCGCCGCGAGATGGTAGACCGGCCGGCAAGGCGCTCCCGTCCAACGACAAAGAGCGCGAACAACAGGCCCAGTGGTACAGTCACCCAAAAATCGAAGGTCCAGCCGATGGGGCCGCCAGCATCTTCCGCCCCATGGGCTAACGCTGGCGCCGAAGCCGACAGCAACACCAAAGCAGTTGTGTGCCGAGTCACTGGAAGCATGGCGGAATCACCACTGCGGCAATCATTGGCAGGATCATCGCCAAAACGAACAGTGCCGATGCTCCGAGGGAAATGACCGCAACAACCTTCCTCGCCGGCGCTTCGGCATCATTGCGGAACACGAGCCACGACGCGAAACCGCCCGCGAGTGTCGCTGCAACCATGACGGCGGACACAGTGAGGAGTGGGCCGGGGCTGAATGCCAGGCAATCATCGAAGACGCCATCGGACCCGAACTGATGGGCAACGCTTAATGCGAGGACTCCGGTAATGAGCCCCGCCCAAGGCATTAGCAGATCGACGAGTTTGCTGGACCGTTTCATCGAAACAGCCTCGGCACCCAGTAAATGAGTAGGTAGATCGGAATCCAGCACAGCCAGACGAAACGCCAGTAAAGTGAGTTCTCGTCGGTATCGACGATGCGTCGGGAGGACTCGCCGTGCGGCGTGCGCATCAGCAGCCACAGGACGATTGTATCGGCCCAGTCGGTGCCGAGATGGGTCGTATGCAGCAGCAGTAACGCCCAGATTATCGAGCCATACGCATTCGAATACCAAAACACGTGCAGCGAATTGAATTCGAAGCCGCGGATCACGAGGAGCACTGCCCCGATCCCCACCATCCAAGCCAGAAGCCGTCGAATGGCTTCGATATCGTGCTCATGCGTCGCCCGCTTGAGCATTGTGTTCGGGATTTCGCTGAGCAGGAGAATCAGTGTGAACAGGGTCCCCGCGACGAGCCCGGGCGGATCCAGCGGTTCAGGAGCCCAATGCTGCTCGTGGCTCATGAGGAAGAAGTAAGCG
>JBKPLG010000068.1:0-6060 GCA_046731515.1 Pseudomonadota bacterium | reverse complement strand
TCGCGCTGGTTCATTTCCATGAGCGACATTCGCCAGGCGATTTCCTCCGGATCCTGGCGCACTCTCCATCCGGCCGCGAAACTGTTGACGAGCACGAGCTTGCGGACTCGGTCGGGATTGCGCGCCGCATAAGCGATCGCGATCGGGGCACCGTGCGCAACGCCGATCAGGTCGCAGGATTCCAGGTCAAGGTCGTCGATGACCGCCGCAAGGTCGCCGACCATCGCCTCGAAGGTGAACTCGGGCGGATCAGGTTCCGACATTCCAAAGCCACGCATGTCGGAGCGCACGAAGCGGCTGATCTTGGAACATTCGGCAATCCAATGGCGATAGGAAGGGTTGGACTGGTCGGTTTCCAAATTGGTGATCCAGTTTGGCGCCTTGATCAGGGGAAAGCCTTCGCCCGAGCCGGCATAGGCAATGCGGGTTCCGTCAACAGACTGGCAATGATGGGTGCGTTCCGGCGACGGTTTTGCCGCTGCCGCTCGGGGTAGCGGCCGGTCGTCGGATTCGCCTGAAAGAAACTCGCGAGTGGATCGAACGAACTCCGGCCACGCCTGGTCGCTGTCCAGCAGGATATGGTTGTTGCTCTCGAGCGGGACGAAAATCGCACCAGGGATGTTCTCGGCCAAATACTCGCCGGCGGCGAATGGGATGGCCTGATCGCCACGTGCATGGAAAATGATTGTCGGAGTGGTCACGTTCGGTAGGAGAGCGCGAACGTCGATCTCGGAAAAAATGCGCTGCAGCTTCACGGCCTTTTCAGGAGACGCGCTGACCCGCTGCATCTCGTTGAACCATCGTTGCTGCCGTGCCGAGGCGCCGGGGATGTAGAGATTCGTGAACAACTGCCGGTAGGCCGGATTGTCCGCGCCCCATCCGGTCTCGCTCAGCGTGATCATGGCCTCACGGCGCGCGACTTCTTCCGGGTCCTGACGTACTGCCCATCCCATCGCATACCCGCCGCAGAGGACGAGCCTCCGCACCTTCTCCGGGTGGCGAACGGCAAAGGCGATCGCCACCGCCGCCCCCTGACTGATTCCCAAAAGGTCGAACCGCTCAAGCCCGGCGCATTCGACCACCGTCTCCAGGTCGTCGACAAAGGCGTCGAACGAGATTTCCGGCGTATCCCAGTCGGAAAGCCCATTGCCGCGCTCGTCGTAGCGAACGAGGCAATGGTCGCGCATCAATTCCTTGAGCCAATGGCGCCACACCGGGCTCTCCCAATCGTGCTCGATGTGGTTGAGCCAGTTAGCGGCCTTCACCAGCGGCGGCCCCTCCCCCACCATGGAAAAGGCAAGCCGCGTTCCGTCGTGCGCGGAGCAATAGCGCACGGTCTGGGCCGGAAGGCCGGGACTCGCCGGCGGTTCGACCGCTTTCGCCTCCGCCTCCATCCGTCGGCGCCAGGTCGCCGGAGGTTCGCCGAATTCGCGTTTGAACGCGCGGTTGAACGCCGCCTCGCTGTTGAAACCCACTGCATAAGCGACGTTCGCGCTATTCTGCTTGCCGTCGCGCAACATATTCGCGGCCGTGCGCATCCGCCAACGTGCGCAATAACGCATCGGAGGCTCGCCGATCAGCTCGCCAAAACGTTCCCCAAGGACGGTGCGCGACACGCCCGCCTCGCGCGCCAATCCCTCGACATCCAGGTCCTCGGCGTACCGGGTGTGGATGATCGACAGCGCCTTGGAAACCGCACGATCGCGAAGGCCGGCGAGCCATCCGCTCGCCCCGCCGCCTGCATGCTCCAGATATTGGCGAACCGCGTGGCCGACGAACGCCTCGGCAAGGCGTGCGACCGTTTCAGGCGATTGGTTCGCGGAAAGGAACCGCATCGAGCTTGCGACCCACTCATGGTCGGCCTGGTCCGGGTCGAGAACCAGCATGGCCGGCAACGCCTCGATGAGCGGGTGCTTGTATTCGGTCACTCCAAGGAAGCCGCAAAAGAGGTCAACCTCCGGCCCGTCCCCGTCGATTGCGATGGTCGCTGGTCCACCATTCGATCCGGGCTTCAGCAGATCGTCCGCATCCACAGGCTCCAGCCCCGGACGCGCATACAACAGATGCTTGTCGTTGCGCGGAAGGATCAGCACCGAACCAGTCCGAAGGCGTATTGGCGGGAGACCCTCCACTTCCGCCCACAACTCGCCGGCGCGGACGTAATGATAAGCGATAAGCGTACCGGGGACCGGAAAATAAACCGCGCAATGCTCGGCGGTGAACTGCGAAATGAGGCACCAATCGCCATGCATGCGAGCGTCGACGACCACGCCGCCAGTGAGCCTAAGAGAACTCAAGATGTCGTCGAGAACGTCCATCGGTCCTCCGCCGCAAAGCTGTGCGGCGTTTCGATCAATTTATCCGGCAATCGGATCATTTTGGCAAACGGCGTTCTCACTTAAACGCCGCCCATCACCTTCGGGATCGATTCCTCACTTGGGCAAAGCACTCTTTCCCAAGGCGCAAGAATTCGTGCCCGGGAATCGGAAGAGGAAGCAAATGTTCACCATGAATGATGATCTGCGCTCGCGTCGGATTGTGATGCTTGTCTTTGCGTTTCTTTCCGCCGTCTCGGCCGCATCCACGGCTCTCGTAGCCGCAATTCCCCACCTCTAGGGAAAAGGAATTTTCAGCGATGTATCACGACTTCAACTATGAGAGGACGCTCGCCTCGTCGCTGCGCGCGCAATGGGCGCTCGACGACGTCCTGCGCGCCGACCAGGAGCTGGATTTCTCGCGCAGATTTCTGCCCGAAAGCCTGGCCCGAACCGCTGCGCTCGACTCCTTAAATCCATTCGAGCAGCGCACTCTCAACCAGATTAGCGCACATCAGTATCTGTCCATTTTCGTCGTGGTGGAGGAGTTCATCCTTCCGTTCCTGCTCGACCATGCTCAGGAAAATGTTCGCACCGACGACTGGCGCATCCGCGCACTGCTCAACTTCGCCGGCGAGGAAGCCAAGCACATCCATTTGTTCAGACGCTTCCACGAAGCTTTCGTGCGCGGCTTTCCGGTTGAGTGTGAAATGATCGGCCCCTCCGAAGCAATCGGCGCAGAGATCCTTCGCCACGATCCGCTCGCGGTCGGCCTCGTGATCCTGATGATCGAATGGATGACCCAGCAGCATTATCTGGGCTCCATCCGCGACGACGGGGATCTCGATCCGCTGTTCAAGAGCCTGATGCGCCATCACTGGATGGAAGAAGCACAGCACGCGAAACTTGACACGCTCATTGTCGAAACGCTCGCGAAGGGCCGCAGCGAGGAGCAGATCGACAAGGCGATCGATGAATTCTTTGAGATCGGCGCCTTCCTCGACGACGGCCTCAAGACCCAGGCGGCCTTCAATCTCGACGCGCTCGAGAAGGCAATCGGTCGCAAGCTCGACAACCGAGAGGAAGTCCAGGCACAGCAGCACCAGGCTGCACGCTGGACCTACATCGGTTCCGGCATGGTGCACGAACGCTTCAAGGCAACTCTCGCGACGATGTCGCCGCGAGCTGCCGAGCGGATCGCCGAAGCGGCGCCGCTATTCGCCTGAACAGATTTCACGAAGGAGGATAAGAATGCTTGATACGGTGAAAAGCCGAGTGAACGGACTTGACCTCAACGCCCTTGGCGAGGTGGTCGAAGCCATCGAGAAGGATGCAGGTCAGGCGATTGCCGGGTTCGAGGTCACCACCCGCTGGGCCGGTCAGACGCGCAGCGAGACGATGGTCGAAGGCTTCACTTTGGGTGGCGAGCGCATCGCTCGGACGCACAAGATCGTTGCCGACGAGCCCTGTGAATTGCTGGGCGGCGACAGCGCGCCCAATCCGCAGGAGCTGCTGATGGCGGCGTTCAATGCCTGCATCACGGTAGGCTATGTCGCCGGCGCCTCGGTCAAGGGAATCACCCTCGAATCGCTCGAGATCCGCACTCGCGGCGAGCTCGACCTCCGCGGCTTTCTCGGTCTCAGCGACAATGTGCCGCCGGGTTATGAGTCGATCCAATACGACGTCCGAATCAAGGGCAATGGCTCACCGGAGGACTTCGAGGAAATTCACCAGACGGTGATGAAGACCTCGCCGAACTACTTCAACATCAGCCGGCCGATCCGCGTGAACGGTACGCTTAGCGTCGGCTGACGGGCTTCCCGGGCGCACCGCCATCCCCCCTCCCCTAATGGTGCGCCCGGGATAATCGAAAGGACCGCAATGATGAGACACGTGTTGATGGACCCTGCATTTCCGGACCTGGTCGCGGAATGGGCCGGTTCCGACGAAATCGGGACTCAGACTTGCGACTGCGCGAACGACAATGGCGAGGAGCCCGTGGGGGACCTCGCCGATCCGCTGCTAACGACGCTCGGCAAGCTGGAAATCGCTGCGACCCGCCTCTGGTAGGTCGCAGCCCGCACACCCCCTTCATTGGAGAATTTATCAATGGCCGATTTGGGCACACCTGCGATCAATCCGAACAAGGCGCTGTGGGAGAAGGGTGACTTCACCCGCATCGCCGAGACCATGCGCCAAAGCGGCGAGGAATTGGTCGCCACCTTGGGCATCGAGCCTGGTATGGCCGTGCTGGACCTAGGCTGCGGCGACGGCACGACCGCGCTGCCCGCGGCGCAGCGTGGCGCGCACGTGCTCGGTGTCGATATTGCCGCAAACCTGGTTGCTGCGGGCAATGATCGTGCGATAGCCGCAGGTCTGGACAACGTTCGGTTCAAGGAAGGCGACGCGTCCCGGCTGACGGGCGTCGCGGACTCGAGCTTTGACCTTGTCGTTAGCATCTTCGGCGCGATGTTCGCGCCTCGCCCCTTCGACGTGGCTCATGAGATGGTGCGCGTAACGAAGCGCGGCGGACGCATCGTCATGGGGAACTGGATTCCCGGCGATCCCACACTCGTTGCCCAGATCCTGAAGATCAGTGCCGCTTACACGCCGCCGCCTCCGGAGGGCTTCGTCAGCCCGATGACCTGGGGCAATGAGGTTCAGGTTCGCGAACGCTTCGAAGCCGCCGGAATAAAGTCCGAGAACATCCGCTGCGAACCGGCAACCTGGGTCTTCCGCCACGACGGCCCGCCTTCCGAGCTGCTGGCCATCTTCCGCACCTTCTACGGTCCGACGATGAACGCATTCGAGGCGGCGGAGAACGGCGGTCGGGCGCAGATGGCCGGTGAGCTTGCGACGTTGTTCAACGCGCAGAATCGCAGCGGCTATCGGACCGAAATTCCGGCTACCTATCTTAAGGTAACAGTTACCAGAACCTAGGATAACGGCGACATGAAACACGAACGGATAGACAGCAAAGCACGCGTCTGGACCGTCACTCGCGGTCCCGATGGAAAGCTGCAGGATGAGCTTGGCGAGCAATGGCTGGCCGCGCTAGCCGCCGGCAAATCGGAAGAGGAAATCGCGGCTGCGGCCGCGGCGGAGCTTGCGGCAACCCGCGTCTGGTGATCGCCGCAGAATCTTAAAGAGAAGCCCCGGAGAGCGGCGCTCCCCGGGGCTTTGATTTGTCAGCCGGAGGCGCGGTTACGCGTGCTCGGCTTCGGCGTCGACGGTCTGTTGCGAAGCAAGCTTCTCTTCGCCGCCGATGTTGATTTTCTTGGGCTTCATCGATTCCGGGATCTCGCGGACAAGGTCGATCGCCAGCAGCCCATCCTTCATATCTGCGGTCTTCACCTGGATATGGTCGGCGAGCGCGAAGCGCCGCTCGAACGAACGGGTCGCGATTCCGCGGTAGATATAGTCCGAGCTCTTCTGCTCGGATTCCTCGTTCTTGCGGCCCGATACGATGAGCACGTTCTGTTGGGCCGTGATGTCGAGCTCATCGGGCTTGAAGCCGGCGACGGCCAGCTCGATCCGATACTCATTCTCTCCGACCTTGATCAGGTCGAACGGGGGGTAGTTTTCCTGGGTTTGCCCGACGGTGTTGTTCTCGAGCATGTCGAACAGACGGTCGAAGCCGACCGTGGAGCGCCGGAAGGGCGCAAAGTCAAAAGCACTACGCATAATTCGTCCTCCAATTTTGAGCGACTATGGCGAAGCGATCGTGCTGCGTATGGAGCAGGAC
>JBKPLG010000067.1:0-21453 GCA_046731515.1 Pseudomonadota bacterium | reverse complement strand
GGGCTGCACTGAATCGCGAGAAACTGACCTTGGCGGCTGAAATCGTCCGACGTGAGACTACGGCGCCCCCGTCCGCCCCGCAGGTGGAAGATCCTGTGACGCCGGACGTGATAGACTCCCCGGACCTCGAGACGTGGGGAAGTTTCGAATTCGCCGAAGCGGAAGAAGAAAGGCGAAAGCGGGGGATTCGTTGGCTTGCGCTGGTGCTGGTCCTTTTGTCGGTAATTGCCGGGGTGGCCTATGCGGTCGCTACGCCCGAAGCCCTGCTGTCGCTCGCGTCCGGGATAGGAGCGCTGCAATGATCATCCAGTCGGACGGAGTCCTGAGGGCGAAAGAGATCGAAGCCTATGAGGGGCTGGGATCGCTCGACGAGCATGGCGAGCTGGTGCGCCTCATCCTCGCCGAAGCATCGCTGCTCATCGAGAAGTACCGATATGTGCAGCGCCACGAAGTGCCTCACATTCGCGAGCTCGCCGGACTGATCGATTTACTGTGGCAAGAGGTCGAGATGGATTCGGTCAAGCCGCAGGAAATTAGCCCGCTCGATCAAATCGGGACTTACTAGCATTAGCTTTCCGTGTGACCTGGCTGTGGGTGATGGGGCACCAGCACCAACGTTCGGTCTTCCACTCGCCAGGATTGGAGTTTCGAAAGGAAGTTCATTCCGATAACGTCGAGTTCGCCCAGTCCCGGCGAAGTTACGACCTTCAAATTGCGGGCAATGATATTGCCGACACGAAGTTCGTCGACGCTGCCGGTTTTCGCGGGCGCCGCACCGTTGGCGGTGCGCAGCACGACCGGGGCAAAGGTTGTGCCAGACTCAACATCGGCGTTTCGCGCGGTGCTTTCCGAGATCGCTGTCACCGTCGCGCCGCTATCAATCAGCATCCGGCGTTTCACGCCATTGATGCTCGCATTGACCCAGAAATGGCCATCGGGAGATAGGCGAACCCTGACTTCCTTTCCGACGACCTGCTGGTTGTCGAGGCCGAGCCGGTCAGTGAACCGGGCGAGCTCAGGCTGGTAAGGCGCCTGCTGGAGCAGGACGAAAATCAGGAATGCGAGCAGCGCTGCCGAAAATGCGAAGCGGAGCACGCGCCCGACGAAAGGAATGCGCTGGAGGAGCATGATCAGCAATGCCGCGGCAATCGCGTAAAGCGCGAGATGCTGCCATTCGGGAGAGGTGGTCGGCATGTCAGGTCGTTCCCGCGGCTGTTAACCGAGTGTCTTCGATATCGATCCTGCCGCGCTCGGCAAGTTGCCCGAGAGCCCGCGATCTGCACCAAGACCGTAACCCCGGCGAAACGCTAGGCACTTCAGGGGCTTGAACGCGTTTACGCTAACATGGATCAATTTCCGGATCGGATCGTCGCGGTCGGGTTGCTCACCCGCCAGGATCTCGATCTGCTCGGACCAACGTTCAACCGCGCCTGGCCGGTCGAGGAAACTCGAGATTTTAACGAACTGCTGAGAGCGATCGACAATGCCGATCGCAAACTAAGCGGCGTTGGCTCCGTTGCTCGAACCGACGAGATGGAACGCTGAGCGGTTTGTTTCCGCTTCGGCCACGCGCAGCCGCGTTTCAAAATATTCGGCCATCGCGAGGTGGGCGCGCCGCGCCTTGGGGTGCTCGGCGTGAATCGCGGCTTCCCGCTCCTCGCTAACCCGACGATTCAAATAAAGGAATTCGGATTCCATGAGCCACCCCCCGATTGTGGCGACTCGGGTTTTATCACTTTTCCACAGGCTCACCGAGTCCTTTGAGTCGGCATCGCACCGCTCCTCGGCGCTCAATTTCTTCCAGCTGGCGATAATGTTTCGGCGCGTTAATCAGTCTCTTTAAGCAACAGGATCAGCCCGAAATCATCCCGAAGAGGGTGGCGCCCGAAGCGGCGGCCATGACAGCCGTTGCCGCCCAGCCGAAGGTGAGAATAAGACGCCGTTCGGCAAAACGGCCCATGATTCGGCGGCGCGAAGCCACGAGCATCATCGCGATCATGATCGGCACCGCAGAAATCCCGTTGAGCACCGCGCTCCAAAACAAGGCCTTGATCGGGTCGAGGCTCGACCAATCGAGGACGACGCCGGTGGCCGTAGCCACGACAATGACCGCATAGAAACCGATCGCCTGACTGGGATGATATTCCAGGCCAGACTTCCAGCCGCGCGCTTCGGAAACGGCGAAGGCGGCAGATCCGGCGAGCACCGGTACTGCGAGCAGGCCGGTGCCGATGATTCCGGTCGCAAACAAGGCGAAGGCGAGATCGCCGGCGATTGGGCGAAGCGCTTCGGCGGCCTGTGATGCGGTCTGGATGTCAGTCACGCCCTGCGAATGAAGGGTCGCCGCAGTCGCCAACATGATCGCCAGCGCGATGAAGTTGGAGAATGCCATGCCGAACAAGGTGTCGACACGGATCCGGCGATACTCAGCCGGCGCCTGCTCGGGAGCGCATTTGAGTGGTTCCTCGTCTACCTCCACCGCCACTTCCTCGGCTTCTTGCGAACTTTGCCAAAAGAATAGGTAAGGGCTGATTGTCGTCCCGAACACGGCAACGACGGTCAGCATCGCAGCCTTGCCGAGATTGGTTGGCCAGATCATGTTGAGCAGTGCCTGGCCCCAGTCAATGCGCACCAACAGCAACACGGCCACGTAGGCGAAGAGGCTGAGCGTCAGCCATTTGAGCACGCTCGCATATTGCCGATACGGAACGAACAGCTGCAGCACCACGCACAGAAGCGCAAAGGCAATCGTGAAAATGTGCCCATCGTGGCCCACGACCAGTTCGGCGGCTTGGCCCATGGCGGCAAGGTCGGCGCCAATATTGAAGACGTTTGCGATAAGCAAAATGCCAACGAGCGTCGTAACGATCGAGCGCGGGAAGGACTGGATGAAGTTTTTCGCAAGCCCTGCACCGGTCACGCGACCAACGTGGGCACTGACCAGTTGCACCGCCGCCATCAGCGGATAAGTGATCAGCAAGGTCCAAAGCAGGCCATAGCCAAATTGCGCGCCGGCCTGGGAATAGGTTGCGATACCGCTGGGATCGTCATCCGCCGCGCCGGTGACGACGCCGGGGCCGAGCTCTTCGACCGATCGGATGACTTTGTGCGGGAACGTTCCGGAGCGAGTTCCGGCGGTGGTGCGGTCAGCCATGCGGGTGGTCGAGCTCAAGCCGCTGACGCAGCCGATCGGCCGCGAGTTCGCGGGCCGTATCGCGCGGAAGGCCCAATGCTTCGGCGATCGGCGCCCCAAGCAACGAATCCCCCAGCGAGTTCAGCACCAGTGCTAGGGTGCTCTCGGCGACATGATGTTCTTCGTGGCCGACGGTCAGCTGCGCGACCAAAGCGCGAAGCGATTCTAGAATCGGATTGAGAGCGTTGCGATTGCCGGTGAGGATCATCCACGCGGCAAGGGCTCCCGCACCCTCTTTGCCGAATGCGTCGAACGTCTGGTCCACGATGTCGCGGGCATCCGCTTGACCCGCCCGGGCGCGCTCGACCGCGGCCGCGATGCTGGCCGTGACCGAGTCCGCGATCGAGCGCGCTAGCTCCCCCTGGAGGCCGGCGGCCGACCCGAAATGATGGAGGAGGTTGGCATGCGTTCGGCCGATCTTCGCCGCCACCGCTTTAAGAGTTACCGCTTGCGGACCTTCGGCGATGAGGAGCAGCCGCGCAGCGTCGAGCGCGGCGGAGCGACTTTCCTCGGGACTAAGGCGCGTGCGCTTTATTGACATGAATGTAAGTTAGGCTATTTTGCCGCCAGTGACCGCGACCACACTTCCCACTCCTGTCGACCTCCGCATCAAACCGCGCGACCGGCGCTTCGGCCGTGAAGCGCAGCCCATCCGTCTTTGGCACGGCGGGCGGGTCGAAGCGACTGCTATCTACAACGCCCTATCCACGACGTTTCCCGCCGGCGAAGCCTTCTTTGTGGAAAGTGTACGCAAGTTCCGCGCCGGAGCGTCGCCAAAGCTGGCCGAAGAGATCAAGGCGTTCACGACGCAGGAAGTGATCCACAGCCGTGAACACGACGCGTTCAACCGGCGTGCCGCCGATGCAGGTTATGATCTGTCGAAGCTCGAGCGGCAGGTCGAGCATCGGCTCAGCATCACCAGAGCCAAGCCGCCGATCGCCAGTCTAGCAGCGACCATGGGACTGGAGCATTTCACGGCGATCTTCGCTCACCAGTTGCTCGCTAATCCAAAGCATCTCGAAGGGGCAGACGTCGAGGCAGCTGAGCTGTGGCGTTGGCATTCGTGCGAGGAGATCGAGCACAAGGGCGTCGCCTACGACACCTGGTTGCACGCTACTCGTCACTGGAGCCGCTGGAAGCGCTGGAAAGTGAAATCGAAGATCATGCTTCTCACCACGCGCAACTTCGTCGTGGACCGCACAACCGGCTCGATCGAGCTGATGCGACAGGACGGTGTGACGGGCGTGAAAGCTTGGTTGAAACTCCTCTGGTATCTGTGGATGAGGCCTGGGATGTTCCGCAAGGTCGCGGGCGCCTGGGGCAGATATTTCCTTCCCGGATTCCATCCGTGGAACGAAGACGACCGGCATTTGCTGCGCGATTATGAAGCGCTCCTAAGCGCTGTTCCCGAGCCACAGCGGAAGGTGAGGCGAGCGGTCTAGGGCTTCGAGCGCAACTGAGTGGAAGTAGCGGCCAGGCTGGCGCGTTACGGACTTCTGATGAACATTGACGCTCGAATTTCGAACCTTCCTTGGCCGCAGATCGCACAGGATATTGAGCGGCACGGCTGGGCGATCACGGGCCCGCTTCTGACGAACGCCGAACGGGAGGATTTGATTGCCGCTTACGAAGATGACGCGCGGTTTCGGAGCACAGTCGTGATGGCGCGGCATGGGTTCGGGCTCGGCGAATACCGCTATTTTGCCTATCCACTTCCACCGCTGGTCCAACGCTTTCGACAGGAGCTCTACGAACAGCTCGTGCCCATCGAATGACTGGCGGCAGGCGCTGGGAATCCGTGCGCCATTTCCAGAGCGTCACAGCGACTACATTGCGCGCTGCCACTCGGCCGGCCAGTTTCGGCCGACGCCCTTGCTGCTCCGCTATGGAACAGGCGGCTATAACTGTCTGCACCAGGATCTTTACGGAGAACTCGCTTTCCCTTTGCAGGCGGCATTCCTGCTCTCCGAGCCGGAAAGAGATTTCACCGGCGGTGAATTCGTGCTCACGGAGCAGCGTCCGCGAATGCAGTCGCGAGCGCAGGTCGTCCCGCTAAGTGCGGGCGAGGCGGTAATCTTCGCGGTGAGCCAGCGTCCAGTTCAAGGCACGCGCGGACCCTATCGAGTCACCATGCGCCATGGTGTCAGCGCCCTTCACTCCGGTAATCGGCACACACTCGGCATTATCTTCCACGACGCGAAGTGAACAGAAGGGCCCTCGCCCGCTCGTCGAGGGCCCTTCACTGACGCCGCGATTATGCCGCGAGCGCTTCGTCCTCATCGTCGGCCACGTCACGGTGCAACTGCAGCCGCATAAGCCGTGCGGGGATTTCCGCCCCACGCGCACAGCTCATCCGTGGCGCAATGATGCCGAGCTTCCGGAAACCGAGCTTCTCGAGCACCCGCGCAGACGCCGGATTGTCCACGAAATGCGAGCCCTCGATATTGGAGAGCCCGAGGGTTTGCGCGATGGCGATCAGGGCCGAGCAAGCTTCGGTCGCGAAACCGCGGCCCCAGAATGGTCGGGCGATCCAATAACCCATTTCGACGGCTCCTGAGGGCCGACGGCCAAGTCCGCACGAGCCAATCAATTGCGGCGCCCCGTCGGTCCGTTCGAAGATCAGCAAGGAGGGAAGCACGGGATCGCGTGGGCTCGCGAGGAACGCTTCGGCGTCGCGCATTCGGTAGGGCCACGGAACAGTCGCCAGGTTGCGCACAATCGCCTTATCGGCAATCGCAGCGGCAAGCGCCGGCGCGTCCTCCGGAAAGCCCGGCCTCAGCAGCAATCTTGGCGTTCTCGCGAACATCACTCTTCTCCTTTTGTCCCGACGCCTAGTGACGTCCGATGACAGTTTCGGGAGAAGGCAAAGAAAAAGGGGAGACCCCTTCCGGGGCTCCCCTTCTCCCTTTTTTGGTCTCGATCTTTTTTGGATCTCGTCCGGGCCGCCCCTTTAAGGGAACGGTCCCTTTCTGACCGTTCCTATTTTGTCGCTTCCGTCGTCGGCATAATGTGCACAAACTTACGGCCGAGCTTGCCATCTCGGAACGCGACACAGCCGTCGGTCAGTGCAAAGAGCGTGTGATCCTTGCCGACGCCGACGTTCTGGCCCGCGTGCCACTTCGTGCCGCGTTGGCGCACGATGATGTTGCCGGCGAGGACCGATTGTCCGCCGAACTTTTTCACGCCGAGGCGCTTGCTCTCACTGTCGCGGCCGTTGCGGGACGAGCCGCCTGCCTTTTTATGTGCCATGACTGATTACTTGGCCTTTGGTGTCTTCTTCTTGGCCGCGGCCTTAGCAGGTGCAGCATTTTCTGTCGAGGCGCCCTTGGCCGATTTACCGCCAGCCGTGGCCTTTCTACCTCCGGCCGCCTTTTCCGGCGCTTGCTCGACGTCCCCCTTCACTGGCGGATTAGCCTGAGCCTCCTTGTCGGGAGCCGGATTCTCGGTGGGCCGGCCGGCGACCTCACCGGCCTTTTGCTGAGCGGCTTCGACTTCGGCCGTTTCCTTCGCACGTGCAGCAGGCTTGGCATCCGCCTTGGACGCGGGCTTTGCTTCTGCCTTGGGAGCCGCGGTCTTGGCCGGCTTTTCCGCCTTATGGTCGCCAATCGCGACGATCTTCAGGATCGTGTGCTGCTGGCGATGGCCCTTCTTGCGCCGATAATTGTGGCGGCGGCGCTTCTTGAACACCGTGACTTTTTCGCCCTTGGCCTGGGCGATGATCTCCGCCGCAACGGTTAGCCCGCTGGTGGATTTTAGATTGCCGCCATCTCCGGCGAGCAGGACATCGCCGAGCGTGACCTTGTCACCGGCGTTGCCGTCTAGCCTCTCGACGACGATCTTGTCTCCCGGGTGGACGCGATATTGCTTTCCGCCCGTGCGCACGACTGCGAACATTGGCTCTTCTCTTCCTTGAATTCCGGTTCCCGCACGTGGGACGAGCGCGTGAGCGCGAAGGCGCGCGCGGGAAAGGGGGCCGCCTATGGCAGGGGGGAAGGCGTGTCAACCGTGGGTGGCGGAAGTCCGCGTCGGCCCTGTCGATTTCCTCGGCAGGCCAAACTAGTGCCGGTGCTCCGGCCTCAGCTGATAACGCCCGTCCTCGAGACGATCGAACATGGTCGCGATGGCTGGGTGGTCGACCGGCTCATCCGTGTCGTCAGGCAGCAGATTCTGCTGGCTGACGTACGCGACGTAGGTCGCCTCCGCATTCTCCGCGAGCAGGTGGTAGAAGGGTTGATCCTTGCGTGGACGCAGGGTTTCCGGGATCGCCTCATACCATTCCTCGGAATTGGCGAATTCCGGATCGACGTCGAAAATCACACCGCGAAAATCGAACAACCGATGCCGTACGATTTCGCCGATCGAGAATCGCGCAAGGGGCATGTCGATCTTCCGGACCACGTTGGCGCAACGCTCAGAAGACTCAAAAGGGACCATTGCCCTGTAATCTAGGCAAGCAGCGGGCGCTATACCAGAGAGCGATTCATCCGCGAGCGAGCAGCGTTAGACAGGAGCTGACCAACCGTCATGGGGCAGCTACGGCTTACCAGATGACGCCCTCGGTCCCATACGGATCAGGATACGACCAGATCACACCGTCCTCGCTGGACCAAATGACCCCATCGGGGCTCTTCCAGATTACACCATCCGGACCCTCGCAAGTCCACTCATTGCCGTCGGTCGAGCCGACTTCCCAGCCATTGGGGCAGGAGTGGATCGTCTTATCCTCCGGGGCCACTCCACCGGAGGTCGCCATCGCCAAAGCAGCCAATAAGCCCAGCATCGAATCCTCCATGTTCTCATCGTGATTCGGTGCGGTTGGGATGATCCGGATTGACTGTGCTGCCTATCAAGTTGTTAGGAACTTTATTGATAATTGTTTTGAAAATGGAGCGACGTTTTCCCTGTTCGTGCGAATAGCCATTTGCTTGGCAAGGTTTAACCGCGCTGCTAGAGGCGCGGCCTCCTGACCAGCCGATCGCGTCGGCCAGCGCCTGAAAGTCCGGAGAGGTGGCTGAGTGGTCGAAAGCACCGCACTCGAAATGCGGCGTACGGGCAACCGTACCGTGGGTTCGAATCCCACCCTCTCCGCCAGGCATTTCTAAAATCTATCAGGCCTGATCGTCTGTTTTGCCGCCGAGCTGACCGACCACACGCTCAACTTCCAGCGCGATCCGTTCGACCTGTTCGTTGATACTCCGCAACTCGGCGGCGAGGTCGTCGGCAACTGCCCGGCTGACGGGAGCCACATCGCGCGGCGGGCTGCGCAGAAGAGCCGCGCTGAGCGCAGCCGTCGAGATCGGCTCTCGGAACTCACAACCGAAAAATTCGCCACTGTTCCAGACGACCGACGCTTCGACCGTGCCTGCCTGGGGCAGGTTGACCTCGAAAGTCTCGCCAGAGACTAGCGGTGTGGACGTTTCAATGAGGACGCCTGTCAATGAGAGGTCGTGAATGGTGACTTGGCCGGCCCCATGAACCACGTTGTCGCTTTGCGTGTCGAGCTGAAGCGACCGGCGTAACGAAGCTCGCCGATCTTCGCCGGCTTGCACCGGTTCTTCGAAATGTGCCCGCATTGCCATTCGATATCTCCTGAGGTCAGGAGTGGGCCGATTATGGTTAACAACTCGTAAGCAACTGCGTTCAATCTCGGCGCAGCCGCTGGCGCAGCTCGGAAACTTCCCAATCGTCGTTGCGGCTGAAGGGCAAGAGGGGCCTTAGAGCAGCGAATGTGCTTTTCCCCAGCGCGCGACGAATCCGAGGTAGCTCGGCGAAAGCCGAGTGCAGCTCTTCCTTGTCGAGCGTGACGTCACCGCTGGCTTCGTCCAGCATTGCCTGTTCGGCCTGGACCACTAGCCACGTGCGCACCTGCCAGTACCGCCTGATGCGCGCCGCGCTCTCGGGTCCGAGGCGCCGGGCGAGTGCAGCGACCTTTCGGCCGGCCGCAGTATCCGGCCATTTGCCGGCGATAAGCACGTCGAGCTGTGCATGATGGTTGGCCTGGTCCGCTTCAAGCGATCGCCGCGCATGCGCGGCGCCGATTGTAAAAATGAGCATCACCGCTAGCGGAGCGACGACCATTGCGCCGAGCATCGCCAACAGCGGCCTGTCGGGGAATTGGTTGAAGGCGATGTGCAACGCAACCGCGACAAGGTAGCCAGGGACGAACCAGAGCAGGTTGAAGTTGAAGTCCCCCGCGGCTTCGTGGGTTTCGCGCTCTGCGAATTCGTGCGCGCTTGCAGCAAAAATCGCGAGCGTCGTGCCGTGCATCACGGCTGTGCCGAGACCGCGCACAAGCCAGATGCCGGCGCCATATTCTGGGAAGATGGTCAGGTAGATGACGTTCTCAACGACCGAAAACCCGGCGCCGATCGCGAAGCCGGAGAGAACTGCGTCGAGCTTGTAGCCAATGCGATTGAGACGGAAGAGGCCAATGACGATCACGCCCTTGATCGCTTCCTCGATCCACGGCGCGATAAACCGGCTGTAGCTCGAAAAGCCGATCGGCAATGTGTCAAGAAGGCGGCCACTCACCGGATAGGCGGCTAGAGCGCCAATGCCGCCAAGCAGCAGGAGAAACAGAATCTCGCGGAGGCTCATTAGCGCGAAAGCATCGAGCCAGACGAAGATCGCGAGCAGCACCAAAACCGGAATGAGCGCCAGGCCCCAGTGCGCCGCTTCAGTCAGCAGCCAGACCATCGCCTTACATGATCTTCAACGAAGCAAGCCATTCGGTCTTGCGATAATGGCCGTCGTCGAAGCCAGCGGCCGCTCCGACCGAGAAGATCATTGGCAGCCTCATCGCAACAGTGAAGTTTAGGTCGAACTGCGCGCCGACGTCCGAATAAACGTGGCTGCTTCGGTCTTGGTTCTTGGTCGCCATGACTCCGGCGAATGCTGCTGGACGAATATAACTGAGATAGAAGGCCGGTGTTCCGACCTCGGCGAACCGTATCGGAGGGAGATTCACTTCCCCGGTGAGCTTGGCGAAGCGGCGCGCCGCGATCTCGTCGATTTCGAATCCCGGTAAGCTTTCCATTTCGCGGTAACGCTTCTCGCTCCTGTCATCGACATAGTTGTTGCGGAACGAGCCGAAATAATAAGCCGCGAGCGGACTCTCCTGCCGACCGCTGACCATGCCCGCGTGGGCATAGAGCCAGACCGAACTGTTGGGCCACGGCAAAGCTGTGCCCAGATCAAGGCCACCGTAGAGCTTCGGATACAAATGTCCCTCCGCCTGGTCGGCGGCGACGACAAGGCGTCCGGCCACGCCTTTTTCATGATCCACGCCGGCGAGCGCTTTGGTCGTGTTGGTGTAGCGCAGCCCGATTTCGGCCGACCGCAAGTTCTTGGGGCTGGCGATATTCTGGGCGCTCGGAAGCTGATCGAGACCGAAATAGGCTGACGCCGATCCAAAGATGTCGAGCTGCCGCGGAGGATCGTAGATCAGAGGCTTTGAATAGCTGGCGATGAACGCGTCGCCCTTGCGGCTTCGGAGCACAGGTCCTGCGAGATCGTAGACGTCGGCAAGGTTGTGCCAATAATTGAGCTTCCAGGTCGTCGTCTGAAATTCAACATTGGCATGAAAGCGCTGAGAGCCCTTCACCCTGTACGGGGAGAAGGCGAGACTCGCGCTGAACTGACGAAATTGCAGCGGGTCCGCGAGGTGGAGGTAATAACCTAAGGCTGCCTTGCGGTCGTATCCCGAGACGATCGGATAATGTGCATCGAAACGCATGCGCTGGAACGGGTCGTACGTGCCGCGCTGCGTGACCAGCGCATCGAGCGGAACCTTGGTGGGCGATCCCACCCCCCATCGCTTGAGCTCGGGACGGGCGGTCACAACCTCGGTGCCGAGAAAGCGAATGGTGCCGAGGTCCTCGCGAACCTGTGGTTCGACAATCGATGGATTGAAGCCCTCACCGGTATAATCATAGACGAAGAGCGAGCCGTCGGGCCTGAGCTGAGGGCGAAAAAAGCCGGTGGCCGCGTTGGTGAGCACGTCATATTTGCCGGTCGCGATGTCGAACCGGAAAACGTTAGAGACCCCGGTGTAATAAGAATTGCCGAGTAGCGACTTGCTGTCCGGAGTGAAGGTAAACATCTCGGGCACCGACGGAGCGAGCGTCAGGGTCGCGACGGGATCGTCGGCATTGCCTTGCTCGAGGTCAGAGCGCTTCCACACCTTGACCGACTGCTTGCCATCGATCGTGCCGTACGAGGCGGAAACTAGTTCCCCATCCGGCGATACGTCGAGGTCGAACAGGATCTCGCCGTAGCGGAATGTCTTGATCTGGTTGAAGTCGCTGTAGGGCGGCGGGATTCGGACCAAAGTGACGAACCCGTTCTGGTGGCGGATGCCCCAGAGGCTCTTGTCGGCTTTGTCGAATGCAAGATCGCCGATGCGCGCGTCCGTCAGAAGGCGGCGCTTCTTGCCCGTGTCGACGTTGATCGCATTGATCTCACGATAGGCATAATTCTGGTTGGTGTAGAAAGCGGTTCGAGTCTCGGGATCGAAGGCGACGCTCGTCACCTTGTAGAGCATCATTCCATCGAGGTCCGTGAGGGTCGTAATCTTGCCGGTGGCAAGATCCATCCTGCCGAGGAAGCCGATCCGTCCGGGCCAGCGGAAAGCCGCGATCAGACTGTTGGTCTTCTCATCAATGAAGCCCCGAGACATCGAACCGAGACCGCGTGGGCTTAGGTGCTTTGGCTCGCTGATCGGATACTTGCCGAGACGCGCGAGATTCTCTTCCTGGAACTTGTGTTCGAAGGCGATCCAGTCGGACCAGGCGGAATCAAGCGACCTTCCAAACACATGCCTGAACTGGCTGGCGTAGAAAGCCTTCGAGCCTTCTGATCTGCGAAGCCATTCGACAGTTCGCTCCACCCCGTAGGTTAGGGCTAGGTACGAAAAGAAACGCGTGCCGTAGAGGTAGGAATTGGCCCCGACCATGAAGTCGGAAGACGTGCCCTCGCTCTCCAGCCCAAGCGGAGAGTAGATGCGTGTGCCGTCCCGCACCTTGGCCCGGAACACCATTTCGTCATAGGCGCCCTGGGCGCGCCCCAGACCACCAGCCATCCACGTTTCGAAGAAGACGGCGCTACCTTCCATGTACCAGCGCGGCGTCAAGTTCCTCGGGCTGGTCAGAAAATTGTAGAGGATCGATTCCGGGTGCTTCTGCAGCGGAACGGGCTTGCCGCCGAGGAAGCGGCGCCAGAAAGCATCGCGAGAGTTCCAGACGTCTATGGCCGCGACATGGGCTAGCTCGTGATTGTTGAGGGTGAAGAAGCGTTCGCCCGGTGAAAACGTCTCCATCGACAGCGACAACGGCCCGACGTCGAGCAAGACCATGTTGCTTGGGCTACCGAGTGCGGCGGCGTTTCCGTAGTCGGCAAAGTCTTTGAGCAGGATGGTCGTCCGCTCCCAAGGCTTCCAGTGGAACTCCTTTTCGTGGAACGCGAGCGCGTTCTCGAACGCCCGGCCGAGATAGGGAGTCAGGTAAGTCTGGAGGGGATCGATATAGAGAAGCGAAAGATTCTTTGTCTCGAGCGTCGACAGATGAAACCCGGACGCATCCTGCGGGACATGCTCGGTCTTTTGTTCTGGCGCATTGGGCTTAGTCGGAGCCGGTGTCACCGGCTCCGCCGGAGGCTGATCCTCAGGTGGTGGCGGGATGACATCGGGCTTCTCCACCACCGTGGTCGTGTCGCTCGGCGGCGGGGGTGGTTGCTGGCTCGATGGTGCCTGCGCCAGGACTGTGGTCGCTGAAGTGGACAGCAGGAATGCGAGCGCGCGATGCGCAAGCCGACGTCGCTTAGACCGTTCTTCCCCCATCAACGGTCCCCCAAAACGCTGGCGTCAGTCGGACTGCCCCCGCGACACGCCCGCTTGGTTGAGCGCAGCGGAGAAGCTGGGGTTCGCCATCACCGCCGCGAGGTTGGGCTGCGCGGCCAGTGCCGCCCAAGCTTTCTGGTTCGATGACAAGGCCGAGAGCGCAGCCGAATTCCGGCTCGCAGCAGCGAAGGCCTGCGGATTAGCCGACATGGCCGCGAACGCCTGCGGATTGGCAAGGATGGCCTGAGATGCAGCGGAGTTGATCCGTCCAGCCGCCGCGGCCGACGCTACCAGCGAATGGGCATTGACGGCCTGAAGCGCATTCGCCGCCGAGCTTAGCTGCGCGGCGTTGCTGGCCATCTTCGCGAAGGACGATGCATTGTTGCCGATCGCGGCGAACAATTGCGGACTCAGCTGATGCGCATTGCTTGCAAGGGAGCCGAAAGCCGCAGCATTGTTGCCGATTGCCGAGAAGACCCGCGGATCGGCGGAAAGCGCCTTCATGGCGGCACTGTCACCGGCCAGCTGCTGGAATGCAGGAGCGTTCCTGGCCAAGCGCGCATCGGCCGATGCCTTCGAGGCGGCTTCGCGGAAAGCATTGGCATTGTTCGCGAAGCTGCTGAAGGCCGAACCATTCGAAAGGATCGCGGACAGGGCCTGTGGATGCGACGAAAGCGCCGCGAAGGCTTTGGAATGGGCTGCGACTGCTTCGAGCGCCTTTGGCTGGGCAGAGAGGGCCGCCAGCCCGTTGGAATTCGCCGCCAGCGCCGACAACGCCGCGTTCGAGACTCCCGCCGCCTGCAGCTGGTGCGCGGCGGCCGCCGCATTTTTGACCGCGGCGGCCAGCCCCTGCGGCTGACCGGAAAGCGCCTTGAACGACGCAGCATTGGCGGCGAACGCGCTGAAGACTTGCGGATCTGCGGAAAGCGCCTTCATTGCCGCACTGTCGCCTGCCAGCCTTCCGAACGCGGCAGCATTGCTCGCCAGTCGCGCATCAACCGAAGCCTTGGAGGCGGCGTCACGGAAGGCGTTTGCGTTGGACGCAAAATTGGCAAAGGCAGCCGGGTTTGCAGCAATTGCGGCGAGAGCTTGCGGATGCGATGAAAGTGCCTCCATGGCCGCCGGATGGCCCGCGACGGCACTCATGAGTTTGGCGCTCGCCTGGTTGGCCTGGGGCGCGAGTGAGGATGCATTTTGAGCAGCTTTCGCAAAGCCGGCAAACGCATTGGGATTTGCCGCCAGCGAGCTGAACGCCTTAGGATTCGACAGCAGCGCCGCCATCAACTGGGGTTGCCCGGCAAGAGCTCGGAAGCCCGGGCTCGCGGCGAGCGCGCGAAAATCCGGGTCTTTGACCATCAGCTCGAAGGCGTCCGTCTGCATCAATTCAGGGACGGACGTATCACCGAGGCTGACATCGCTCTCGCTGACTTGCGGAGAGACATAGCGCTCAGCCGGAGCCACTGTGCCGGCGGTCGGCCCCCTCGGCGGGTAGACCCGGCCGAGGCCATAAGCCGCAATGCCAAAGACGACCACTGCGCCGGTGGTCAGGTACATCTTGCGCTTGTGGGATGCTGCGGTGGCCATGGATTTACCCCCTGCGTGGAAGCCGGGATGTGTGGGCTTCGGTTAACAAAAAGTCAACGCACGGAACAACTGCGGCGGTCCTAAACCGCTGAGACAGCTAGGTAAAATAGTTTTTATGCTAAATTCATGCAATCGCTTGGGCGGAGCGTGGAAACGGATGCTTGGCGATCCGATCGCGCGAAAGAATCGTCAAGTGTGAATAGGCCGATCGACAACGACTCCCCGCTCAGCAGCCTTGAGCTCGGCGACCATCTCTTGAAGGTCATCGGCCGCTTCAGCATAGGCCGCGGCAACGGGCTGGAACGGAACCAATTTTGAGCGGCGTCGGTAGATTTCCATCAGCTCGGAAAGCTCGGTGATATCCACACGCATGGCTAATCCCCTGATGGGCGGCCGACGAGAGGTGACTGACGCCAGGCCGCCCCGTGGCACGCAACAGGCATTGGCGTGCCAACGTCACAAACTGCAGTCGCCGTGGTTAGTTCCGGTTTCTAACATGAGTTAATGCTCGTTGCGCTTGATCGCAAATCGCGGCAACGACTTTCCCAATCTTAACCATTTGCCGAAGCGAGTTGGAAAGCACGTTGGGATTATGCGGGCACTCAACTGGAAGGGCCCGGATCATGAATGCACGGACATTGATGATTGCATTTGCGGCGCTGATTTGCACATCACATGCTGCTGCCGAGCCGACCAAGCCAGAAGCTCGTGAGCCCAGTAATACCACCGGTCGCCCGGCTGCCGTTGTATTTGCTTCTGCCGAAGAAGCGCAGACTCCTGTGCCGAACAATTCGAAACAGACCGCTGCACCCGTGAAGCGTCCGCGCGTCGGCCGAGTGACGACGTGCCGCTGCGGCGACCAAATCCAGCACTAAGCCACCAGTCGTTCGCGCCTAGTGCACCTGCGCGATCTGCTGCTTCGCACGGATCACTGGAATCTCACCATCACCGATGGCTGCGAACGCGGACCAATAGAAGGGATGCGACGTATTCGCGTCGTCCATTAATTGACGCTGCGACATTCTGAGCGCCGTAACCGCCGAAGTACCCGGCGCAGCCGAGAAAAGCCCTGTGATCAGTCGCTGGGTTGCATTGAAGTCGTCCGGAACGGGCCAATGACTGGCGATCACCAGCCTTCCGCCAGCGCCCACGAAGGCGCGCACCAGACCGTCGAGCGCAACATCGCCCCCTGTTGCTAGGCCCACCGACCGAGTGGCCGAAGCGCTCGCCTTACCCGCCGTGTCGCAGGCTGAGAGGATCACCAGGTCTGCATCGAGGTTGAGATCGAAAATTTCACGGAACGTCAGCAACCCGTCCGATCCCGGCCCTCCAAAACTGGTCAGCAAGGCTGGCTGGGCAGTGCATTTCGGCGCACGAGCGGTCACCACTCCGTGCGTGGCGAAGTGGATGATGCGGTATTGGTTCAGATCTGTGCGCTCCTCGAGCCCGGTGTCGGTGAACGCATCGCGCGTGATGATCTGCACGCCTTGCGGGTCGAAGGCGGAAACGATCTGACCGGCCACCCGAAGCTCGCGTGCGGAAATTGGGCGGGCCCAGGACGAGAGCGGGAGAATGCAATCGCGGTCGGCCGTGACGGGGACGAGAGCGGATTCGGCGCTTGGCGGCGGCGGCGTGTTCTCACCCAGACCTAGATATTCGCGCGAACCAGCGGAAGGCGGCGCGCTGCGCAGTTGCGCGAAGGAGCGCGGCGAGACCGAGGTGCTCATGTCTCGGTCGCGGCCAAACCAGCTGATCCCGCGAAAGTCGAACTCGGCATCGCCGCCGACGGCCGAGCGCTTCTGATAGGTGTCGACCGAGGCCTGGTCGGTCACGAGCAGGTTCGGCGGAAGCTGAAGCATTGCTCCATCGGGTTCAAAGATCAGATGCCTGACAGCCGGAAGAGCGGCCTCGAATGGCCCGAATAGCTCACCGTAGAGTTGGTGGGAAAGCGCGACATCGAAGGGAAAGGTGGTCCGCTTGCCGTTCTCGATCGTCGAAATGGTTTCGCGAAGCGCCGCGACCTGCTCGTCGAGTTGCTTGCCCGTCGCATTGAGCTTCGCTGCACGTGCGCCCCTTCGAGTGATCAGCAGGGCGTAAATATGATCGCCAACGATCGTCATTCGGTAGTAGGCCTCGCCGTCGCGCAGCGATCTCTGCAGATCCGCTAGCGCAATGACTTCGCTCGAGACGGCGCGGTACCGCGGGTAGTTCGCGAGAGCGGCCTGAGTCGCGATCTGTTCCTGCTGCGCCTGCTGAATGGTTCTGCGCAGATTGCTCGCGCGAATCATTTCTTCGGGCGATAGCTTTGGCGTTTCTTCGAGCCGAGTGAGCTCGATGCGGGTTCGCTCGAGTTGCCGCGTCAAATTGATCGACTGCCGGAACAGGCGGGAGGCGTCGCTCGTCCCTCCGGTGAGTTTGCGCGCAAGAACGGCTTGGGTTTGCGCAAGGCCAGGTCGGGTCATGAGTTGGGTCGCAGCAAAAATCTCGGCAATCGCCGACGGATCGTCTTTCTTAATCAGAATATCGACGTAGGGCCGCAGCACGTTTGCGAAGGAAGGCGGCAGGTTGCTTGCGTCGGGCTGTGAGTGGACGATGTCGCGGAACATCGCCTCCGCCGCGACGAGCTGGCCGGTGCGCGCCAGATAGCCTGCGAGACGGGCCTTCGCGTTCAACAGCGCCGCCGAATCCGGATAATCGGCTTCAAGGAAGGCAACGCCCCGCCGGTAGAGGCGATCTGCGTCCGCGGCATTGCCGGAATCCTCAGCGATCGCGGCGAGATCACCGACGATTTGGGCGCGCATCCAAACGATCGATGCGACCCTACCGCTACGGACGGACTCGAGCTTGGCGTCGGCCCGTTGCAGCGCTTCCACGGCAGCGCCGACATCGCCAGTCAACCGCAGCGCCGTGCCGCGCAGCTGCAGTGACTGGCCATCGAGAATCTCGGCCTTTTCGATCGGCAGCAGCTCATCGGACGCGCCACCGAGACGCTGGCCTAGCTTCGATTCAGAATTTAACCGCCGGGCCGTCGCGGCGTCTATTTCCAAACGGGCAATTTCTCTCTCGCCGGGGATGATTGCGCCTTCCGGGAGTGGCTTCGCGAGCTCGTCCAGCGCCGCTTTCGGATCGCCTTGGTTGAGAAGATGCATCGCGCGATAATTACGCAGGCGCCGAGCGACGATCGCGTCGGAACCGACGAGTTCTGCCGCACGCGCGAACAATGTGTCCGCTTCAGCATAGCGGCCGAGGTTCGACTTCTGCAGCGCTTCATTGGCGAGGGCTTCTGAACGGCTGAGAGGGGCGTCGCCGGAGCTGCTTACTGCCGCGAAAAATTCAGCCGCCTCTGCGTAACTGCCTGCATTGTTGCGGCGATAGGCTTCGCTAAGCGCACGCGAGGGATCGAGCGTGCCAGCCTGAACCCTGGCGAAGGCGGCGGGATCCCCCAGACCGATCGTGGCGACTGATACTTCGCCCTTGATTTGGCGGTCGGCAACGAGACTCCGAAGGCCTAGCTGAAGCGCGCTGTCATAGCCCGCAAGGCCTTCGGCGCGGTAGTACGTCTTGCCGCGAGTGAACTCATAAAGGCGATAGCCGACATCCGCCCCCCGCAGCTTGCACTCGATTACCTCGACGCGGCCCAAATCGGGAATCGAGCCTGATGTCGGAGCCGAGCAGATGATCGATCCGTTACGAAGTCCTGCAAGCCGCGCCTGTAGTCCCGGCGCACTGCGCAACTTGTACAACTTGCCGATCGGCAAGGCGGCGTCGCGGCACGTCAGCGAGTAGCCAGAATCGAACATGTCTGTCAGCGCCTTGTCCGCGGCGACGCTTTGCGCCGAGCAGAAGACGGTCCCGCCACTCCCGATGCGGAAGCTGTCGCGCATACCGAGCGGAGCCGCTTGAGCTCCCGCCGCAAGACCGATGGTCGAGATCGCCGCGGCAATAGTAATGGTTGTCCTGGTCATCATCTGACCCTCCGCTACTTCGGTTTGCGGTCGTTTACGGATGTGTCGTTCGTGATAGGCGTGTCGCTTCCGCTGGTGACGGGTTCGTCGACCGTGCCGTCGTCGTTCGATAGCGCGCTCGTGTCGATGAGGTCGGACACCTCCTTGTTCTTCTTCGACTCCTCGTCCGGATTCCCCATCAAATCGACCGGGCCAAGGATCGATTCCGGTCCGAACTGCAGTGGAGGAGGAGGAGGAGGAGGAGGAGCAGGGGGAGGAGGTGGTGGCGGTGGTGGTGGTGGTGGAATCACGGCGCACCCTGTGACTGGGCAGCCGTTCACCGTTGAATTGGTCGTGAATCCTCCTTCCCCGGTGAACTCGACAGCATCGAGGAAATTGTCACCTCCGATGACGGTCCCATCTGACAGAACTTGCCGTCCGTTGATGATCGCTGTGGCCTGCTCTGCTCCCGCGTTGATCACGGAGAGGCCGCCGTCGCCTACGGTAATGCCGGCCGGCACGGTTTCGCTGCCGCTGTTCTGAACGAGGAAGCTGCTGCCCTGCATCGTGGCGGTTACCCCGCCTGCCTGGACATAGCCCTCAGGATTGAGTGCGCCATTGTTGGTGGCGAGCGCATCGGCGAGACCAGCGAAGTTCGGATCCTTTTCCAGCTGCGCAAGAAGTTCGGAATCCGCGACCCAAATGTCGTGTGCGGTCAAGTTGAGGGTGCCGGCGAGCTCACCGTCGATGTTGGTCATCGTGAGGCTGCCGGTATCGGTGTTTACTTCGATCGCTTCGCCGGCGTTCAGGCTGAGTGAATCACCTGCGCCTGCATTGATGAAGGCCGCGTCGCCCTCGACGAGGATCGAGCCGGGCGTGTTCAGAATGACCGTACTGACTCCGCCACCTTCAGTCTGGCTGCCTTCGATATTGCCCGTGCCAACGATGACGTCGATCGCGGGGTCGCTCTCATTCGTCGAAACGGCGTTGAAGACGATAGTGTCAGCCTCGATGTCGCCGTCTTCTGACAGCTGGTATTGGCCTTCTCCGACCCCGGCGAAATCGCCGATTATCACCGGTGCGCCGTCGCTCAGCGCGTTGAAAGTGATAAGGTCGGTGATGCCAAAGACGCCAAGCGAGGCTTCCGCGTCGATGTAGATGTCCCGCGAAGTTACGGTGATTGTCGGTGCTGAAACCACGCCGTAGATACTCGCGAGGCCGCCGGCACTCAGCGTGATATCGCTACCTGCCGAAAGATTGCCGGTCGTCAGATTTCCGTCGGAAGATATGTCGATGAACCCGTCGACGTCGAGATCACCGGTGTCGAAGTCGGAAACGACGTGAAACAGGAGGTTGAAGACGTCGAGGTTTGCATTGTTGACGATATCAAAGGCATCGATGTCGAGCAGGTTCGCCTGGATGAACCCGCCGGAGCCGTCGTCACTGAGCGTCACCAGCCCCAAGGCGTCGTTCTCGAACGTTCCGGAAACGACGATGCTTCCGCCGAAGAGCGTGTTGATGTCGATCGCATCTCCCGACGTCAGTGCGAGGTCGGTAGCAGTCAGCTCGCCTGCAATATTGAGCGTCACATTGCCGGTAAGGAAATCACCCAGCTCAGCATCCCCGAGGTCGGCAGTGCTCCCTGAATCGACCGAAACGACGACGTCGCCCCCGATGAATCCGCCGCCCGCGAACGCGTCGAGTGTGCCGATCTGCAGATCGCCGAAGGTCCCTTCGCTGGACCCCTGATCAGAGACGATCGAGACCGTTCCGCCATCGGTTGAGCCGTTGGCGCTCATGGTCACCGAATCGGCTTTCAGTGAGCCTCCCAGCGCGGCGAGCTCCGAGAAGCCGCCCTCTCCAAGTTCACCGAAACTCGTGAAGCCGTCAGCCTCGATGACTACGCTTCCGGCAGTAACCGAGCCGTCGAATGCCGCGAGGCTGGCGAAACCACCGTCGCCGCTACCGTCGATGCCGCCGCTGAAAAAATCGCCGAAGCCGCCGAATCCGTTGGCGCTTAGGAGGGTCGTGCCGGTGAGATTGACCTGGGCAGAGGGTCCATTGGCCGCGATGACCGCACCGCGGACGTGTTCGCCCCTGCTGGTTCCGCCAGTGCCGTTGCCGCCGTTGAAGCCATCTCCGCCGGTGCCGCCTGCGAGCGCGGAAACATTGGCGCCGCTGATGCTGCCACTCTCCGAGGCTTCGAGATGCGCATAGCCTCCGGTTCCGTCGCCGCCGGTACCCGTGTCGCTGGCGGCACTTCCTCCGACGGCGCTGGCATCGAGTGTGGTCTCGGTGCCGAGGGTGATGTTGCCCGCGTCGCCCGAGGCCAGGATCTCGGCGGTGCCCCCATTGGCACTGCCTCCACTTCCACTCGCGCCATCCCCGCCGTGGGCCGAGGCGTCCACTTTGGTCACGCCCCCGATGCTGATCGTGCCGCCCGCCGCGTTAATGGACGCAATACCGCCTTCAGCATGGCCGCCAAATCCAGATTCGGGATTGGTTGCACCGAGAGCCTTGGCGGAGACCGTCGCATCGCCCGCGATCTCCACTGCGCCGCCGGACCATGCCTCGATCGACGCATGACCGCCCTGCGCATCCAAATTCGCCTCAGGGTCGCTGACCGAGGCGTCAAGGACGTCATTCGCGCTGACCACCGCGTTGCCGCCGACAGTGACGGTTTCGCCGGTCCGCGCCATCAGCGTCGCGGAATTCAGTGCCTGAAGCGTCACGTCGCCGGCAAAGGAGAGCGTTCCTTCTCCTCCGTTCGCATCGATGCTGTCCGTGGCTCGGGCGTCGACGTTGGACGTAAAGCTCCCGCCCTGGATCTCGATGCTCGCCGGCAGCCCGCCATGGAGTCCACCCAGCTCGTCGCCGTCGAAATCAGTGCCGGACAC
>JBKPLG010000066.1:0-6810 GCA_046731515.1 Pseudomonadota bacterium | reverse complement strand
GCTTCGGAAAGCGGACGTTAAGTGTTGCAATGTAAGCTTATCCGAAGGTCAAGCATCGCTTGAGGTGTGCCGAATGAACAGGAAGACGATTGCCTTCATCGTGATCGCCGGACTGAGCGTGGCGCTGTTCGCAGCGCTGCGCACCGGCAATCGTGCCGACGCGGCCGCCGGCGACTGCTATTCCGACGCCCCGGGGCCGTCGACGCCGATCATCTGCAACTAAGGTCGCTTGACGTAGCTCACCGCGCGTTTTTTTCCATCACCAGCTTGTGCAGTCCTTCGGCCAGGTTGCGTGCCTCGCTCATCATGATGTGATCGACTCGCTGGGAGATTCCGGGTGTGCGGTTCGCATCCATGAGAAAGGGCACGCCCTTATGGATAACGAAGTCGAACTTGCCGTAATCGAAGCTCAGCCGTTCGCGTTCCGCTCGCAGCTCGTCGGGCACGTGCGTGAACTCGTGCCCGATCGCGGACTCACCCTTGACCAACCAGTTTCGGGCGATGAACCTGTTGCAATATTCGTGACGCCCCATGAACATCCACGTGCGGTAAACGTAATTCCCGTCAGTATCGATCTCAGGCAGGAACCGTTCGACGACCAATCCCGGATCGGACCAGGCATCGTCCGGGACGTCCTGAATCCGGTCCAGGAGGCGGTACTCGCCGGCTATGCTTACGTCGGGATGCGGCAACGGCCGGCCCGCTCGAAGCGCCCTTCGGTTGTGTGTCTCTTCGAGGATCCCGCGGTGGTTAAGGTTCGATTTGATGACGACCGGTCCCGACCAGTCATCGTGCGGCGTCAGGCAGTGTGAGCTGACCGTCCTCTTTGAAATGTCCGCCGTCCCGAAGTTCAAGGCACGCGGATAGTGCGAGCTTAGGGCCAGATAACTTTCGTCGACGAACGTGCTGTCAACGTGCAACAAGGCGGCGTCTGCGGGGATCGGGTTTGGTCCCTTCGTGATCCGCCAGCTATGACCGAATTTCTCGAACTCCTTGAGGATTTTGTGAAGTTCGTATTGGACCAGCCTTTTCGGCCAGGGTTTCATGCGCCAGGCGAAGAAATCGTCACACTCGTGGGTTACGATTGCAAGCCTCGCCACGAGTTAGTGCCCCCCACTTACTCACATCTGCGCAATCGCGAACCCTCGCTGGGGCGCAGTCGGAAATAAGCGTAGGCCAGATGGCCCGCCAACCGCAAATGCCCTCAAGTTCACTGTCGGTTTTTGGCACGGACGAAGATCGCCGGGTTCGCCAGCGGAGATCCATGGTGTAGGCTGCAGTCGACTGCGTCTCGACGGGGCCGAAGGATGTTTACGAAACCTCTGAGGCGGCTTGCCAGAGGACGGTTGGAGGCCGCGAAGACACTTCGGTTCCACGCTCGTGTGAATGCCGAGGCTAGAGCCGCTTATCAGGCGATGGTGACTCAGGACCCGGCACGCGGTCTGAGCGCGGCTGAAAAGAAGCTCGTCAGAGAATATAGCAAAGACGTCTTTGGGTCCCGCAAGTTCGCGGCCTTTCTGGAGCTCTATAGCGCGTACCGAGGGGAATTCATCGAAGGATGGATTCCTGAAAACTATTTTATGAGAATCCTCGTGCCGAGCTGGAGGACGTACAACAACATCGACGCGAAAACGATTGCCCGCAGGATTCTCGGAACGGAATGTTTCCCGGATCTCGCATTTTACATCAATGGCTTCTGGCTGGATCGAGAGCATCGCCATTTAGAAAAATCAGATTTGAGGGATTACCTCTTTGCCGACACGGATGCCGTATTCGTGAAAGCCGACCGCGGAGAGCAGGGGAAGGCCGTCCGGAAGGTGACCCGCGACGAATTCGATCCGGACCACCTGTCGCGACAAGGTAACCTTGTCGTTCAGAGGGCGATCGAACAGCATCCCCTGTTCAATCAGTTCACTCCAGATTGTGTCGCGACGTTGCGAATAACGACTGTGAAGCCGCTTGGGCGGCCAGCCGAGCACAAGGCTTCGATTTTGCGCTTCGGCCGCGATGGCGCGACATTAGTGACTCCGAATGCGATCCGCGTTCCAATCATGGATGACCAGGGAACATTCTGCGAGCGCGCAGCCGACAGGAGCTGGGTGGCTCACACAGTTCACCCGGACAGTCATGTCGCATTCTCCGGTAAGCGCATTCCCGGATTCCAGAATGCAGTCGCTTTGTGTGAAAAACTGCATAACCAGAGCCCGTTCTCCGTGCTCATCGGTTGGGACGTCGCTATCGATCGTGACGGCGCTCCGGTGTTGATGGAGTGGAACCAGGGTATAGCCGGTATCGCGCTTTCCGAAGCCAGCCGGGGCCCGTGCTTCAAAGGACTGGGTTGGGAAAACGTCTGGAGAAAGCGCTAGAAATTTCTCCAGGCATGGCTGCCAGGGCCTGGATCGGAGAATAGGGTCCACAACCGCGACTGTTGCACGCCCGCCAATCCACAGGAAAAATTTCGTTAACCATGTTTTACCCGCTTGCGTTACACCACGGTTGAGGCACAATAGGTAGTAGCGCGAGAGGGGGTGCTCTCAAGACCTAGTGTTCTGCGCCGGAATACCTATATTCCGGTGACGGGCCAACTCGTCCCCGATTTCCACAGGGACGAGCCACGAGAAAAGCCCCGTTACGCGCCAAAAACGGCTAGGATGCAGAGCATGGCTCCGAGTCGAACAATTGGGGAACAAACAGTCCTTGAAAGGACTGGTGAAGGACGGGGAAGCGACATGGATTTTTCAGCGGGCTCGGAAGTACCGAACGACGACGTTTCGACGACCACCTCCAGCACCAAGGCGGTCCACGCGCCCCAGTTCGACGTCAAGACCGACGCCGCCCGCGACGAGCTTCTGACCGAGTTCGGCAAGGAGACGTTGCGCGACCGCTACTTGCTCCCCGGCGAGAGCTACCAGGATCTTTTCGCGCGCGTCGCCGCTGCTTATGCCGACGACGACGACCACGCCCAGCGCGTCTACGATTATATCTCGAAGCTGTGGTTCATGCCGGCGACCCCGGTGCTGTCGAACGGCGGCACTGGCCGTGGCCTTCCGATCAGCTGCTATTTGAACAGCGTCGACGACAGCCTCGAAGGCATTGTCGGCACCTGGAACGAGAATGTCTGGCTCGCGAGCCGCGGCGGCGGAATCGGCACCTATTGGGGTCGCGTGCGCGGCATCGGCGAGCCGGTGGGCCTCAACGGCAAGACCAGCGGCATCATCCCGTTCGTCCGCGTGATGGACAGCCTGACTCTGGCGATCTCGCAAGGCTCGCTGCGCCGCGGTTCGGCCGCCTGCTACCTCGATATCTCGCATCCCGAGATCGAAGAGTTCCTCGAAATCCGCAAGCCGTCGGGCGACTTCAACCGCAAGGCGCTGAATCTCCATCACGGCGTGCTCGTCACCGACGAGTTCATGCAGGCCGTGCGCGACGGCGCGGAATTCATGCTCCGCAGTCCGCGCGACGGTTCCGAGCGCAGCACCGTCGATGCGCGTTCGCTCTTCCAGAAGCTCGTCGAAACCCGCCTCGCGACGGGTGAGCCCTACATCATCTTCATCGACGCGGTGAACAAGGCGATGCCCAAGCATCACCGCGACCTCGGACTTAAAGTCACGACTTCGAACCTGTGCAGCGAGATCACTTTGCCGACCGGCCGCGACCATCTTGGCGCCGACCGCACCGCGGTTTGCTGCCTCTCGTCGCTCAATCTCGAAACCTGGGACGAGTGGCACAAAGACAAGCAGTTCGTCGAGGACGTGATGCGCTTTCTCGACAATGTGCTCAGCGATTACATCGCCCGCTCCCCCGACGAGATGGAGCGCGCCAAATATTCCGCCGAGCGCGAACGCAGCGTCGGTCTCGGGGTGATGGGTTTCCACTCCTTCCTCCAGGCTCGCTCAATCCCGTTCGAAGGCGCGATGGCCAAGAGCTGGAACCTCAAAATTTTCAAGCACATCCGCGCGCAGGTCGACCAGGCGTCGATGATGCTGGCGAAGGAACGCGGGCCCTGCCCCGACGCCGCCGACATGGGCGTGATGGAACGCTTCAGCTGCAAGATGGCGATCGCTCCAACCGCGTCGATATCGATCATCTGCGGCGGCACCAGCGCGTGCATCGAGCCGATCCCGGCGAACATCTACACGCACAAGACTTTGTCGGGCAGCTTCTCCATCAAGAACCCATACCTTCAGAAGCTGCTCGAACCGAAGTTGAAGGACAGCCCGGCCGTCTGGAACTCGATCCTGGAGAATGGCGGATCGGTGCAGCACCTCGATTTCCTGACCCAGGAAGAAAAGGACGTGTTCAAGACTAGCTTTGAGATCGACCAGCGCTGGCTCCTCGAGCTTGCCGCCGATCGCACGCCATTCATCGACCAGGCACAGTCGCTGAATCTCTTCATCCCCGCCGACGTCGACAAATGGGACCTGATGATGCTCCACTTCCGCGCCTGGGAACTTGGCATCAAGTCGCTCTATTACCTCCGCTCCAAGTCGGTCCAGCGCGCCGGTTTCGCGGGCGGGGTCGAGGCCGACAACACGCCCGAGCTTCGCGAAATCCAGGTCCAGTCGACCACCGACTATGACGAGTGTTTGGCCTGCCAATGACCCTGCAAATCGTCATTTTGCGAAAGCGCGAGTTCCGATCGTCGCGCAACCTACCCGGCGAGATCCTCGCCTTTGCGGGGGTGACGAAAGGGTAGGCACATGACCAAGATGCATATTCGAAATTTCGTGACTGTTACCGCGCTGATCCTGCTCGCCGGAGCGCCGGCCGCGGCAGCCGACGATCCTGCGCTCGCCGCCGAGCTTCAGGCGAAGACGCAGATGCTGGTCGACGCGATCGCTCCCGGCGACGCCAAGACATGGGATTCGGCGACCGATCCCGCTCTCATCTTCGTCACCGAGAATAATGATGTGCTGACCAAGGACGCCCTGCTCAAGGAGCTGACACCGCTGCCCAAGGGCCTCGTCGGCCACATCAAGGTCACCGATTACAGGCTTCAGCGTCACGGCGACAGCGCCGTCGCGACTTATGTCGCGGACGAGAGCCTCGATTATCACGGCCAGCTTCTGGAAACGAAGTTCCGAACGACCGACGCGTGGCTCCGGACCGAGGCCGGCTGGAAGATGGTCTCATCGATGACCCTCTCGGTGCTCAACGACCCGCCGGCGATCCAGCTCTCGCACGCGAAGCTCGCCGAATATGCCGGACGCTACGAGCTCACTCCGGAGATTCATTATACCATCCGCCTTGACGGCAATCGCCTGCTTGGGCTTCGCGACGGCGGCAAGGAGGCCGAACTCAAGGCCGAGGCGGCCGATATCTTCTTCGTTCCCGGAAGCCCACGCTCGCGCAAGGTCTTCTACCGCGACTCCAGCGGCAAATTGACTGGCTTCGGCGACCGGCGCGAAGGACAGGACATCAAATGGAAGCGCCTGTCATGACCGCCACGCGCATGATCGAGCTCGCCGTCGCGCTGCTACTGATCGGCGTCGGCATATGGCTCTATCGCGCCCGCAGGTCGGCGGACGAGGGATACGGCAGCCAGGGCGCGGTGATTCTGTTCATCGTCGGCGCGATCATGGGCATCCACGCGCTCGGCCTGCTCGAATATCGCCCGAGCCAGAGCGAGCTCGAATATATGAAGGAGCGGGCGAAATGATGTTGCTCGAGCTCCTCTGGGTGGTTCCGCTGGCGCTGCTCGCCTGGCGCGCAGCCGTGTCCGGCGATCCATTGCGGATGCGTGCTGCGGCGCTCGGAGTGATCGCCGTCGCGCTTCTCGGCGCCGTGCTGGTCTCGGGCATACCGGTCCCGGGCGATTATTCTGACGCCTTCGGCCTCTTCATTCAGCTGGTTTCGATCGCTTTAACCGCGATCGGCGGCGTCTATTTGCTCTATTGGGGCGCGGTCACCCGCGATCCGCCGCCCCATCGCCTCGCGTCGATCGTCGGCGGCACGGTCGGCCTCGTCCCGGCGCTCTTCGCCGTCGCCTTCGCCCTCACCCACAGCCCGGTGGAGAGCGCGCAATGAAGAGGCCGCTCATCCTCGCGGGCACCATCGCGCTCACCGCCTGCGCGGCGACCCAGCAGGCGGACGCGGTCGCGCCGCAAGCGCCGGGTTTTCTCCTCGGCCTATGGCACGGCTTCATCTTCCCGGTCGCCTGGATCGTCTCGCTCTTCGCGAACAACGTCGCGGTCTACGCCGTTCCCAACAACGGCGGCTGGTACGATTTCGGCTATTTTCTCGGCATCGTCGTCTTCGGCGTCGGCGCTCGCAAGTCCCACGTCGTCTATCGCGACCGGGTGGTCTGGAGGCGCGGATGAACGAGATTGTCGCACTTATCGCGCTCGCCGGAATGATGTTCGTCGGGGTCGACCTCGTGCTCCGCTCCGATCAGCTCGTCGCCGACAGCGCGGAGCGGGTGAAGCACGGCCATTCGATCCCGCTCGAAGCTCTGTCGCACCGGCTGTTCCCGGGGCTCGAGAATGCTCGCGCCTATCGGCTGATCGGCCTTTTCATCATGGTCTTTGCCGCCGCATTCGCCGCGGCGCTCCTCACCGGATTTTTGGGAGAGTAAGATGCCCCTTCTCGAAGCCCGCAAGCAGTACAAGCCCTTCGAATATCCCTGGGCGTTCGAATATTGGAAGCGCCAGCAGCAGATCCACTGGATGCCGGAGGAAGTGCCGCTGGGCGAGGATTGCCGCGACTGGGCGCAGAAGCTCGACCAGACCGAGCGCAACCTGCTGACGCAGATCTTCCGCTTCTTCACCCAGGCCGACGTCGAGGTGCAGGATTGCTACCACGACAAATACG
>JBKPLG010000065.1:0-7222 GCA_046731515.1 Pseudomonadota bacterium | reverse complement strand
TATCCGAAGTCTGCTGACGCGGCCCAGATCAACATGGCGCTTCTGATTGCGGTCCTGTTGTTGTTCGTGGTCGCAGCGACCGCGCTTTACGGCCCGCAGGCTGCGGCGCTGGTCGAGATGTTTCCGACGCGGATCCGCTACACCGCCATGTCGCTTCCCTATCACGTCGGTACCGGCTGGGTCGGAGGCTTCCTGCCGGTCTCGAGTTTCGCCCTCGTCGCTATCACCGGCGATATTTATGCGGGGCTCTGGTACGCGGTTGTCTTTACCGCAATCTCGGTCATCGTATCGTTGTTCTTCCTTAAAGAAACCGCTGGCCGGCGGCTCAAGGAGATTTAGTTCATGGGGACCAGTGGATGTCGATCGGTTGCTCGACCTCGGCGAGCACCCGGCCGATCGGTAGCTTCGAGCTGTGCCCATCGGCGATCGCACCTTCGAGGATTTCGCGCTTCTCGCTGCCCGTGACGGTGATCAGGATCGTTCGAGCAGAGAGGATGGCGGAGCGCGTCAGGGTCACCCGTGCAACCGGCGCGTCGGCGGGGAGTGGATCCGGCATCACTCCGATCGCCCGCCGCGCCTTGGGCGCATCGAGCGCCGCTTGCAGATCGGGGCCGGGAAAAATTGATGCGGTATGCCCGTCAGCTCCCATCCCCAGCCAAACGAGGTCTGGCGGCCAAGGCAGGTCCTGCAACCGGGCATCGGCTGCATTGCCCGCGAGACCATAATCGTCCGCCGCGCCGCTGACGATGGGAATGACCCGCGCGCCAGTGGGAAGGAAAGTCCTAGCGATCTCACGCACGTTCGCGAGCTCGCTATCCACCGCAACGACACGATCGTCGGTCGGAATGACCGTCACGCGTTTCCAATTCTGCTTCTGCGCCGCGATCTTGGGAAAGATCGCCGGCCCGGTCTTCCCGCCGGGAAGTGCAATCAGTGACGCATTGCGAGCTTCGACCGCGCTTTCGACGATGAACCCGATGTCGCCGGCGACCGCATCGGCGAGCTCATCCAGGGAATCATACTCCCACCATTCCGCTTCAATCATATGAGTCCTTTAGCTACCGCGGTGCTGGTTGCGCGTATCCGAACCATCCTGCAACTGCTTGTCCGCCTTTATTCAGCGCGGGACGGAAGCGGAGCCGGTCATGCGCAAGGTTGCACATGGTCGAATCGATTGCAGGAATGCCGGTGCCGCGATCCATCGCGCACTCACTGACGTAACCGCGCGCGTCCACGCGCAATCGCAGGAACACAGTCGCGCCTTGCGGCCATTGCTCAAGCATGCCGGAAGGGAAATCGCGGCCGCGCAGTACGGGAGTGACGAGGCGCGGCGGATAGGCGGCGCCGCCATCACCGCCACCCGCGCCACCGCCGGACCCAGTTCCAGTGCCGCTCCCCGTCCCGCCGGCTCCGGTTCCGGGGCCTTCCACGTCAGCTGCGCCCTGCGTAGGCGCCGTGCCTTGCTGAGGTGTCTCCGTCGCTGCAATATTCCGCGGCTGCGGGATTTCGATTTGCGGCGGCGGCGCCACGACCGGTGTCGCCTGGCTGCGGATGTTCTCGGGCGCGGAACCCCCCTCTTTTTCCTTGGGCTTGGGCTGCTGCCGTTGCTGCGGAGGAGGAGGCGGCTGAGGAGGGGGTGGATTGATGTCGAACACTCGCAAGGCGTTCTGCGGGTTCGCGAGGTCGATCTGCCCAGACATGTGCAGGAAGGCGAACAGCAACGCGGCATGAATTGCGATCACGCCCGCGATTGCGCCGCCTTTGTCGCGCGCGTTGAGATTCGATCGATACATGCCGTCCAGTCAACGCCCTTAGCAGACGGGCGTTGCGGACATGAAACGCCGGGCGAGATGTCGCTCGCCCGGCGTTACCTCTTGATGACGCTTAGCGGTAGCGGCTGGAAGCGGCCTTTCGTCCGCCGCCGTGACTGGCCTTTCCGCCCTTGCTCGCGATCTCGCGCTGCTTCGCCGGATCCATCGCGGCAAAACCGCGCTTTGAGCCGCCACTCTTAATCGTTGGCATGGCTTTCTCCCTTGTTGTTGGCGGCTCCGCAACGCCTGGTTCGCTCGCCGGTTCACGATGCTGATTGAGGTTAGGGGATTCCTTGAACATCCTTCGAAAAGGATCACCGCAAACGGAGTCCGAGCCAGACCGTGCGGGGTGTCGCGCGCTCGACCGAACCATCGCCGTTGATGGCCGCCATGACCAATTGATTGGTCACGTTTTCGGCTCGCGCGATCAACTGCATCCGACGCCCAAGCGGCCAGGATCCGTAAGCGTCGAAAGTCGTGGCGCTCTTCAAGTTTCGAGTGTTGAGGTCGTCCTCAAATTGTGCGCCAACCCGGCGCACGACGAGCTGCGCGCCCTTCCCTCCACGCTCCCAGCTCACAGCAAGGGTTCCAGCGAGCCTCGGAGTTTGCGCAGGCCGCAATCCGTCCAGGAAAGACGCTGCGCCGTTCGCTTTCACTCGAGCATGTGTGAAGCTGGCGCCCGCCCGCACCGCCCATGGACCGTCCGTCCATTCGACCGATGTTTCGATACCGCGAACTTTCACTGCGTCAACATTCTGCCGCTGCCGGAAGGTGCCGCCTGAGGCTACGAAGCCGACTCCGGAAAAGATGCCCGGCCCCTCCCCGAGCGTCACGTTGGCGATCGAATCCGTCAGCTGGTTGACGAACCCGGTAAGCGACAGTCGAACCGGCCCAAACGCAAATTCGACACCGATTTCCCCACCTGCGAGCCGCTCTGGATCGAGCTCGGGATTGGCGGCAGTTGCGTCCAGTCCCGCGCGGAACGGGCGAAACAGCTCATTGAGCGTCGGCATGCGCCAGCCGAGATAGGCCGCCGAACGCAGACCGAACCCGCGGAGCGGCGCGAGGATGCCGCCGCGCACGGTCGGCAACCAGCCGTGGCGATCACCGTAGCGTTCATCGCGAAGCACCATGCCATCGGCAATGACTTGTTCGAACAAATGTCCGTCGCTTATGTGCCAGTAGTCGAGCCTGCCGCCCCCCGTCAGGGTCACTCCGCCGACATCGGCACTCGCCTCCGCAAAAGCGCCAGTGGTCCAGGTCTCGCCTCCCGCCCGCCGCCGTCGCGTTGGCTCGGCCGCGACGTACGCGAAGAGCTCGCGCGATTCTCCGTCCGTCCTCCGTGCGTCCGCGCCTAAGCGCAGCTCTAAGCGTTCTCCTATAGGCGGCCTCAGCTCGAAGCCTCCACCAATGCCGTGCGACGGCACCGAATCCTGAAGCGACACTCGCGTCGCGACCGTTCGGCCCGGGCTGACGTTGGCGAAGCTGCTCATCAGATTGCGCCATTGCCAATAGCCGAGCATGCTCCACTGCCACGGAACATGCCCCACCAACCGTATTGAAGCATCGGCGCCGTTGGTGCGGTTCCCAGTGAAGTCGATCCCGCGTGTGCGCCAGTCATGGAAACCGGAAAGACCGGCCTGGATCTCGGTCGTGCTGCCTACCGGCGCAACCCAGCGCGCCCGCCCATTCCATTCGCGGTATCGCGCAGGCTCGTCCGCCGGACCTCGCGTGCCATCCGTGATAGGCACAAAGCCGTCGCCGCGCTCGCCACGACCCGAAAGGCTGAGTACGCCCGCAGCAATATTCGCACCGAGCCGCGCGCTCCCCTCCAGCGAGTCTCGGCTGCCGCCATCGATCTCCCCGGACACCCCCGGGTCCGCTCGGCTCGTCAGCTCGATCGTCCCCGCAAGCGCTCCAGGGCCGTTCGCCAAACTTCCGCCGCCGCGGATCACGCGGATTTCGGCAAATGTCGAGGGGTCATAGGCGGGCCAATTGACCCAGCCGCCGAATGGGTCGCTCTGCGGGACCCCGTCAAGCAGCAAGAGCGCCCTGCTCGAAGCATTCCCGCCCAGCGCGCGCAAAGTCACGCCCTGACTCGTCGGATGCCCGCTGTGCGCGTCAGACCTGCGGAATAGCTGCACACCCGGCACGTCCTTGAGCAGCTGATCGATCTCGTGACTGGCCGATTGATCTATTTGACGCCGGTCGATCCGCTCGACAGCGTAAACACGCTCGGAGCGCGGTTCAGGTAAGGCTTTACCAGTAACGACTATTGCGGCCTGGGACGTTTGCGGCGGAAGCTCCTGGACCATCGCGTTGTCGACCTACCTGAGAGAGTAGAAAATGGCGAGCCGGAGTCTTGGTCGCACGACCGGCCACGACGGCGTGCGACAGTGCTTTTGCTCATCGCCAAACCCAATTCCGAAACAGCGAACAAGACCAAAGAAATTAACGCGGGTTTAATGTTTGCTTGCTCGTTTCAGTTAACATGCTCTAAACTTTCACTTCTTCGAAAAGCGACTCGATAACTCTTAGGGGAGGGGCACCCCGATGAGGCGAACGTTCGGTTCAGTACGAGTACCCCACCGGGCGCGCTGTCACGGATTCTGGCGCTTCCTCGTCGCGTGCGTCGCGCCAATGATGCCCGCCAGCGTGGCTGGGCAAACGGTCCCGCCGCCAGTCAGGTTGCCGCCAATCCCTCCAACCCGCGAGGAAGTGACCCGCCCGACGCCAACTCCGCCGATCACGCGTGCGCCGCGACTGGAGGTGGAAGGCGGCGTCGAACGCGCTCCGTGCGCACTCGATGCTCCGGAATATCAGAACATCCGCTTCGTACCGCGCGCGGTCGAGTTCGTTGGCTTGAAAGGCCTTGCATCAACCGACCTCACACCCGCTTACGCGCCGTTCGTCGGCCGTGATCAGCCGATTTCGGTGGTCTGCGAAATTCGCGACCGTGCCGCGAGCATACTTCGTGACGCAGGCTATATAGCCGCAGTCCAGGTCCCGGAGCAGCGGATCTCCGAGGGCGTCATTCGCTTCCAGGTGATCATGGCGCATCTCAGTCAGGTTCGCGTGCGCGGTGATGCGACCGGTGCGGAGCGGCTCATTGCGAGCTACCTGGGCGAGCTAACGAAGCAGCCTGTTTTCAATCGTTATCAGGCCGAGCGCTATCTGCTGCTGGCAAGCGATATCCCAGGTTACACGGTGCGCCTGACACTCCGACCCGCAGGCACAGGGCCTGGCGAAGTGATTGGTGACGTCACCGTCCAGCACGCCGCGGCTTATGTTGATACGAATATTCAAAATTCGGGTTCGCGCGATCTTGGCCGCTGGGGCGGCTTACTTCGGGGTCAGTTATTCGGGTTGACTGGTCTAGGCGACCGAACTGTCTTCTCGGTCTTCAGCACGTCGGATTTTCACGAGCAGCAGACGGTTCAGCTCGGCCACGATTTCCGGCTCGGCGCCGAAGGGCTGAGCGTCGGCGGCCTCTTCACTTATTCGTGGGCCAAGCCCGCGATCGAAGGTGATGACGACGATATCGATGCACGTACGTTATTTGGTACGTTCGAGGTCGCCTACCCCTTCGTGCGACGCCAGGCGTTGGGCGTGCGCGGCTCGATCGGCATGGATTATGTCAATCAGAGCGTCGACGTCGACAATATCGACCTCACCCGCGACCGGTTGCGCGTCGCCTTTGCGCGGGTCGGAGTTGATCTCACCGACGCCAACTTCACGAGAGCGGGCTATTCGTTCGCCGAGCCTATGTGGCGTCTGACCAGTCTATTTGAGTTCCGTCAGGGTTTGCACATTCTCAACGCGACTCGCGACTGCGGCGCGACCGGAGCGCGCTGTCTCGGCCCCGACGACGTTCCGCCGAGCCGCATCGAGGGCCAATCCGACGCTACAGTGCTTCGCGTCGCTAGCTATGGCGAATTTCGGCCCGCGCCGAAGCTCACTTTGGCGCTCGGAGTTCGCGCTCAATATGCTTGGAAGCCGCTTTTAAACTTCGAGGAATTCTCGGCCGGCAACTATACAGTGGGCCGCGGCTATGATCCGGGCACTCTCATCGGCGATCGAGGCTACGGCACTCAGGTGGAAATCCGCTTGGGGAGCCGCGTGCCAATGAGCGCCGAGAAAGCTGCTTTCGAAGCTTACGCATTCTGGGACCACGCGCGCGTGCACAATCTCGACAGGCTGTTCGTCGTCGACCAATCCAACCGTCTCAATTCGGTCGGCGGCGGCGCCCGGGTGAACTTCGATCGGTTTTCGCTGGATGCCGCGGTCGCGTTTCCACTCACCCACGCGGGGATTGAGAATCGAAAGCCCGACCCGCGATTCCTCGTCTCTCTTACGACCAGATTGTGGCCATGGAGCTATCAATGACCCAAGCGCAGTTTGCCCGTCCTGTTTCGGCGACTCGCCTGAGCGGAAGGCGCCGCTCGTTGATGATGTCGTGCGCTGCGGCAGCGATCGCAGTGTCGATCATCCACCCGTACGAAGCGCGAGCACAGGCGGCGCCGCAGGGCGCCTTCCAAGGATCGATCAGCAGCAGCACCGGTACGGTGACTCGCAACATCACCGGGACGACGGCCGAGACGATCACCATCAATTCCAACACCGCGACGATCAATTGGTCGCCGACCCTTCAGCTGAATGAGAGCGGCAAGATCGATTTCCTCCCGGCGGGCAACACGGCAACCTTCCAGGGCGGCGCCAATGCCGGCGACTATACCGTTCTCAACCGCGTGGTGCCCGACGGCACTTACGCCATCGAGCTGAACGGTAAGATTTTTTCTTATCTGGACGGCGGCAGCACGGGCGGAAACATCTGGTTTTACAGTCCGGGCGGAATTCTAGTCGGGTCAACGGCCGTTTTCGATGTCGGCAGCTTGCTTCTCACCAGCCTCAATCCGACGGACTTTTCCGCGGACGGACGGAATTTTTCCGCCAACTTCCAAAGGGCCCAGCCCGGTGGCGGTACGGTCCGGATCGCGGCCGGCGCCAAAATCGATGCGCGCACCAATTATGTGGCGCTGGTCGCACCGCGGGTTGAGATGCGCGGCGACATTCACGTCAACGGTTCTGCCGCCTATGTCGCCGCTGGGTCAGTGACGATCACTGCCAACGACGGCTTGTTCGATATCCAAGTGGCGATCGGCAGCGGCGACGAGAACGGCATCGTTCATTCGGGCACGACTGGCGGCCCCGCCAATTCCGCGCCGGGCGACAATCACACAATCTATATGGTCGCCGTTCCCAAGAACCAGGTGCAGACGATGCTGCTCAGCGGCAACATCGGGTTCGACGAGGCGACGAGCGCGTCCGTTGAGAATGGCCAGATCATCCTCTCAGCGGGCTATAACGTGTCCGGCACTGATTTCGACGGCGACGAGCTGGGTGGACTCCAT